>NZ_JARWAM010000007.1:0-301194 GCF_031451695.1 Franzmannia qiaohouensis
TCCGAGATGCCGTGTGGTGCCCCATGCACCCAAGATGGCGTTGCAAACTCATCTTGGCACAAGGGGGGACGGGTCCATCCCATTTCCCACATTGTTAACCGACGGTCGGTACCTCGCCGAGAATATCGAGGCCGTTGCCAAGCCTGGCCTCGATGGCCTGGCCGATGGCGAGCAGTCGGGCGTCCTGCCAGGGGCCGGCCATCACCTGCAAGCCGACGGGCATGTTGGCGACGTCGCGGCCGACCGGCAGGGTGAGCGCGCAGAGCCCCATGAAGTTGGCCATCACGGTGTTGCGCAGCGCCTTCATGTTGGCCTTGGGGTAGGCGCCCTCGGGCTTGAGGCTCTCCAGCGTCGGCGGGGTGATGGCGACGGTGGGCGTCAGCATGGCATCTACCTGTCGCAGGCGCTGGGTAGCGGCGCGGGTGAGGTCGTCGATGACCTGGCGGCGGCGCACGTACTCCCAGCCCGGCATGCCGTCGGCGGCAGCGATCCTGGCGGCGACGTTGGGGTCCAGTGCGTCGATGGCATCCGGCAGTGAGGTGTGCAGGAACGCCGCAAGCTCGGCAGCGGCCAGGCCGCCTTGCTGGAACAGCGTGAAGGCGTCGCCCGTCTTGGGTAGCTCCATGGTGACGATGCGCGCGCCGGCGGCCTCGAGCTGCTTGATGGCCTTGGTGACCGTGTCGGCGATGCCGGGGCTGCAGTCGTCCCAGAAGAAGTGCTCTGGTACGCCGAAGGTGAGGTCGGCGAGGTCTGGCGTGGCGGGGACGCCTCCGCTACCGGGGCTCAGGCCTGGGTCGAGGGCGTCGAAGGCGAACGCCAGGTCATCCACGCGCCGGGCCAGCAGTCCTGGGGTATCCAGGGTGGTGGAGAGCGGCACGATCTGGGCGGTGGACCAGCGGCCCACGGTGGTCTTGAGGCCGGCCACACCGGTCATGCTGGCGGGCACGCGTACCGAGCCAGCGGTGTCGGTGCCGAAGGCCAGGCCTGCGGTGCCACTGGCCAGCGAGACCCCGGCGCCGGAGCTCGAGCCGCCCGGGGTGCGATGGGCGGCCGGATCCCAGGGGTTACGCGGCGCGCCGTGGTGGGCATTGGTGCCCAGGCCGCCAAAGGCAAACTCGACGGTGTGGGTCTTGCCCATTATCACCGGCAGCTGGTTGAGCAGGGTGCTGACCACCGGCCCGGGCCGTTCCCACTCGGCGGGAAGACGGCGCGACGAGCCGGCATAGGTGGGCAGCCCGGGCACCGCGTAGATGTCCTTGATCGACACCGGCAGGCCCATCAGCGGGCCGGCGTCGCCGCCCTGCTTGAGCAGGGCATCGGTGGCGTCGGCGAAGGCCTGGGCGGCGTCGCCGTTCCAGGTCTGGTAGGCGTGGTCGTGCTGGCCGCGGCTGCGATAGGCCTGGCTGGCGCTCTCGGCGAGCGCGGCGGCGCTCACGCTGCCGTCGCGCAGTGCCCGGTGCAGGGTCCGCAGCGGTTGTTGGAGCGGTGCTGTTGTCATGGTGGGGCTCCTGGCAATTAGCGGATTTCGAAGATCGATTCGACTTCGACGGCGGCGTTACCCGGCAGGGTCGCCACGCCGATGGCGGTGCGTGCATGGCGGCTGGCGTCGCCGAACAGGTCGATGAACAGCTCCGAGGCGCCGTTGATCACCAGCGGCACGTCATGAAACCCCGGGGCGACGTTGACGAAGCCGTTCATTCTGACACAGCGCACGACGCGGTCCATGTCGCCCTCCACGGCATCGTTCAGCGCCGCGAGCAGGTTGAGCGCGCAGGCCTGGGCGGCGAGCTTGCCGGTCTCCAGGTCGAACTCGGCACCCACCTTGCCGGGGTAGAGCACCTTGCCGTCTCGCTCGCAAATCTGCCCGGCGAGAAACAGCTGATTATCCAGCCGCGACCAGGGGCGAAAGGTACCGCGGGGCGCGGGGATGTCGGGCAGGCTGAGGCCGCGTTGGGCCAGGGCATCGGCAAGTGACATGGTGTTCTCCTGATGGGATAGATGGGGTCAACGGGCTAGCAGGGTGCCGACGCTGTCGGCCAGGGCGCGCACGGCGATCTCGGCGTCGGCACGCTCGATATGCTCGTCGGGGTGGTGGCTGATCCCGTCGCGGCACGGCATGAACAGCATGGCAGTGGGGCAGCGATGGGCCAGGTGAATCGCGTCGTGGAAGGCGCCGGACACCAGCTGCGGGGCCGTGGGGGCATAGCGTTGGACGCTGGTATCGACGATCTCTACCAGGTCGTCATCGAAGTCGACCGGCGCCACCCGTGAACTGGTGCTGAGCTCGACGCTGCAGCCGGACCACGTCTCGGCGCCCAGCCGCTGGAAGCGCTCGTCGAGGGCGGCCAGCACCTCGGCGCTGGGATGGCGCAGGTCGATGCTGAAGGTCGCTTGCTGGGGGATGGTGTTGGTGGCATTGGGTTCCAGCGCGAACTTGCCGATGGTGAAGCATACCTGGTCGCCGTGCTCGGCGACCGCCTCGCGCAGGGCGGTGACCAGGGCGTGGGCGCCGGTGAAGGCATCGCGGCGGGCGCTTTCGGGGGTGGTGCCGGCGTGGTTGGCCTGACCCTGCAGCGTCACGCTGTACCAGTTGACCCCTTGAATGCCCTTCACCGCGCAGGCCGGCACGCCCATCGACTCAAGCACCGGCCCCTGCTCGATATGCAGCTCGAGAAAGGCGTGGGGCGTGAACGGCTCGGGCCGGTAGCTGACCCGGTGGGCGTCGAGGCGTGCTAGGCAGTCGGCCAGGGCATCGGCGAAGCGCACGCCGTCATCGTCCGTGGCGTCGAGAATCTCGGCTGCGTCGCGCTGGCCGGCGAACCACGCCGAGCCGGAGGCGCCGGGGGCAAAGCGGGCACCTTCCTCGTTGGTCCAGGAGACCACCTCGACTGGCCGCCGGTGGCGGATGTCGCCCTCGTGCAGCGCGCGCAGCACGGCCAGGCCGGCCAGCACGCCGAGGGTGCCGTCGTAGCAGCCGGCGCTGGGCTGGCTGTCGAGGTGGCTGCCGATCAGCAGCGGTGCCAAGCTGGGGTCCTCACCTTCGCGGCGCAGGAAGACGTTGCCCAGGGCGTCGTAGTACGCCTCGCAGCCCAGCGCGCGGCCCCGCTCGACCAGCCAGCAGCGCGCCTGGTTGTCATGGTCATCCAGGGCCAGGCGGCGCAGGCCGCGGGGCGCCAGGGCACCGATCCGGGCCTGGTCGAGCATGTCGTTCCAGAAGCGCTGGCCATCGATGCTGGCGCCGAGTGATGTGAGTTCGTTCATACGCCTTTCGTGTCTCCCATCCGGTTCAGTAGATCAGCGACGGCAACCAGGTGCTGAGGAATGGCACATAGGTGAGGATGATCAGGGCGATGAACATCATCACGATCAGCGGCAGGCAGGCCTTGAAGACCTCCACCAGCGACATCCGCGAGATCGCCATGGCCACGAACAGGTTGAGGCCGACCGGCGGGGTGATCATGCCCACCGAGAAGTTGACCAGGGTGATGACGCCGAAGTGCACGGAGTCGACGCCGACGCGGCCGGCAATCGGCTCGAGCAGCGGCGAGAGCACGATGATCGCCGAGGCGCTGTCGAGAAAGAACCCGGCCACGATCATGACCACGTTGAACAGGGCCATGACCTGTATCGGGTCGTCGGTGAGCGACAGCACCTGGTTGGCCAGCTGCGTGGGGGTGCCGGTAATCGCCAGCAGCCACGAGAAGGCCGAGGCGCCGGCGGTGATCAGCAGCAGGGTGGCGGAGGTGAGCCCCGAGCTGCGCAGGGTGCCGAGCAGGTCGCGCCAGCCGATGGTGCGGTAGATCACCATGCCCACGAACAGGCCATACATGCAGGCTACCGCGGCCGACTCGGTGGGGGTAAAAATGCCGCTGTAGATGCCGCCGAGCAGGATGAACGGCAGCCCCAGGCCCCAGGCCGACGAGCGGAAGGCGGCGATGATTTCCTTGAGCGTGGGGAAGGGCGCACGCGGGTAGCCCTTGAGCGACGCATAGATGATGCAGTAGGCGATCAGCAGCGAGGCGATCAGGAGGGCGGGGATCAGCCCGGCGGCAAACAGCCGGCCCACCGAGGTGCCGGTGACGGAACCGTAGATGATCAGCGCAATACTCGGCGGAACGATGGGGCCGAGGGTGCCGGCGGTGGCGATCAGGCCGATGGCAAAGCGCTTGTCGTAGCCGGCGGCAACCAGCGCGGGAAACATGATCGAGCCGATCGCCACCACCGTGGCCGGGCTCGAGCCGGAGATGGCGCCGAACAGCAGGCAGGAGAGCACCGTCGCGGCCGCCAGGCCGCCGGGTACCCAGCCCACCAGCGCCTTGGCGAGCTCGATGAGGCGGCCGGACAGGCCGCCAATGCGCATCAGTTCGGCGGCCAGGATGAAGAACGGGATCGCCATCAGCGAGAAGTTGTTCATCCCGGTGAACATGCGCATGGGCACGATGATCGGGTCGGTGGTGCCGAAGAACTGAATGGCCAGAAAGACGGCGAAGGCCAGGGCGGCGAAGATCGGCAGCCCCAGTAGCAGCACCGCAAAGAAGATGGGCAGAAGTGCCGTGATCATAACGAACTCCAGTCGTCAGACGAGCTTGTCTTTTTCGGCGGCAAGCTCTTCAGCGAGGCTGACCGGCGGTTTGGTCCAGGCTTGGTGGATGACCCACAGGTAGCGCACCACCAGCAGCAGCCCGGCAATGGCGATCGGCAGGTAGAACCAGGCCATCGGCAGGCGCAGTGCCGCGGTTCGCTGTCCTCTTCCCAGGGTGTTGAAGAACAGCTGGAACCCGTAGTAGGCCAGGAAGCAGGCGAAGGCGATGCCGAGCACGGCAGCGATGATATGCAGCCAGCGATTGACGGCGGGGGGCACGAAGGCGTTGAGTACATCGACAGAGATGTGCACGCCGTTACGCACGCCCATGCTGGCGCCGACGAAGCTCATGCAGATGATGGAGTAGATGACGACTTCCTCGACCCAGAACAGCGAGCTGTTGAAGCCGTAGCGGTAGATCACCTGGAGCGCGGTGAGCAGGGTGGCGATGGACATGAACACCACCATCGCCACGCTTTCCACGTGATCGAGAATCCTGTTGAGCGTTGCGAACATGGTTAGGCCACTTCGTGGAGAAACCCGTGATGGAGCGCGGGCGCCGCGAGGGCGCCCGCGGCGTCTCAGTACTCGATGCCGACGACGTCGTAGACCTTGTGCAGCAGCTCGGTGGTCACGACAGATTCATACTCCTCGTGCACCGGCAGGCTGGCCTGGACGAAGGCTTCGCGGGCCTCGGCGGAGATCTCGTTGATCTCGATCTCGCCTTCCAGCGAGGCCATGATGTTCTCCTCGTCTTCGAGGGTCAGCTGACGCGACGCATCGCGGCCGTTGTCGAAGGCATCGCGCATGACCTCCTGGAGGTCCTCGGGGAGCGAGTTCCACGAATCGGTGTTAATCACCGCCGCATAGGCGTGGTAGGCGTGATTGGTCAGCGACAGGTAGTCCTGCACCTCGTGGAAGCGCATGGTGTAGATATTGGCCAGCGGGTTCTCCTGGCCGGACACCACGCCTTGCTGCAGGCCGTTGTAGACCTCTGTGAAGGCCATGGCGGTGGCGTTGGCATCGAAGTTTTCGTAGGTGGAGATGATGATCGGTGCCTGCATGGTGCGCATGCGAATGGCGTCGAGATCCTCAGGCGTTTCGATGGGGCGGTCGTTGTTGGTCATGTGCCGGAAACCGGCGCCCCAGAAGTTCACGCCGTACATGTTGTGATCGTTGAGGGTGTCGAGAATCTCGCGGCCCACCTCGCCGTCAAGCAGCTCGACCATGGTGTCGTAGTCGGGGATCAGGAACGGCAGGTCGAGAATCTGCAGACGCTCTTCGAAGTTGCCAAGGGTAGCGGACGGCGGAATCCCGATGTCCACCAGGCCCATCTGGATCTGCTCGATGATCTCGACATCGCCTCCCACCTGGGCGGCGGGCAGCACGTCGATCTGGATGCGGCCGTCTGAGTTCTCTTCCACCTCCTCCTTGAAGCGCAGGGCGGCCTGGCCATTCGGGGTGTCTTCGATCAGCACGTGGGCGAAGGTAAAGGTGTAATCGGCGGCGTTGGCCTGGCCGATGCCAAAGGTGGCGGCGGCCACGGCTGCCACCAGGGACGTCTTGATAAGTTTGTTGTTCATGGTGCTACCTCTGCGAGTCGTTGGGTTTATTCGTTGCTATGGGGCTGATGACCCAGATGGTGCGTCACGCCGCGCTGGCGGACGTCAGGGCCTTCAAGCTCGCCTCGAGTGGCCCCGATGAAGCGGAGGCGAGCAGGACGGAGAGTGCCAGCCTGGCTTTGCGGGCACTGAGATCCTGTAGGGGTATGGCGCCTGCGGCCACCAGGTCGCAGAGGCTGCCGTCGAATTCGTAGACGGTTTCTATCGGCCCCCGGTGGCAGCTGCTGACGATGACGACTGGCGTGCCTTCGGCGACTGCCTTGGCAATGTGGCTGGGCCAGGTTGGTGGCACATGGCCGCGGCCCAGGGCATCGACGATGAGGCCCTGGCTACTGCGTTCGATGGCCGCATCGACCATGTCGGGGGCGGCTCCCAGGTATGCCGGCAGGATGTCGACCCGGGGCAGCGCGGCACCCAGGGCGGCGGCGATCGGCTGGGGGCGTACCGGCCTGGCGGCGAGGTGGATACGCGTACCGTCGATGTAGCCGAGGGGGCCCGTCTCGGGAGCGGCGAAGCCAGCGAGTTGGAAGGTGTCGATCTTGCGTACCTGGCGGGCGGCAAACAGCGTCTGATTGAACAGCACCAGGGTGCCCAGGCCTCGGGCCTGCGGCGAGGCCGCCAACTGGATGGCATCGGCGATGTTACGAAAGGCGTCGGTGCCCGGCTCGTGGGGCGCGCGCTGCGACCCGGTGATCACCACGGGGATGCGGCCGGGCAGGGTGATGTCCAGGAAGTAGGCGGTCTCTTCCAGGGTATCGGTGCCGTGGGTGATGACGATGCCGACCACTTCGGGGGACTCGCCGAGCGCCAGGCACTCCTGACGCAGCAGCATCAGGTCGTCTAGCGAGATGGCGTTGCTGGGCTTCTGCAGCACCGAGCGAACCTCTATCTCGGCCGTCAGTCCCGCCGGCAGCGAGACCTGCGACAGCAGCGACTCGCCCTGGAGGGCACCGGAGCGGTGACGCCCTGAATCGCTCTGGCTACTGGCAATGGTGCCGCCGGTGGTCAGCACCACGAGCTTGGATGTTGTCATTATGCGGTCCAATGGCTTCTCATGGCAGACATCTGATGTCTGATGTCATGTGGGTTATACTAGTCAGGAATTCGGTATCCTTGCAAGCTAGGTTCAGCAACGTCCTAATGTCAGTTTGGTAACATGCGCTATGGCGCCAACAGTGAGATAACCCATGAGTCTGAATCCCCGGCTTGCCACACGGCCTCTCTCGAGCGACTCCTTCGGCGGCTCCATCGAGCGCAGCTCCGTCGCCATGCAGATTCTCGAGCGGATCAAGACGGCCTTGATTCGTGGCGAACTCAAGCCAGGCGACTACCTCCCCTCGGAGAGCGAGCTCACCCACAGCCTGGGCATCGGCAAGTCGAGCGTGCGCGAGGCGATCAAGATGCTGCAGGCAATCGGCGTGGTGGAAGTGCGTCGCGGGCAGGGCACCGTTATCCGCCGCGAGCCGGGAGACCCGCTGGTCGACCCGATGGCCTTCGGCATGATCTTGGCCCGTGGCATGACCCGCGACGTGATGGAATTTCGCCTGATGTTCGAGCCGGCCTACACCCTGCAGGCCATGCACAACGCCACGCCGGAGGACCACGCGCGGATTCGCCAGGCCATCGAGGCCATGGAGGCGGCCATCGCCAACGGCGAACAGACCGCCCATCATGATGTGGCCTTTCATCGCGCCATTCTGGCGGCGACCCACAATCCGATGACCATCCGGGTCGGCGAGACGCTGATCCAGCTGATCGAAGCCGCCCTGGAGACCTCGATGCAGACGCTGCCCGAGGTGGCTCTGAAGGACCACAAGGCGATCTATGCCGCCTTCCAGGCCGGCGACGCGGCGGGGGTCCAGGCCGCCATCGAAGTCAGCAGCGAGAGCTGGGAAACCAATCTCACCTATGTGGATTAGCGCGTGGGCGGCAATACGTCAGTGAGCCAGCGTGCAGAGGAGGTAGCGTGAAGACCAGTCACCTGCTAGGTGCCGATCAACATCACCCCCTTGCAGCCTGTCTTGGCGGCATTGAAGGGCTCGATTTTGCGATCCTGTTCGGTAGCCGTGCCACTGGGCAAGCACATGCCGAAAGCGACTGGGATATCGCCGTGAAGTGGCAGGACGTGCCCAGCGACTCTGTTGAATACTTCGGGCGTGGCGAATCGCTGCGCCTAGCGGTTGCCGAATGCTTGAGTATCGACCCTACGTGTATCGATGTGGCGGATCTTCAGCGTGCCGGGCTTGCATTGCGTGCCGCAGTCGCCGAGGAGGGTATTCCTCTTGTTGGGGAGGACTCACTGGCATGGGCGCTGTTCCTGAAGCGCACCTGGCAGGACATGGAACACTGGGAGTTGGAGAAACGCTATGCGCCTTGAGCACTACCTGGCCGAGACACGTTCGTTGGCTGATCGCCAGTGCCATCTTCTTGATCAGGCGGCCAAGCGCCTGGACGACGGTGATACGCTCAGTGAGCTGGAAGAAAATGGTGTGTTGCATGCGTTTCAAGTCTTGATAGAGAACGCCATCGGTAAGGCCAAGCACACCTTGAAGATGCAGGGAAAGGCGGTTCCTATTTCGGCGTATGATACGTTTCACATGCTTGGTTCTTTAGGAGTGTTGAGTTCATCTGACCTCACGGCTTGGAATGCCATCATAGGCCTGAGAAACCGCATCGTGCATGATTACTTGAACTTGGATATGAAGCGTGTTCTCCAGGTGGTTTCTGAGCGCCGGCACCACTTCATCCGGGCGTTTCTAGTGGCCGATTTTCCAGCTAGTTCAGGCTGACCTGTCGAGCCAAGGCTGATCAGCTTCAGCCGTGATGGAGTGAGTTGATCGGCAGCGCTTCGCGCTGCTATCGCGAATGAATTCGCTCCCACAGGGAAATGGCGCCAAGGCCAGTGTAGGAGTGACGTCGGTCACGATGGGGTGGGTTGATCGGCAGCGCTGCGCGCTGCCATCGCGAATGAATTCGCTCCCACTTGGAGTGGCTCCAAAGCCAATGTAGGAGTGACGTCAGTCACGATGGGGTGGGTTGGCCGGCAGCGCTGCGCGCTGCCATCGCGAATGAATTCGCTCCCACAGGGAAATGGCGCCAAGGCCAGTATAGGAGTGACGTCAGTCACGATGGGGTGGGTTCGCCGGCAGCGCTGCGCGCTGCCATCGCGAATGAATTCGCTCCCACAGGGGAGTGGCGCCAAGGCCAATGTAGGAGCGATTTTAATCGCGATGGGGTTGGTTGGTTTTGGCCCGGGCAGCGCTGCGCGCTGCCATCGCAATGAATTTGCTCCCACAGGGAGTGGCGCCAGAAAGATGTGGGAGCCGCTTGAAAGGCTATTCGGTGATGGCATCCGCGAGAGCGTGGAAAAACCGGCTTACCGGAACAATCTCGAAGCCGAGAGACTTCGGTTGCGCGCCGCTCATGGCGATCACGATATTCTTGTCGGGATGGATAAACACCCATTGACCGAAGATGCCTACGGCGGCAAAGGCACCCTCATCACCCACCGGCCACCATGAATAGCCATAGGCGATAGGCTCACCGCCGATGTCATGGCCTCGCCCGGCGACTTCAACCCAGCCTTCTGGCAAGATCCTCTCTCCATCGTTTGCCTGCCCCTCATCGAGGAAGAATTGGCCGAACCGGGCATAGTCGCGCAGCGTCGCCAGAAGGCCGCTACCGCCAATTTCCTGGCCATCTTCACCGTCTAGCCACCATGCGGCGTCGTGCTCCATGCCATAGCTTGCCCAGAGGGTGTCCGAGAGGTAATCGGACACGCTGGTGCCGACGGCCCCTTCGATAATGGCAGCCAGCAGCTGCGTTTCACCGGTACTGTAGTTCCACACCTCCCCGGGGGCTGCCACACGCTCGAGCTCCGCCAGCTGCTGCACAATGGCGCCGCTCTCCTGGGCAATCTGGCGCTCCAGCATCTCGCGGCGGTCCGAGTCCGGATCGTCGTAGGTCTCATCCCAGGCAACCCCTGAGGCCATCAGCAGGATATGTTCCACCGTGGCGCCATCGTAGCCGCTGCCCGCTAGCTCTGGTACGTACTCCACGACATTGTCGTCGAGACTGCCAATATGGCCGTCCTCGATAGCCGCTCCGATCAGCGTGGAGGCGATGGACTTGACCACGGACATCGACATCCAGCGTGTGTCCCGGTCGTTGCCCAGGGCGTACTGCTCGAAGACGATGTCGTTGTCGTGGACCACGATCAAACCACTGACGCGGTTGAGCGACATGAAGTCGTAGAGATCGTAGGTGGTGTCATCGTCGGTAAAGGTGAACCCCTCAATGTCCACTTCGCGCTCGCCAAAGGCATGGGGCGTCGATGATGCCCTGACAGTGCGCGATGGAAACAGCGCATCTATGTTGCGATAGGCTTCGACCTGCTCGTCGGGCATGAGCTTGCCGTCGTAGAGGTCACGCACGCTAACCGTTGAGTCATCGCCCGCCATGGCAGCACTCAAAGGAAGTGCGGCAGTCATCAGAGCGATGGGTAGTGCGCTGCGACGTGGGATAATGGCCATGGTTATCATTCCTTTTGTTGTTGAATTTTCCATAACACCAGTAACCCTGGCACAGCCTGATACATGCGGCAAGTCGGCTTACCATTACCTCCTTATGCGATGCAGGACAATGAATTGCGTCGGGGCGGATTCAAAAGCGCGATATCGCCCTGGCAGCTTCCGACGCAAGTGGGAAGACGCGATCCCGAAATGCTTCGGTTGTCCAATCGCTTAGCGAGCCAGCCACGTGTATCGCGCCACACGGACGATCATGTTTGTCGGTGATGGCCACGCCTAGCGCGATCTCTCCGATGAGAATTTCCTCTTTTGCCAATGCATAGCCTTGCTCGCGTGCCTCTTGGACCTTGTCAAGAATTGCCGCAGGGTCGGTAATCGAGCGCGGCGTGACTGGGGTTAGGTCGGACCGGTCAAGGATATCGCGTACTTCATCATCATTCAGACGCGAGAGGATAGCTCGACCGCCAGAACTGCAGAAGGTGGGTACGCTATGGCCTACCAAGGTGGCAAAAAACGTTTCCCGCTTGCTTTGCATACGTGCCGCATATACCACGCGAGTGTCATCGAAGAGGCTAAGGTCGACTCTTTCGCGAATATTTCGCCTTAGTTCAAGCAGTACAGGGGTGGCATTGCGTACTACTGGGTTGAGGCTTAAGTAGTCGAGGGTGTGATCGAGAATCCTGAGCTCAGGGAGAAAGCCGCTATCCTCATTATCGCGTTTGAGATAGCCCAGTTCGCGCAGGGTATGAACGATGCGCTGTGCGGCACTCCTGTCGATACCGGCCTGCTTGGCAATCTCCGATAGGCTCATGGCGCCATCGGCCGTATGAAATGCCGATAGCACTTGCATGGCTCTGGCCACAGACTGCAGAAATAGCGGATCGTTCTTCTGGTTTTCTGTCATAACGCGCTGATTCAAAAGCGATCTTATAGTTCTCTGCATAATATTTTCCGTTATGTTTGCGCGATCGGAACGTTGCGACTAAGGTTGATGATGATCAATAAAACAATACGATTGTATCGCTGAGCGATACAGTGTGTCCATTTCAGATATCACCGTTATTAACGAAGTGGCCGCTAAGTAGAGGTTCTACTTACCTTTATATAAAGGAAACAATAACAATGACTTACCGCGTAGCAATGGGAGGGTTTCTGCATGAGACCAATACCTTTGCACCGACCAGAGCGACCTACGACGATTTCGTCCAGGGCGGTGGCTACATGCCCATGGCGCATGGCAACGCCATGTTCAGTGCCTGTCGAGGAATAAACCTGGGCATCTCGGGGGCTGTGGATTACGGGGGCGAGCGAGAATGGCAGATGCTGCCGCTACTGTGGGCGGGCGCCATTCCTTCTGCGCATGTGACCAAGCAGGCCTTCGAGGATATCGTCGAGGCACTGGTGACTCGTCTATCGGCTGCGTTGCCACTAGACGGTGTCTTTCTCGACCTTCATGGCGCCATGGTTTGCGAACATCTGGATGATGGTGAGGGCGAGCTGCTGGCGCGTGTGAGGGCCGTGGTGGGCCCTTCTGTGCCGGTGATGGCGTGTTTGGATTTGCATGGCAATATTACCGCTCGAATGGTGGATATGGCGGATATGCTGGTAGGGTTTCGCACCTATCCCCATGTGGATATGGCGGAAACCGGGCGGCGTGCCGCAGAGGGCCTGGATTACTTAATGACGTCCGGCGCCCAGCCCACCAAGGCCTTTCGCCGCCTTGACTATTTGATACCCATCCCCTGGCAGTCCACCGACCTCGAGCCTGCCGCATCGTTGTATGCACGTCTCGCTGAACTGGAGGGGGAGTCCGTTATCAGTGCCTCTCTATTCATGGGTTTCCCTGCGGCTGACATTAACGACTGTGGCCCGAGCCTGGTGGCCTATGGCCCTGACGCCAGTGCCGCAGTCGAGCAGCTGGCTGATGAGTTTGCCAGGGCTGAGGCGAGCTTTGCTGGGCAGGTATATTCAGCCGATAAAGGAGTGTCGGAGGCCCAGAGGCTCGTTAGGAGCGGCGCAGTCGGACCTGTGGTGCTTGCCGATACCCAGGACAACCCAGGGGCTGGTGGTGATTCCAATACCACGGGCATGCTGCGCGCGCTGATCGAGGCGGAGGTGACGGACGCGGCGCTGGGGCTCCTGGTCGACCCCGATGCGGCGCTCGAAGCACATACGGCTGGCGAGGGGGCTAGTCTGGCGTTCACCTTGGGAGGCCAGTCTGGCGTGGTGGGCGACAGCCCCTATCGGGTGATAGCGAAAGTCGAGACATTGTCGGATGGCCGCTTGACTGCACGAGGCCCCTACTACGGTGGCGCATCGCTTGCTCTTGGCCCTTCTGCTTGCTTGCGTATTGGCGGCGTCAGGGTCGTGGTTACCACCCATAAAGCACAGTTGGCCGACCGAGAGATGTTCCGCTTTGTGGGTATCGAGCCAGAGACGACCGAAATTTTAGTGGTTAAAAGCTCTACGCACTTTCGCGCTGACTTCACTTCTATTGCATCGCATATATTGATTTGCCTTGCGCCCGGCCCAATGGCGTTCAGTCCTTCCGATCTACCCTGGAAGCATCTGATGCCCGGCATGCGTCTTGGCCCACTTGGTGATGCCTTCCATCCAGTCAACTGACTGCAGTCGTGGAGGTCATGCCTTTATTCCCAACGACGGGAAAGCAATCATAGGGGAACTACTAATGACAATACCCACTCTACGCAAGACGTTACGCATCAAGCCAATGTCGGCTGCTGTTGCAGCGGTAACCGCTGTTGCCCTGACATTACCAATGACTGCCAAGAGCGATGACACCACGATTACCGCCGTGATGCACTCAAGCTTGCGCGTATTGGATCCGATCATCACTACAGCACATATCACGCGTAATCACGGCTATATGATTTACGATGTGCTGTTGGCATCGGATGAAGACTTCAACCCTCAGCCGCAGATGGCGGACTGGGAGATATCCGATGACTCACTCACCTATACCCTGACATTACGTGAAGGGTTGATGTTTCACGACGGCGAGGCGGTGACGGCCGAGGACGCGGTGGTGTCTCTGGAGCGCTGGGGCGAACGCGACTCGGGTGGCCAGTTGATATTTGATGTCACCGAGAGTTTGGAAGCCACGGATGAGCAAACGATTACCTGGACGCTTTCAGAACCCTATCCGCCATTGATCGATACCCTGGCCAAGCAGTCTGCAGTGCCGGCGTTCATAATGCCGGCGCGTATTGCGGCCACGTCGGCTGATTCGTCGATCTCCGAGCATATTGGCTCGGGACCATTTCGCTTCCTGGAAGACGAGTATGAGCCCGGTGTGAGTGTCACCTACGAGCGCTTCGATGACTATGTGCCGCGGGAAGAAGAGCCTAGCTGGATGGCGGGCGGCAAGGTGGTCAACGTCGATCGGGTTGTGTGGACGACCATGCCGGATGCTCAAACCGCTATCAATGCGCTGACTACCGGTGAGATCGATTATATCGAGCAGGTGCAGGTCGACCTATTGCCGATTCTTGAGTCGAGCCCGGATGTGGTGGTGGAGAATCGCGATCCGCTCGGCTATCAGACCATGGGTCGCCTCAACTTCAAGTATCCGCCTTTTGATAACAAGCAGATACGTCAAGCCGCGCTGCTGGCGCTGAGCCAGGAGGACGTCCTGGCGACCATGATGGGGGACTCCGAGTACTACGAGATTTGCGGCGCTATATTTGGTTGTGGCACCCCCTTGGCTGATGAGAGTGGATCCGAGTCGCTGACCAGTGGTGGTGATCCTCAAGCCGCGCAGCAATTGCTAGAGGAAGCTGGTTATGACGGCACACCCGTGGTGTTGATGCAGCCGACCGATGTAACGAGTCTTTCCGCTCAGCCGGTGGTTGCTGCCCAAGCACTGCGCCAAGCCGGTTTCGAGGTGGATATGCAGCCCATGGATTGGCAGACCCTGGTCAACCGCCGCGCGAGTATGTCTGCACCGGATGAGGGCGGCTGGAATATCTTCTTTACCAACTGGATGGTGCCGGAGATTACTTCGCCGCTGATCAACGTCATGCTGAATGGACGTGGTGAAGATGGTTGGTTTGGCTGGCCGGAAGATGAAGAGCTGGAGGCGCTGCGTCGCGAATTTATCGCCGCCGAGTCGGACGAGGAGCGGCAGGAGGTCGCACGTAAGCTCCAGGTACATACCCTCGATGAGGTGATTTATATCCCGTTGGGGCAGTACATCATGCCGCAAGCACGCCGGGATAATATCACCGACATGATTCCTTCGCCGGTTCCGGTGTTCTGGAATATCGATAAACAGTAGCCGCTGAGTAGGGCGGCGGGCAGGTCCCGCCGCCATTACATGCAAAGTGTGTTTATCACAGCGGGTCTGTGAGGGGGAGCGGATGCTGGGCTATATCATCAGGCGATTGCTGGCCGTTGTACCGGTCATGATTATCGTCGCCCTGTTTGTGTTTTTGATACTACGGCTTACGCCGGGAGATCCTGCGGCCATCCTGGCTGGTGACTCAGCGACACCTGCCCAACTAGAGCGGATTCGTGACCGCTTGGGGCTCAATCTGCCCCTATATGAACAATTTTTTCAGTGGGTGAGAATGATGTTCCAGGGGGATCTTGGCGTCTCCCTCATTTCCAATACGCCTGTTAGCAGCATGATCGGTCAGCGTATCTGGCCAACGCTAAATATTGCCATGCTGACGATTTTCCTCTCCGTACTGATAGCAGTGCCCATGGGGGTGCTGGCCGCTTGGCGTCATCGCAGCTGGGTTGACTATGCGGTGATGAGCTTCTCGGTACTAGGTTTTTCGGTGCCGGTATTTGTGATCGGCTATATCTTTATCCAGATATTTGCCATTGAACTTCGCTGGCTGCCGGTGCAGGGCTATACGGCGCCTACTCAGGATTTACTGGGGTTCTTCCAGCGCGCGCTACTGCCCTCTTTCACGCTGGCGACAATCTATGTGGCGCTGATTGCAAGGATGACGCGTGCCAGCATGCTGGATGTGCTGGGAGAGGATTATGTCCGTACGGCGAGAGCCAAGGGGCTGCGGGAAAGTGCGATTCTTTTCCGCCATGCGCTACGCAACGCCGCGGTGCCGATTATGACGATTATTGGCACCGGGTTCGCGCTGTTGATTGCTGGGGTAGTGGTCACCGAGAGTGTCTTCAATATACCCGGAGTGGGCCGCTTGACGGTGGATGCCATCCTGGCCCGTGATTACCCGGTAATACAGGCGATGATTCTGCTGACGGCCGGACTCTACGTGCTGGTTAACCTGCTGATTGATATTTCTTATACGATCATCGATCCAAGGATTCGCTACTGATGGCTCATGCTACCCAACCTTCCGCCGCCATGCAGACCGTGCTGGGGATGCTGTCTCTGCCACGTCAATGGCGCCTCGGGGCGGGGCCGCTGATTGCGGCTGTCGTGCTATTCTCGATCGTGCTGTCGGCGCTGCTGGCGCCGCTATACGTGCCTTACGACCCTATGCAGATGGGGTCGCTAAATCGGCTGCAACCTTCCAGCGCAGAGCATCTATTGGGCACTGACCAGTATGGTCGGGATCTGTTCAGCCGCATTATGACAGGCGGGCGAGTGTCGCTGCTGATTGGCGTTGGGGCTGCGCTGTTCAGTGTCGTGGTGGGCATGATAATCGGTCTAGTGTCTGGCTTCTTCCGTGCCGCAGATGCGGTGATCATGCGCATCATGGATAGCCTGATGGCAATCCCCGCCATTCTCCTGGCCATTGCACTGGTTGCCTTGAGCGGCCCTAGTGTCTGGTCGGTGATCGTGGCAATTACCATTCCTGAGGTGCCGAGGGTGGTTCGCTTGGTGCGTTCGGTGGTGCTTGGCGCGCGTGAGGAGCCGTATGTGGAAGCGGCGATCGCGTTGGGCAGCTCCATGCCTAAGATCCTCTGGCAGCATTTAATGCCGAATACCGTGCCTGCCATGATCGTTCAAGGGACCTATATATGTGCATCGGCGATTCTTACCGAAGCGATATTGTCGTTCCTAGGGGCTGGCGTGAGTACCGATATTCCTACCTGGGGCAATATCATGGCCGAAGGACGCACCTACTTCCAGGTCAAGCCGGGCCTGATCTTCTGGACCGGTGCCATTCTGTCGCTGTGTATCCTGTCGATCAACCTACTGGGTGATGCCGCCCGCGACATGCTAGATCCTCGGCTCAAGAAACGGGAGGCGTGATGATGCGTTTCAAGAACAACGACAAGAGCAGTGCGAAAGAGGTATTGGATATCCGTCACCTTTCGGTTCGGCTGAGCGGTGAGGAGGATCCGGGCAGCCTGGTACTGGATGACATCAGCTTGCAGGTACATGAAGGAGAAACCGTTAGTCTTGTGGGCGAAAGTGGCTCCGGCAAGTCGGTAACATCGCTGGCCGTGATGGGGCTTTTGCCTAAGGGAGCCTTGGAGGTATCTGGCGGTGAAATAGACATGGATGGTGAATCGCTACTTACGTTGACGCCTTCTCAGATGCGCAGGCTGCGTGGGCAGCGTATGGCGATGATTTTCCAAGAGCCGATGACGGCGCTAAACCCGGTAATGCGCGTCGGGGACCAGATCGCTGAAGTACTGCAAACCCATCGCGAGCTATCGAAGCGAGACTGCAGAGATAGGGTGCTGGATGTGATGCAGCAAGTGTATCTACCCGATGTGGCGCGTATTTATGGCTCTTATCCGCACCAGCTATCGGGAGGACAGCGGCAGCGGATCATGATCGCCATGGCGTTGGCGCTGGAGCCAAAATTGCTGATTGCCGATGAGCCAACCACCGCGCTGGATGTCACTACCCAAGCACAGATTCTGTCACTGATCGCCGAGTTGCAGGAGCGGCATGGCACGGCGGTACTGTTTATTACGCATGACATGGGAGTCGTCGCGGAAGTCTCACATGCGGTGCATGTCATGAAGCACGGCAAGATAGTCGAACACGCGCCGGTCGAAACGCTCTTTCGCCACCCCTCCGATGAGTACACCAAGCGACTACTGAGTTCGGTACCCAGTCTGGTGCCTAGGGGCGCGCGCTCCCAAGACAGCACGCAGCCGGTATTGGAAGTCAGCGATATGCAGAAGGTGTACAGCGGGGGAGGATTTTTCTTGCGAAAACCCGGCACGCATGCCGCGCGGGATATCAATTTTACCGTCAAGCGCGGCCAGACGCTGGGGATCGTTGGAGAGAGTGGCTCCGGCAAGACGACGGTTGCACGCAGCATTATGCGTTTAGTCGATCCGACATCGGGATCAATACGGGTTGCCGGCAAAGAGGTGGCCACCTTGTCGAGGCGGGCCCTAAGGCCACACCGCAAACACTTTCAGGTGGTGTTTCAGGATCCCTTTCGCTCGCTCAATCCGCGTTGGACCGTTGGCCGCAGTCTGGTTGAGGGACCGGTCAACTTTGGCACGCCCCGTCATGAAGCGTATGAGCGGGCACTGGAGATGATGGAGTTGGTTGACCTGCCCGGGGATGCCTTAGAGCGTTACCCGCATCAGTTCTCCGGTGGTCAACGCCAGCGGATCGCCATTGCACGCGCTGTGATGATGCGTCCGGACTTGCTGGTGGCCGATGAGGCCGTATCGGCGCTGGATGTATCGGTCCAGGCGCAGGTGTTGGATCTCCTGGATGAGGTGCAGGCGCGTTTAGGTATTGCGATTCTCTTTATTACCCATGATCTGCGGGTCGCGGCGCAGATCTGCGATGAGGTTATCGTCATGCAGCATGGGGTCATTGTTGAATACGGCAGTGCTAGAGAGGTGTTGTCGAACCCACGCCACGAATATACGCGGATGCTTATCGATGCTGCCCCTGGACGTGAGTGGGACTTTGCCAACTGCTGCGAGCTGCTTAGTGCATGACCAACGTCCGTTTTCGACCACCATCATAACCATTAACAAGTGAGGCACTATGCCAACGATCAGTCGTATCAGTGAGTTTCAGGATGAGCTGGTGGCGATACGTCACGACCTTCATGCTCATCCAGAGCTGGGGTTCGAGGAGTCGCGTACCGCCGCCTTGGTCGCAAAAAAACTGCGGGAGTGGGGCCTGGATGAGGTTCACACGGAGATTGCCGGCACCGGGGTGGTGGGCATTATCAAGGGGCAGGGGGATGGCGGTTGCATTGGACTGCGTGCCGATATGGACGCGCTACCGATCCATGAGGCGACCGATCTTCCTTATGCTTCTCAACATGCCGGCAAGATGCACGCCTGTGGCCATGATGGTCACACCACGATTCTGCTAGGGGCTGCGCGTTACCTGGCGGAGAGTCGAAATTTTGCGGGTACCGTGGTGGTGATTTTTCAGCCAGCGGAAGAGGGCTTGGGTGGCGCCCGTCGGATGCTCGCCGACCGGCTTTTTGAACGTTTTCCGTGTGATGAAGTTTATGGCCTGCACAATGATCCGGGGAGTGAACCTGACCAGGTCACGATTACTCCAGGCCCCGCGATGGCAGGGGCTACCTTTTTTGATATTACGATACATGGTGTCGGTTCCCATGCCGCCATGCCACATCAATCCCGCGACCCCATCATCATTGCCACTGAGCTAGTCCAGCAGCTGCAGGCGGTGGTCAGCCGTAATGCGCCGCCGACCAGTCCTCTGGTGCTCTCCGTTACCCAGGTTCATGCTGGATCTGCGTACAACGTCATTCCTGATAGTGCCACCGTATCTGGCACCGTCCGCTACTTTGAAGACGAGCTATGTGAGGCGGTGCATGAGCGCATGCGTCGTATTTGCAAGGGGCTAGCGCTGTCACATGATGTGCGTATAGAGATCGACTTGCGCAATATATTCAGTGTTCTGGTTAACGACGCCGACTGTGCCAGCGCCTACATCGACGCGGCTGCGGATATCGTTGGTAAAGAGAACGCACGCCTGGTGGATCGCCGGGTAACCGGTAGTGAAGACTTTGCCGATATGTTGCAGGTGATTCCCGGGGCGTACTGCTGGGTGGGGCATGCGGGCTCGATTCCACTGCATAATCCCAGTTATGTGCTAGACGATGGCATCTTGCCTGTCGGAGCTAGCATCATGGCACGTATGGTGGAGCGTCGACTGGCCGTAGCGTCTCAGTAAGGAGTCATTATGACCATTACGCTTTACCCGGCACGTCGCATTATCACCATGAACCCTTCGCAGCCGGAAGGTGACTGTCTGGCCGTCAAGGATGGGCGTGTATTGAGCCTCGGCTCACTAGAGCAGGCACGTGCTTTTGGCGAAGTGACAGTAGACGATCGCTATGCCGACAAAGTGCTGATGCCAGGCTTCGTGGAGGGACACAGTCATGCCCTGGAAGGGGCCATCTGGGAGTACATCTATCTCGGCTGGTTCGACAAGCAGTCACCGGCGGGGCAGCGCTGGTCGGGGCTGCGAGACGTGGCGTCTCTTCAGGCACGCCTGGCCGAAGGGCTGGCCAGGTTGACCCCGGGCGAGCCGTTGATCGCCTGGGGGTTCGATCCTATCTACTTCAGTGGCGCGCGCTTGGATAAAGGCTTGCTGGATACGGTCAGCGATACAGTACCGATCATTGTCATGCATGCCAGTCTGCATGTCATGACGGTGAATTCGGCGGTGATCGAGCAGGCCGCTATCGCCAGCAAAGAGATAGACGGTATCGTAAGAAAAGCTGGCGGTGAATGCGTGGGTGAGTTGCAGGAAATGCCGGCCATGCATTTGGTGTTTGATCGCTATGGTATCGATTTCTTCGAGCAGGCTAGCCAACCTGAGGCGCTGCGTCAGTATGCCAGAGCGGCTCGGCGTGAGGGCATTACGACCATCACCGACTTGCTTAACCCACTCAGCGATGATGCCGTCGCGTCGATGCGCAGTACGACCTTGGAGCCGAGCTTCCCTGTACGCTTGGTGCCCGCGCTCAATGCACTGGGGTGGGCGCCCGAGGAGGGCAGTGAGCAGCTGGCAAAGGCGATGACGCAGGGCCACGATAAACTCTTCTTCGGTATTGTGAAGCTGGTGACCGATGGCGCGATCCAGAACTATACCGCACGCTTACAGTGGCCAGGCTATCTCGATGTTGAAGGCAATGGTGTATGGAACGCACCCCCGCAGACGTTTCACGACATGGTGCTGCACTATCACCAAGCAGGCTTTCAACTGCATATTCATACCAACGGCGATGAAGCCGTTGAAGTGATGCTGGACGCCTTGGAGGAGGCTCTCTGCCTGTGGCCGCGCTCCAATCATCGTCACACCCTGCAACATGTCCAGCTGATTCGTCAGGATCAGCTCTATCGAGTCAAACAGCTTGACGCTTGCCTCAATATCTTTGCCAACCATATTTATTACTGGGGGGATATTCACCTATCACGCACGCTCGGTTTCGATCGTTGCCAGCGTCTGGAACCCACTGCCAGCGCCAACCGGCTTGATATAACCTTCGGTATCCACTGCGATGCTCCCGTTACACCGCTCTCGCCGCTCTTCACGGCCCACTGCGCTCATCGCCGCCAAACGGCATCGGGAGCTGTCTTGGGAGTGGAGGAGGCGATTAACCGTCAGGTAGCCCTCGAGGCCATTACCCTTGGTGCGGCACGGACCCTGCACCTAGATCGGCATATTGGTAGCCTTGAACCGGGCAAGTGGGCGGACGTAGCGGTGCTGGACGATGACCCGCTGGATGAGAGTATTGCTCTGAAGGATATTGGTATTCACGCTACTCTTCTTGGCGGGCTGCCAACTGATGCTTGATAGCGACCAACCTATCGGTGTGCATCTTCTATGCGGTTTTCTTGGCAGCGGCAAGACCACCCTGATCAATGAAATGATTGCGGATGGCAAGATCAGCGATGCGCTTTTCTTGATCAATGACTTTGGCAGTATGAACATCGATGCAGATCTGATCGAATCGAGAGAGGGAGGTGTCATACGGCTGACCAACGGATGTGCCTGCTGTGGGTTATCAGGGAACCTGTCGTCACAGTTAACGCAAATATCCCGTTGGCCGCGTCCTCCGCAATGGCTGGTGGTGGAAGCGAGTGGTGTGGCTCAGCCTAGGCCTCTTATGCAGCTATTCAACTCAGCGCGTGGCTACTATCTGGCCGACGTCAAGCTGCTTGTCGATATATCTGCTATCGGGCGTCTTCTGGAGGATGCAACCGTCGGTGACCTGGTGCGCCATCAAGTAGCGGAGGCACCGGCGATGGTTTTCAATCGATGGGAAGGGTTGAGTAGAAACGAGTGTGACGCAAGGCGTAACCAACTGCAGGCGTTGAGCCCCAATGCCCAGATATCCTGGGCAGCACCCCCACAGCCTGCCGTCATTACACACCGCGGAGACTGCCTTGGCGAAGCCATCGTGCCTGAGTTAACGCCGTTGGTGCCAGGTGCTTTAGCCTCTTTTACGCTCACCCTGCCGGGCCCTGTCGATATCAGCAGGCTGACCCAGGTACTCGACGCAGCTACGTCGATTCTGCTGCGGGCCAAAGGGTTTGTTGCCAGTGAGGAGACGCCGAGCGGCTGCTTATTACTGCAGTGGACGCCCAGCGGCTCCAGCGTCACCCGGACGCAGCGTCGCCATGCGCCAGGCTTGGTACTGATCGGCAAGGGGCGTGACAACCTGGCCTATCTAGCCTCTCAACTGATGGAATATAGCTCGATGCCATCCCGCTAGGCGGCACGGGTAACGGGCTGCTTGGCTTTTGCCGCGTACTGGTAGCCAAATATCGCCAGGATCACGGCACAGCCCAGCAGGGTGCCCAGCAGCCCCGGTACCAGGGTTAGCGTCGAGGCAGCCAGTAGTACCGCCCTTATCGGCCATGCGGTGCGGATGAACCCTTGGCCGACCATGGCGACGTTGAGAGCGGCCAGGGCAATGATGCTGATGATGAATACGAAGAGCTGATCCAGCAACGAGCCTTGCATCAGCAGAAGTTCGGGCCTGGCGACGAACAGGAAGGGCAGGAAGAAGCCCGGCAGGCCGATCTTCACCGCCTGCATGGCGGTCGTGAAGTATGGCGCTTCGGCGATGCGCGCGGCGATCAGCGAGGCGACGGCAACCGGTGGCGTGAGCGCCGAGAAGACGGCGAAATAGAGCACGAACATGTGCGCCGCCATCAGGCTCAGGCCCATGTCGACCAGTGCCGGGGCGGTGAGTAGAGCGACCAGGATGTAGGCCGCCGAGGTGGGCAGGCCAAGCCCGAAGATCAGGCAGGCCACGGCGGCAATCATTAGCAGCACGCCAAGGCTGCCGTCGGCGATGCCCAACATCAGGTAGGAGAGCTTCTGGGCGAAGCCGGTGGCGGTTAGCACCTCGACGAAGATGCCGATCACCGCGACGATCACGGCGATGGTGGCGCCGCTGAAGCCGCCTTCGCGCAGGCCGTCGATCAGCCGAGTGAACGCTCCGGTCAGCGCATGGAACGGCTGGCGGTGCTGGCGCAGCAGGCTGCTGATGAGTTCGAGCGCGATGATCGCCAGGCAGCCGTAAGCCGCCGCGTAGGAGGGCGGCATGCGGCTGACCAGCAGGTAGACGAGCACGCCGATGGCGATCAGCAGGTGTCCGTAGCGGGCCAGCAACTGCCTGGCGGGGAGTGTCTGCGTGGCTGCCTGCTGGTTGGGCTCGATCCTCTCGCGGGCCGCCTGCAGATGCACGGCGAGGATCAGATAGAAATAGTAGAGTGCTGCCGGCAGCGCCGCGGCGAGAATCACCTGGTCATAGGCCAGGCCGGTAACGCCGACCATGAGGAAGGCTGTCAGGCCCATCACCGGCGGCGTCATCTGGCCGCCGGTGGAGGCGACGGCTTCGACGGCGCCGGCGAAAGGGCCCTTGAAGCCGGTGCGCTTCATGGTCGGAATGGTCATGGTGCCGGTACTGGCGATATTGGCCACGGTACTGCCCGAGATCATGCCCATGAAGGCGCTCGCCAGTACGGCAATCTTGGCCTGGCCACCCCGCGAGTTGCCGGCGAGCTTGGTGGCAAAGCCCATGATGAAGTCGATGCCACCGGTCGATTTCAGCAGCCCGGCAAAGACCATGAAAATGAAGATGGTGCCGGCGGAGAGCTCGGTGAGCGATCCCAGCACGCCTTGGAAATTAGGAATCGAGGCGTAGGAGACCAGCCGCTCCAGCCCCATCCCTGCATGATAGAGCAGCTGTGTGGGCAGGGTATTGCCAAAATAACCGTAGAGTAGCCCCACCACGCCGATCAGCGGAATGGTCAGCCCCCACTGCTGCCAGGCGGCCACCAGGCTGACGGCGACCAGCAGGCAGCCGATCACCACGTCCATTGGCTCAGGGCCGAACACGCGGTCGGTGATCAAGCCGTCGTACTCGAGGAACACATAGCCGGCGGCGATGCCGGCGAGGATAAAGCAGCCGGCATAGGTTAGCCGGCCCAGCCAGTGCCGCGCATGGCCAGTGGCACTGGTGAAGATGATCAGGAGTGCCAAGCCAAGGTGCAGCGCCTTGAATTGGCCGGATGGCAGGTAGTAGTTGAATACCTGCAGCAGATGGGTGGCCACCATTACCAGGGTGAGGAGCAGTACGAGATTGGCGGTATTCATGTAGCCGCGCTTGTCGTTAAGCAGCTTGGGCGTCATGGGTGGCCTTCATTCTCATCGTTGAGCGGCTGCCATGCACCGCGGTGCATGGCAGGTAGCAGGGTTACGCGGAGACCGGGTCTGCGACGATCAGCTCATCGCGCCATACACCGCGCTCCTGGAAGTAGCGTGCGGCGCCGGCATTGACCGGGTAGTCGGAAAGCAGGTATTCCACCGCGAACTCCACGCCGATGTCCTGCAGCTGCGACCCGACGCGGCGCACCTGCTCCGGGTCATCGAAGATCGCCTTGCAGACGGCATAGGCCTCGTCGTCGGTGACGCCGGGGCGTGCGGCCAGCACGCCGGAGATGGCGGGCATCAGCATCTCGCCGTCTACCTTATCCCACTGCTCGGCGCTGACGGTGGTGGCCAGCAGGCCGGAGTTGATGGCCTGGGCTCGCTCGAGTACCTCGGGCTCGATCGGCAGCACGCGGAACTCCACCGTGCTGTCGATTTCTGCCAGTGCCGGCGAGGCGCGGCCGTTGGTCAGGGTCGAGGGGATGGCGTCGACGGCACCCGACTGGAAAGCGCTGAAGGTGTCGTTCCATGAGCCGTAGGTCCAGTCGACCTCGTCGGCAACGCCCGCTGCTTCGAGAATGGTCTGGTGCATGATGGCCGTGGCGCCGCCTGCGGTGGACGGCATTACGCGCTTGCCGGCGAGGTCTGCCAGGGAGTGAATGTCGGAGTCGGCGCGCACGATCAGCGGGATGTTCCACACCGTATAGGCAAACATCTGGCGCGCATCGATGGGCCCGGGGAAGGGGCGTTCGCCTTGGGTGGCCGGCGGCCAGTCGGTGGAGGTGGTCTGGCCGAACTCGATCTCCTCGCGGCTTGCCATCACCATGTTCTCGGCGCCACCCGAGGTTGAAAGCGTGGTGGTACGCATATCGCTATTGCGCTGCACGGCCTGGGCAAGTGCCTCGATGATGATATAGCCGGTCGAGCCAAGGCTTGCCGAGCCCCAGCGCAGTTCGCGGGTCGGCGATGCGGCGAGGATACCGGGAAACATGGCGACGCCGACACCGACGACGCCGGCCTTGAGCAGCTGCCGACGGCGCGCGTCGATGGGGCCGTTATCGTTGTGGTTGGAATCCTGGGTCATGTGATTACCTTTATTGTTGATTGAGCGGTTTGAAGCGTCGATTGCGGCGTTACATCAAGGTGTCAGGTGCCGCGCCCCTGACCTGCCTGGGTGCTGAGTTCGATATCGCGATGGCCGGGTTGGACCTCGAAGCGCTGAAAGGTCGTTGGCTTGCCATCACGCGAGTAGCCGTGCACCCGCCACTGCATGCCGTGACTGACAGCGTCGGCGAGGCCGAGAAAGCGCCTGGCGTCAGCGGAGAAGGGGGCGACGCCGAGTCGATGCACGAAGTGACTGGTGAGAATGCGCTGGGTCTGGAACAGGTGCTCGTGTAGCGACAGGCCATCGAAGTCGCTGGCCGGCTTATCCATCAGGTCATGGGCGTACTCGAGTGGCAGGAAGAACTCGTTGAACGTCCACGGCTCGCCCTCGACCTGTACCAGACGCTGAATCACCGCGGCTCGGTCGCGGCCGAAGAATGTCGCCAGTTCGGGGGAAAGTTCTACCGCCTGGACGCCCAGGCCCTGCAGGGTCAACGGCAGCGGCCGGCCATTATCGAGAAAGCGGAAGACGCGGATGTCTTCGAACTTGATCTCCTGGTCACGGATAAAGGTGCCGCGACCGTGCTCGCGAATCACGATGCCATCGTCGGATAGCGCCTTGAGCGCTTTCTGCAGGGTGCCGAGGCTCGCCGGCAGTCGCGCTGATAGCTCCTGCTCCGAGGGCAGCTTGTCGCCGGGCAGGAGGTGGCCGGCATGCACGGCCTCCTTGATGGCGTTATAGAAACGCGCGTACTTCGGCACGCCGAGGCGCTCGTTCTCGAAGTGGGGCAGGCATGCGTTGACGATCTTGTCGAGTGTCATGGGCCACCGCGTTCAGTTGGCGTTGTTGTTAATATAGCTATATAGCTCTAATGATCCTGCCTGTAAAACATGGTAGGTTCAAGTACAACCTGAGCCGCCCAGTATCAGGTGGTGCTCAACAACAAGAGGAACCGATCGCCATGCCCAGCTTGCCGCCGTTCACCACTCGTCCTGAGATCAAGGGCACCTTCGGGGCCGTCACTACTACCCACTGGTTGGCCTCCAGCGTGGCGATGGCAATGCTGGAGAAGGGCGGCAACGCCTTCGATGCGGCCGTGGCGGCGGGTTTCGTGCTGCAGATCGTCGAGCCTCATCTGAATGGTCCTGGCGGCGAGGTACCGATCATCGCGATGCGCCATGACGATACGGCGCCGCGGGTGATCTGCGGCCAGGGGGTGACGCCAGCGGGGGCCACCGCGGAGTACTTCGCGCAGTTGGGGCTCAAGACAGTGCCGGGCACCGGGCTGTTGCCGGCCGTGGTGCCGGGGGCGTTCGGCGCCTGGATGCGACTGCTGCGCGATTACGGCAGCATGCCGCTGGCGTCGGTGCTGGAGCCCGCCATCGACTATGCGGAGAACGGGTTTCCGCTGCTCGGTCGTGTGGTTTCCTCGATTCTGCCGGTTGCCGAGTTCTTCAAGCAGGAGTGGCCGAGCTCTGCCGAACAGTGGCTGGTGGGCGGCGCTGCGCCGCGTCCTGACCGGCTGTTTCGTTCGCCGGCGATTGCTCGCACCTACCGGCGTATTCTCGCCGAGGCGACGCTGGCGGGCCCCGACCGTGAGGCACAGATCGAGCGTGCCCGAGCGACCTTCTATGAAGGCTTCGTGGCCGACGCCGTCGATGCCTTCTATCGCAAGCCGCTGATGGACAGCACCGGGGAGCGCCGTGCCGGGCTGCTGACCGGCGAGGACATGGCGCGCTGGTCAGCGAGTGAAGAGGCCACGGTAAGCGCGGATTACGCAGGCTATCGCGTTCACAAGTGCGGTCCCTGGAGCCAGGGGCCGGTATTCCTGCAGCAGCTGGCGCTGCTGGAGGGTGTCGATTTCAGCTCTTTTGGTCCCGAGAGCGCCGCGTTCGTCCACCGGGTAGCAGAGTCGGCGAAGCTGGCTTTCGCCGACCGCGAGGCGTGGTACGGCGACCCGGCCGGCGCCGAGGTGCCGCTGGAGACGCTGCTCAGCGCTGACTATAACGCGGCTCGACGCCAGTTGATCGGTGAGCGGGCGTCGCTGGAGATGCGCCCGGGGCTGGAGGGCGGCGATGCCCGGATAGCGACGATCATGGCACTGGCGGGTAGCGAGCCTACGATTGGACCCGGCGGCGGTGAGCCGACGTTTGCGCCGCTGCCTGAGGTGGAGGGCGATACGGTGCATCTGGATATCGTCGATCGCTTTGGCAACATGGTCTCGGCGACGCCCAGCGGCGGCTGGCTGCAAAGCTCGCCCAGTGTGCCGGGGCTGGGCTTCTCGATCTCTACGCGGGCGCAGATGACCTGGCTGGCGCCTGGACTGGCGAGTTCACTGCGCCCCGGCGTTCGTCCGCGCACGACGCTCACGCCGACGCTGGTCACCCGCGATGGCAAGCCGTGCATGGCCCTGGGCTCGCCCGGCGGCGACCAGCAGGACCAGTGGAGCCTGACCACCTTCCTGCGCATCGTGCACTACGGCTACGACCTGCAGCGCGCCATCGATGCGCCGCAGTTTCAGGTGCGCCATTTCCCGGCATCCTTCCATCCGCGTGAGTGCGTGCTGGGGCGGGTGCTGATCGAGAACCGCTTCTCCCCGGCGGCGTTGGCGACGCTGCGTGATAAAGGCCATGACCTGGCGATACAGGATGAGTGGGCGCTGGGCCGGGTGTGTGCCGTGGCAGTGCGCGATGGCATGCTTCACGCTGGTGCCTCGGCGCGCCACATGCAGGGCTATGCGGTAGGGCGCTAAAGCGGATCACTTATAGGCCGACGTGACCGTTACACCTTCTACAAGATGCTCCAGGTAATCATCCAGGGGCATGGGATGGGCGATACCAAAGCCTTGGAGAAAGTCGACACCCAGGCCGGCAAGAATATCGATCTGGGCCTGGTTCTCAACGAACTCGGCCACTACCCGAACGTTGAGATAGTTGGCTAGCGCGCAGGTACTTCTGACGATCTCCTGATCGAGGCCGGAAGTGGCGACATCGCGGATGAAACTGCCGTCTATCTTGATCTCTTCCACGGCGTAGTGCTTCAAGTAGTCGAAGGTGGCAAGCCCGGTACCGAAGTCGTCGATGGCTAGGCTGACGCCGCGCGCCTGGATGGCATCGATATTGCGCTGCGCGGCTTGGGTGTCGCGAATGTCGCAGGTTTCCGTGATCTCGAGGCAGAGTTCTTGTGGTGCCCAACCGTGAAGAGCCAGGGCGTTATCGACGATCTCGGGCAGACCGGGGCTGGCCAGTGAGTGGCCCGACAGGTTGATAGAGACCATGGTCAGCTGTTGCCCTCCAGGATGATTGGCTAGCTTGCCAAGGGCGTGGTTGATCACCCACTCATCAAGCTGTGGCATCAGGCCAAACGTCTCTGCAACGCGCAGAAAGGTGTCCGCTCCGCAGAGACTGCCGTCAGGTCGTTGCCAGCGAATCAGAATCTCGGCGCGATGCTCGCCAGGGTGTTTATGCTCGAGAATGGGTTGCGCGAATAGCGTGAAATGCCCATGGGACTTATCTCCGGCCAGGGCGTGGCGCAGGCGACGTGCCCAGTTCAGGGCCTCGTGGTGCTGTTCGATCAGCTCAAACGCAGATGCCTGGTGATGGTAGAAGCCTGCCTGGTCATGATGGCCGGCTCGCTGGCAGCTGATCAGCAGCAGCGAGGTAAGGTGACGACGATCGCCAGGTGTCAGTGTGTCTATCAGGGCTATGCGCATATTGAGTCGTGCCGCCGAGACGTGCTCGGAGTGGCGCAAGGCGTGTCGCAGGCGGCTGAGGATCAGCGGAGCCTGGACATGTCTGCTTACCATCAGAACGGCAAAGAGCCCGGGTTGGAGACGAGCTCCCAGGCCTTCGCTGGCGGCAATGCAGCCGCGAAGGATATTGGCGATACCCTGTTCCAGCCGGTGTACTTCGTCGACTCCGGTGAGAGTGGCGAGATCGTCGATATCGGGAATCTGGATGCCGATCAGCGCATACTGCTCCGCTGCAAGGTGGTGGCGCATGTGGTGATTCAGCCCCAGGTCGTTGTAGAGCCCGGTCAGGCCATCATGCAGGCGCGCAGCTTCGAGTTTGCGATTGGTGGTCTCATGGGCGTGGACCGCTTCAATGGCGATGAAACCGACCAGTGCCGCGGTAAAGATGATCATCTGGCTGTTGAGCATGGCGACGTCATCGAAGCCCGCTGCTGGATCGGTATAGAGGTGTAGGTGAATCGCTGTCCAGGCCAGCATGAAAACGGGCACTACCATTCGCGACAGGCCCGTCGGCAGCAGGTAAATGGCCAGGATAGGGGTGCACAGCGCGGCGTAGGGCACCCAGCGCTGAGGTATCTGGTCACTGGCACCGAACTGCCAGAGCGCCATCACTACCAGCACCGCGATAACGCTCCAGATGCCGAGCCCGAGGCCCGCGAGAGGCGCGTCTGGTAAGCGCTTGAACAGGCCGCTGCCTTGCCTGTGCCACTGGCAAGCGAGTGGTGTAAACAGCAGGACCGAAGTGACTTCAGATAGCCATAGCCCGGTCATCAGCTCGATGCTTGGCGTGCCCCGTGCGAATTACCAGGCGCCGAGCAGGGTGAATAACAAGGCGCTGAACAGGGCGATGATCGGAACCCGCAGTAGGCGTCGGGCGCGATCCTGGTCGATGTGGCGCTCCAGCCATGCCGAAAAGCCAGCCACGAACAGCATGACAATGACAAAGGCAGCGGTGCCCACCACAATGCCTAACAGCGCGTCTCCGCGAGCGATGTTCCAGATCAGCGCCGCCAGTGCGAAAGCTGGCACCAGCCGTATGCCATGAACCAGAACGCTGCCGTAGGCCAGCGCATTGGCCATCCATAGTGGCGAGATGGGCAGCATCTCGGACATCGCAGGGAGTGTCAGGCTGACAAGCAGAGCGGCACACCACCAGATGATAAAGGCCTGCGCGCTTCTGAGGCGCCAGCTGTCGCCCATGTCCAGCCCCTCGTGCTTTTCCTGATATAGCACTCAGCCTAGACAATATCCCCACAGATGTATCAACGCTTGGTCACCGCTACATGCTCATATGCTCTCCTATAAACGCTCCAGCAGGTGCTTCGTCGAGCGTTCCTCTAGCGTCATGATCACCTCATGCAGCTCCGTGGCATGGGCCTGGCCGATGGCCGGCGTCGCCAGAGCATGGAATTTTTGTGTCAGCTCTTCATCGCTTAGCGGGTTGTGAGGGTTGCCGCGAGCTTCGTGTGGCTGGCTCCGATGCTGGCTGCCGTCGTGCATGATGAGCGTGGCCTGTGCCCAGCGCTCGGCGGGAAAGCGGGCGTTGAATGTCTCGCTTTCGACCAGTTCGACGCGCTGGGCCAGCGCCTTGATAAGCGGGTCATCGAGGGCGTCGCTTACCGCATGCACATCGATGGTGCCAAACCCCAGTGCGCAGGCGACCGACCATGGCAAACTGTATTGGGCCTGCTCGGTGGTGGTGGGGTGAACGACGTGCAGCTGCTTGGCTTCGTGGAAGGTGGCGATGCTGATGCGCTCTATCGCATCGATGTCGACACTCTGGCGGGCCAGCGCTAGCACTGCTTCTACTGCGGGCTGGGCCCAGCGGCAGACTGGATAGGCCTTGAAGTACTGCTCGTGCAGATACCAGCGGCTGCCGAGATCCTGCCAGTGTTGGGTGACGTCGCTGCCGGTCACCGTAACGGCTGGCGCGCCGGTAAAGCCGTCCTGGGCGAGTAGCGCGGCCGCGATACCGGCTTGAGCCCCCCAGCCCGAACCATCCTTGACCATGGTGGGGTGGTCGATGCAGCGCATCATCTGGCTGCGTGGGCCGTAGAATTCGGCGATGCCGAGGGCCTCGTGGAGGCGCGCTCGATCGAGCCTAAGCAGCTTGGCGGCGACGGCAGCCACGCCGATGGCGTTCCACGCCCCGGAGGTGTGATAGTCACAGGCGCTGGCGTGCAGGGCGATACCTGCACGCGTGGCGACTTCGTAGCCCATTGCCAGCAAGCCGAGCAGAGCACGCCCAGACAGCTTTTCCACCTCGGGGAGTGCCAGGATTCCCGGCACCAGGGCGACACCACAGTGGCCTTTGGTAAGTACCTGGCCGTCGTGGGCGTCCAGGGCATCGATCATCCAGGCGCCGTGAAGCGCCACGCCGGAGGCCGAGGCCGTGGCAGTCGAGAACAGCAGCGGGCGACCGCCGCCGTGCTGGCTGATCACATAGCGCTCGGCGTGCCTGGCAAGCGCGGTACGGCTGGCCCCGGCGGCTACGCCAAGGGTGTCGAGCAGGGCGCGCTTGGCCTGGACCAGATGCGTGTCGCCCAGGGCGTCGAGATCGACGTCAAGGATCCAATCGAGTGGGGCAAAATTCGTATCGCTGTCGTGCATGACGTGATGCGTTCCTGGTATCGGTGAGTGACGTCTGGCGGCCTGGCGTGGTAAGAAAGTCACCCTGTTTTTCCGCCATTCGCTTAGTTAAGGAACCCTGCCATGAGCCCACGCCATCGTGTCGCTGTCGCCCAGATGAACTGTGAGCTGGGAGACGTTGAGGCCAATCTGCCGGTGCACCGGGAACTGATCGGCGAGGCCCGGTCGCAGCAGGCTGAAGTGCTGGTGTTCCCGGAGCTGTCGCTTACGGGGTATGACCTCGGCGCGCGGGTGCCTGAGGTAGCGATGGCGGCAGATGATCCGCGCTTGCTGGGGCTGGCTCGTGATGCGGGTGAGATGCTGGCGCTGGTCGGATTCGTCGAGCGTATCGGGCTTGGCGAGTTCGCCAACGCGGTGGCGTGCCTGCAGAACGGCGAGGTGCTGGCGGTTCATCGCAAGGTCAATCTTTGCACCTATGGCGGGCATGAAGAGGGCAAGGTGTTCAGCAAGGGCCAACGTCTCACCCAGGTGACCACCCGGGGGCTTGCTTGCGGGGTGACGATCTGTGCCGACCTGTGGAACCCCGGGCTGGTGCATGCGGCCATGCTCGAGCGTCCCGATGTGCTGTTGACCTCGATCAACTCGGCCTCCGGCATAGTCGACGGCGATTTCGACGATCAAGCCAACTGGCTGACCTGTCTGCGTTTCTACGCCATGATGTACGGCACGCCGCTGGCCATGGCCCACCGCTTTGGTGCGGAGGGCGAGGCTTGGTTCTGGGGCGGCAGCTGTATCGTCGATGCCCGGGGCCAGATACTGGCGCGGGCAGATGACGGTGTTGGCGTGGTCTCGGCGGTGCTCGAGATGGCCGATATCGAGGCGGCGCGCTTTGCCATGCCGACTCACCGCGATGCCGATACGCCGCTGGTTGCTGCGCTGATGAAGCAGCGGCTCAAGCGTGACCTTACGCTTTGAGGTGTTAGACATGATGGCGCTTGCGTCGCGTCACCCAGCGGCGGTCCATGAAGCGCTCGCCGTTCTCGAAGGCCTCGAGCCGGGCTTCCAGGTAGAACCACTCGGCGTCGCAGCGCAGCTCGGCCCAGGTGGTGGTGTGAGCCTGCCAGTCATCGCGCTTGAAGTGCTGGGTCCAGCTCTTGCTCATTCGCGCGCTGGCCGGGCACTGGGGATCGATATGGTAGCGTTCATCGGCGTTGGCGGTGTTGGTCAGGCCGTGATCGTAGGCGACCTCGCCGAAGTCATCGACGATCTCGTGGCGAGTGTGGCCATCTGCCAGGGCATGAATCACATCCCGGCGATGGTCTCCTTGGCGCGTCTGGCGGCTTTGCAGCGGCCCGGAGTGCTCAGCCGGTGCAAAGTGCACGGGGGTCTCTATCTCGGGTGAGGTGCGCTGTGGCACGTATAACTGTGATTCGCCCGGATACAGCGTCAGCGTGACAGGGCGGGGGCTAGGCCAGACCAGCGGCCAATAGTCGGTGGTGACGGATACCCGCAGCCGGTGGCCCGGTGCGAGCTGGTGGCAGGCCTGGTTGAGTTGTACCTCGGCGTCAAACGGGGTGTCACACGGTATGGCCTGCGGCTTGCTGTGGCTGTGTCGGTGGCAGAGGTTGAGTACGCCGTAGCTGATGCGCTGCGAGACCCCCGTGGGCGAAACATCGCAAAGCCTGACGATGAGGTTGGCCTGGGGCTGGTCGACGCTGACACGCAGCGCGAGGCGTGGCCGGCCGAGTAGCGTCAGTGTCTCATTGAGTGGCTGAGTATCGAAGACCAGCGAGTGGGCGTCATCCTGGCGCTGGTCGCCGGCGATCTCGGGGCCGCTACAGTGAGGGATGTACTCGCCGCATTGGCGACCGTTGTCGGCCGGAGCGCTGAGCGTCAGCGCCGCCGCGTTGCCGGAACACGTCGAGTGCAGGCTGGCGTCGCCCAGCGAGTATGCCTTATCGGCCACATTGGGCGATGGCCAGCGCTGTTCGCCCAGCCAATGTCCCGGGGTATGCAGGCTAGCGGGGTCTGCGCCGGAAAACGCCTGGCAGTAAACACGGTAGCGAGGCTCGTTCATGATGCCGTTGTCGTGGCCCTTCAACCAGTGATCCCACCAGCGCAGGGCTTCCTGAAGAAAACCAATGGTCGGGCCCGGCATGGCAACGTGAGGATAGGCGTGTGGCCAGGGGCCGACGATACCCAGTCGCGGACAGGTAGCGTGCTGCATCAGCTCGGCGACGAAATTGACATAGGCGTCGGCCCAGCCGGTCACGGCCAGGATCGGGGTCTTTAGGCGGCGGTAGTCTTCACAGACCGAACCGTGTTGCCAGTAGGCGTCGCGCGTCTGGTGGGCAAACCAGTTCTCGGCAACGAACGGTTGGCGCTGCAGACGGTACTGCCACTGCTCGCGCCAATCATCGCGAAGCGCGGGGTCGGGCGGTCGCGACATGAACGACAGCGAGGTGGCGGCCCAGCCAAAATTCTCGTTGAGAACGCAGCCGCCTTTATAGTGAACGTCGTCGTGGTAGCGGTCCACGGTGGCGCCGACGGCAATGATCGCCTTGAGTGCCGGCGGCTGCCGCGAGGCAACCTGCAGTGAATTGAAGCCGCCCCAGGAAATGCCCATCATGCCTACCTGGCCGCTACACCAAGGCTGTGCGGCGATCCAGGCGATTGCGGCGATGATATCGTTCTGCTCCTCGAGCAGGTACTCGTCCTCGAGAATGCCGTCGGACTCGCCGCTGCCACGCAGGTCGATGCGCAGCGCGGCATAGCCGTGGCCGGCGAAGTAGGGGTGCATGCGCTCATCGTCGAGACTGGTGGCGTCGCGTTTGCGATACGGGATGCATTCGATGATGGCCGGGACGGGCGTGGTGCTGTCAGGACGCCATAGCCTAGCCGCCAGGCGTGTGCCGTCGGGCAGGGGAATCCACAGGTTGGGTGTTTCACTGATCGGCTGGGGAAACTCGTGTACTTCGCGGCTGTCGGGTTGAGCACCGCTGGGAAACATAGGGGGGTATCTCCTGGCCAAGGCTTGTAGCCGCGAGGCGTCGAAAGCATCGTCGCCCCGGGGCGATCATTAGGTATCGCTCAATCGATCAAGCCGTGTTCGGTCAGGTAGCTGGCTGCCACACGCCCGATTTCCTCGCCGTCAACATCGACCCGGCTGTTGAGTTCGATAAGCAGATCGTCGTTGAGCGTTGCGGCCATGGCGTTGAGTAACGCCTCCAGCTCGGGGTGCTGTTCGAGGGTGTCTTCGCGGATCACGGGGGCCAAGGCATAGACGGGGAAGAACGACTGGTCGTCGTCGAGCACGCGGAAATTGAAGGCGCCGTTGCGGCCATCAGTGGCGAATACCAGAGCGACATCGGCATTTTCATCACGCAGGGCGTTGTAGGTAAGGCCCGAGTCCATGCGCCTTACGCGGTCGCGGGGAAACTCGAAACCGTAGGCCTCCTGCAGCGGGCGCAGGCCGTCATCCCGGGCATAAAACTCGGCATTCGAGGCGAGTACCAGTTCTTCTCCCGCGTTCAGGGCGGCGGCCAGGTCGCTCATGTTGGCAATACCGCGGGCCTCGGCATCCTCCTCGCGCATCGCCAGGGCGTAGGTATTGTTGGTATCGGTTGCGTCCAGCCATACCAGGCCTTTTTCGGCATCCAGCTCCTTGGCGATGCGGTAGGTTTCTTCGGCATTCTCGGGCTGGGGTTGGTCATTGAAAAGGATTACCGAATTGCCGGTATATTCCCAATAAAGATCGACCTGGCCATTCTCCTGGGCCTGGCGCAGTACACTGGTTCCAAGGCCTTCACGCTGGTCGACCTCGTAGCCGTGATGCTCGAGATATTGAGTGGTAGCCGAGGTGAGCAGCAAGTGTTCGGTATAGTTAAGCCCGCCGACCACGATGTCATCGGCATGGCCATGGCCAATTGAAGCAGCAATGGCGATGGTGGATGCCAGCAGTGTCTTTGTCATGCGTTGCATTATTGTGTCCCCAGCGGTGTGATTATTGGCAATAGACGATAGTAGCATGGTGGTTGCTGCTGGCTGATGAGCATTTGAAATGCCAGCTATTGTCAATCCAACTCGTTGACCATTAGGCGCCTGTTGGCAGTGCCGCGATATGATGTTTGGTCATGTGCTGCCAGGCACTACCCATGGCCGCTCTGCCAGATAATGTTTGGCAAAAACATCGATCTTCTGCTCCCACTCCAGGGTGGACTGGATGTCATCAATTCCCTTGAGCAGGCGTTCCCTGCTACCGTCGTCGATCTCGAAGGCCAGGCAGCTGTCAGTTTCCCAGCGTATTTCACAGGCTTGCAGATCTACCGTCAGATCCGCATGGGGATGGGTCTGACAGTAGGCGACGAGGGTGTCGAATTGGGCCTGGTCCAACATGATGGGCAGCAGGCCGTTGCGGATGGCGTTGTTGCGAAAGATGTCGGCGATCTTGGTCGAGATGATGACCTGAATGCTGTAGTCGACGAAGGCATAGACCGCGCCTTCGCGGGATGAACCACAGCCAATGTTATGGCCGGCCAGGACGATCTTTGCGCCCTCCTGCGACTCGGGTATTGGCGAGCTGGAGCGCGGCTGGCCCTGCATGTCGTAGCGAGCATCGTAAAGCAGGTAGTGGTGGTAGCCGCTGCTGCGCGGCTTGCGCAGGAAGCGCGCCGGAATGATCTGGTCGGTGTCGATATTGGCGTCGAGCAGCAGCAGCGCTGGGCTCACGACCTGGGTGACGGGCTTCATGCATTGGCTCCTGCGGCGAATTGGCGAACATCGACGATCGTGCCGTTGAGCGCGGCGGCGGCGGCCATGGCCGGGCTCATCAGGTGGGTGCGCGCGCCGGGGCCCTGACGGCCGGGGAAGTTGCGGTTGCTGGTGGACGCGCAACGTTGGCCGGGGGCCACGCTGTCGCCGTTCATGGCCACGCACATCGAACAGCCGCTCTCGCCCCAGCGGGCTCCGGCAGTACGGAATATCTCCGCCAGTCCCTCAGCTTCTGCCTGGGCCTTGACGCGATTGGAGCCGGCGACGATCAGCGTGGGCACCTTCACGGTGCCGCCATCGAGTATGCGCGCGGCGTCGCGCAGGTCGCTGAGCCGCGAGTTGGTGCACGAGCCTATAAACACCTGGTCGATGGCCAACCCGAGGATCGGCCGGTCCACACTTAGGCCCATATAGTCGAGCGAGCTGCGGGTAGCCTCGCTGTCGTTCGGCGAGAAGGGTTCGTCCACGGCGATGGACTGCTCGGGGCTGGTGCCCCAGGTGATGCGCGGTGCGACCGCGCTGGCGTCGACGGTTACGGCCTTGTCGTAGTGGGCTTCGGGGTCGCTGTAGAGGGTGCGCCAATGGCGCTCGGCCTGGGCGAGACCCTCTGCCTTGGGCGCTTGTGGGGCGTCGCGCAGCCAGGCGTAGGTGGTGTCGTCCGGGGCCACCATGCCGACCCGTGCGCCAGCCTCGATGGTCATGTTGCAGAGGGTCATACGGGCGTCCATCGACAGGGCGGCCACCGCCGGCCCGGTGTACTCAACGGCGTGGCCGGTGGCCCCGCCGGTGCCAATCTGGTGGATGATATGCAAGGCGAGGTCCTTGGCGGTGACGCCTGCGCCCAGTTTGCCATCGACATGGATGCGCATGGTTTTGGGCCGACGCTGCCATAGGGTCTGGGTGGCGAGCACGTGAGCCACTTCGGTAGCGCCTATGCCCATTGCCAGCGCGCCGAAGGCGCCGTGGGTGGTGGTGTGGGAGTCACCGCAGACGATGATCAGCCCGGGCAGTGTCAGACCCAGTTCGGGTGCCGCAACATGAACAATACCGCGGTCGCCGTGACCAAGCCCGAGGTAAGTTAGCTGGTGCCTGGCAGTGTTGTCCTCGAGCAGGCGGATCATCCCTGCCACCTCTGGGTCGTCGTTGAGGCGAGCCAGGTTGGAGGGCACGTAGTGGTCGGCGATGCCGATGGTGAGCTCCGGGTAGGCTAGTGGTCGGCCGCTGCTGTCGAGCTTGTCGAAGGCGTGGAAGGAGCCCTCGTGAACGAAGTGGCGGTCGACCCACAGCAGGTCGAACTCGCCTGCGCTGGCGATCACGTGCTGGCGCCAGATCTTCTCGAACAGGGTGAGATGTGGCTGATTCATGAAGACGTCCTCGGTGAGTGTCAGGAAGTGGCACGACGCCGCTTGAGCAGGCTACCGATGACCCGCGGTAGCACCGAGAGCAGCAGCAGGGCCAGCAGCACCAGGGTGATGGGCCGGTCGGCGACGAAGCCGAGGTTGCCGCCGCTGATCTGCATGCTGCGCACCAGCTCGCCTTCTGCCATGCCGCCGACCAGCAGGCCAACCACGGTGGCGGCGACCGGGAAGCCGTAGCGTCGCATCAGCCAACCGATGATGCCGGTAGCTACTACGGTGATCGGGCCGACCATGTTGCCGGTGATGGCGTAGGAACCGACCACCGAGAGCACCATGACGATGGGTATCATCAGCTTGAGCGACAGCTTGACGATGTAGCCGGCGAGGAAGATAAAACCCACGCCGACCAGCATCAGCAGTACCGCCTGGGCCATATTGCCGATGATCAGCGCATAGACGATGTCGGGATTTTCGCGGATGAAGCGTGGCCCACCGGTCACGTTGTGTAGGGCGAAGGCGCCGAGCAGTACCGCGGTGCCGGCGCCGCCGGGCAGCCCCAGTGCCAGCAGGGTGATCATCGAGCCGCCTTCGGAGCTGCTATTGGCCGACTCGGCGGCGATCAGCCCTGACGGATTGCCCTTGCCGAATGACTCGGGGTCCTTGGAGCGCTGCTTGGCGGTGGCGTAGGCGGCGAGGTTGGCGATGCTAGCACCGACCCCGGGGATGGCGCCGATGATCGCGCCCATGCTGCCGCCGCGCAGCAGCTGGAAAGGTTTGCTGGCGGCCTGGCCCATGCCGTCGAGAATGTGACGGAAACGCACCACCCGCAGGCTGCTGTCATCGACGATGTAGCGCTTGCCGACCAGGTTGAACAGCTCCGAGGCGGCGAAGAAGCCGATCAGCGCGGGTATTACCGGAATGCCGTCGAGCAGATACATGCTGCCGAAAGTACCGCGCATCTGCCCGGCGTCGCTGTAGCCGATGGTGCTGATCAGGATGCCGAGGATACCAGCGGCGATGCCCTTGGAGATGCTCGCATCATTGAGCACGGCGATCAGCGTAACGCCCCAGATCGCCACTACCAGCATCTCGGTAGGACCAAGGCGCAGCACCCACTGCGAGATCGACTGCACGGTAAACAGCAGCAACAGGTAGCCGACCAGGGTGCCGAGCACCGACGCAACCAGGCCGATGCCGAGCGCCTGGGCGTGTTCGCCGCGGCGCGCCATGGGGTAACCGTCGAAGGCGGTGGCCACCGACGATGAGGTGCCGGGGATATTGAGCATGATGGCTGGAATCGCCCCGCCGAAGCCGCCACCGGTGAAGATGGCGGTAAGGAACAGGATCGCCGGAAGGAAATCCATGTACATCGTGGCGGGCAGGAAGACCGCCATGGCAATCGAGATCGAGAGGCCGGGGATCGAGCCGAAAAACAGCCCGATGATCAGCCCCGGCGGCACCACCAACCAGGCGGCCGGGGTGTTGCCCAGCAGACTGAGGGCGGCCTGGAAAGCCTCGGCGTTGATCATGACGCGGGATGCCTCTTGTCAGATAGGTGGCGGACGCTCAGAGCAGCAGGGTGGGCAGTCGAACCCCCAGCAGTTCGATGAACAGCAGTACGATGGTGGCCGAGACCACTACGCCGAAGCCGACGATTACCCACCAGCGCCGCTCCCCCTGCAGGTAGAGCGCCAGGCACAGGAACAGCAGGCTGCCGAGATCGAAACCGATGATGGGAATTGTCACCACGTAGAGTGCCAGCAGGCCCATGAACAGCAGCGCAGGCAGTGCCGAGGGATCTTCTGCGACGGCTATGTCGCGCTGGCGGTACCAGTCAATCACCTTGGTGCCGACGATCACCAGCAGCGCGGTTATGCCGATGCCGGCTGCCGGCAAGATCAGTAGCCAGTCGGTGACCCCGCGGGCGGCAGCGTGTACGCCATGGGCGTAGTAGCCGAATACGGCCGCCAGGCTTAGCGAGAACAGCACGCTGCCTAAGGGAAAGCGCTGCCGGCGTATCGAGGTTGCCATGCTCTACCTCCCGCGTTGTCAGTCCGATGAGTGAAGGGCCTGGTTGCCCGGCGGTGCGGTTACTGCAGGAGTGGCGCGTACTGCTGAACGGCACGATAGGCTTCGTCGACCAGCGCCTGGCTCTCTTCGGGGGAGACCCAGTCGGCGCCAATGCCGGCTTCATCGGCCCAGGCCTGGAACTCGTCGCTCTCCAGGGTTTCCTGATATGCCTGTACCAGGCGCGCATAGCGATCGGGATGCTCTTCCTGCAGCGAGGCGTGGACGATCAGGCCCGTGACGTTACCGCCAATCAGCGGCAGCGGCTCGACGCCGAGATTCTCCATTTCATCGTTGAACAGCGGCGCGTCCCAGTTGTCACTGGGCACGTCATTGACCACTGCCAGGGCGCGCACCTCATCGCTGATTGACAGCGCGGCTTCAGCAGCCAGGATCTCGAAGTCGACCTGGTTGCCGGCCAAGGCGGCGCGCAACGGAGCGCCGCCGCTGTAGGTAACGAAGCGCACGTTGTCATGTTCGATATCCAGCGCATCCATCATGACCAGGGTTTGCAGGTGGCCGCCGTTGCCGACGATGACGCCGGAGCTGACCGCGCCGGGCTCACGCAGCGCTTCAACCAGCGCTTCCAGATCCTGGTAGGGGCTGTCGTTGTGTACGGCGACGATGCCGTAGTCGTTCCACTGAGCGCTGAGCAGCTGGAAGTCTTCCCATTCAACCGGGGCGCCACCGACCTCGATGGCGCTGGCCAGGTAGGGCGTGGCCTGCATGACCAGCAGGGTCTGGCCATCGGCGGCCTGCTGCTGGAAGTAGGTGGCGCCGAGTGCGCCGGCACCCCCGGGGCGGTTGACGATGCTGACCGGCACATCGAGTCGCGGCGACATGTGCTCGGCCAGGCCACGAGCCATGCGGTCTGCGCTGCCCCCGGCGTCGAAGGGGACGACGATCTCGATGGGGTCTTCTGGCCAGTCGGCCTGGGCGGCACTGGCCAGGCCAACACTCAGCACCAGGCACGATACTCCGGCGCTAAGGGTGGGCAGGCCGCGCTTGATGGCGGCGCTGAGAGGGCTCGTCTTATGGGTCATGATGGCGTCTCCGGTGTCGTTCTTGTTTGGCGTGTCGTGTAGCACCTGCAAATGCATGAACGCTGGTATACGTCAGGTGTGTCTGATAACCCTTGGTGCATCATGCATTGGCAAGGGTTATTCATGCATGGTAATTTTGTCATGTCAATAGGACATGAAGTCCGACCAACAACAGTTAGCCGCTCATTTCACACAGGCTAAGGAGGCGTAGTGACAGACCTCTCGAAACGCCAGCCCGGCGGGGATGCCAGTGACCCGTGGCCGAAGCATCATCGCGTCTATCTGGTGCTGCGTCAGGAAATTCTGGAGGGGCGCTATACCCCCGAGCAGCCGCTGCCCAATGAGATCCTGCTAACCGAACAGTTTCAGGTCTCGCGCATCACCATTCGTAAGGCGATGGAGCGTCTGGATCGCGAAGGTCTGGTGGTTCGCTACCGCGGCAAGGGAACCTTCCCGGTGGCCTCCAACGAGTCGTCGCCGGTGCAGGCGAGCATCTCCGGTGTGATCGAGAACTTGATCGCCATGGGGCTCAAGACCGAGGTAAAGGTGCTCGACTTTGGCTACGTGGCGGCTTCGGCGGAGGTCGCTCAGGCCCTCGATGTGGCGCCGGGGGCGACAGTGCAGAAGGCCACCCGGGTGCGTAGCCATCGCGGGGCGCCGTTCTCGCTGTTGACCACCTATGTGCCCGAAGCGATAGGGCGCACGTTCAGCGATCAGGACATGGCGTCCCAGCCGCTGCTGCTGTTGCTGGAGCGTGGCGGTGCCAAGGTGGCTCGCGCCGAGCAGGCGATCACTGCCAAGTTGGCTACGCCCGCTCAGGCCAGCCTCCTCGACATGGAGCCGGGCGACGCGCTGCTGTGCATTCGCCGCACCGTGTTCGACGAGGAAGGCCGTCCGATCGAATACATCGAAGGGTTCTACTGCCCAGACACCTACGAGCACCAGATGTCGCTGGGGCGCGAGACCCACAATAACCAGCGCGTCTGGGGCGCGTGATTTTTATCGTTGAGGAAATGCCATGACTCCGCTCGCCGACTTGATCCAGCACACCCAGGGGGCCGTGGTCGCTCCGGGTGTCTATGACCCCTTTACGGCCAATCTGGCGGCGCAGGCCGGCTTCGAATGTGTGTATCTGTCCGGGGCCAGCCTGGCCTATACCCAGCTAGGGCGCCCTGACCTGGGCCTGGTCACCATGACCGAGGTGGCCGACAGCATTGCGGCGATTCGCGACCGTGTGGATATCGGCCTGGTGGTCGACGCCGACACCGGTTATGGCAATGCGTTGAATGTGCAGCGCACCGTGCGGGTGTTCGAACGTAGCGGCGCCTCGGCGATTCAGCTTGAGGACCAGACCTTCCCCAAACGCTGCGGCCACCTGAGTGGCAAGACCCTAATCAGCGGCGATGAGATGGTGGGCAAGATTCAGGCGGCCTGTGACGCTCGACAGAGCAGTGCAACTCAGATCATCGCGCGTACCGACGCCATCGCCGTGGAGGGTGTCGAGGCGGCTATGGAGCGCGCCGAACGCTATCTCGCGGCGGGCGCCGATGTACTGTTCATCGAGGCGCCCCAGAGTCGTCAGCAGCAGCTGATGATCACCGAGCGCTTCCAGCAGCGTGTCCCGCTGCTGGCCAATATGGTCGAAGGCGGACTTACCCCGGCGGGCAGTGCCGACGAGTTGGCCGATCTGGGCTTCAAGCTGGTGATCTTCCCCGGTGGGCTGGCCCGCGCGGTGATTCGGCAGGTCTCTGCCTACTTCGAGAGCCTCAAGCAGCACGGCTCCACCGAGCCGTTCCGCGACCGCATGGCCGCTTTCGATGAGCTCAACAACGCCATCGGCCTTCCCGAGATGCTGGCTACCGCCGAGCGTTATGCCGCGCGATAGTCAGTTCGTCACCTTGACTACGCCGGAGTAGCCCCACGAATGGCGGCTTTTCGACCCTTTGCCGAGTAGTGCGGTGAGTATCATGTCAGCCTGAACGACGTCTCTTTCGAGTCATCTACCACGGGCGAGCGCATGAATCCTTCTACGCTTATCGGCATCGCCGCCAGTATCTTGATGCTGGCCAGCGTCCTCTTGCTGAGCGCCGAGTCGGCGGCCAGCTTCATCAACCTGCCAGGCTTGGCCATCGTGCTGACCGGCACCCTGGCGGCGACCTTCATCAGCTACCCGCTCAAGGAGGTCGTGCGAGTGGTGCGGCTCGTGGCGCTGGTGTTTCGTCGCGAGAACAGCCGCGTCCAGGAGGATATCCAGGAGCTGGTGCGGCTGTCGCGGCTATGGTTCAAGGGGGATATCCATGCCGTGGAGCGTGCGCTGGAGGATGACGTGCGCAACCCCTTCCTGCGCACCGGCGTGCAGCTGGTGATCGACAATACCCGTGAAGAAGAGATCCTCGACCTGCTGCGTTGGCGGGTGGCGCGCATGAAGGCGCGGGAGCGGGCCGAGGCGCAGATCTTTCGCACCATGGCACTCTACGCCCCTGCCTTCGGCATGATCGGCACCCTGGTGGGGCTGGTGAATATGCTCGAGGTGATGGATACCGACCAGATCGGGGTGATCGGCGAGAAAATGGCGGTGGCGCTGTTGACCACCTTCTACGGCATTGTGCTGGCCAACCTGGTGTTCAAGCCGATCGCGGTAAAGCTGGAACGGCGTACCGAAGAACGCCTGATCGCCATGAACATGGTGCTCGAGGGGGTGTCGTTGATGTCGCGGCGGCGGCTGCCGTCGTTCATCGAGGAGACCCTCAAGTCGTTCATGGCCAATCATCATGACGAACTGCGCGACCAGGTGCTGCTCGACGAGCCGATGGAGAAGACCGGGCGGCGCCTGCAGTGGCCGGTGAGGCTGCGCAAGCATGCCTGATACCTCGCGCTACGATGCGCTGTTCGAGGAGGCGGGAGATGCCGAATCGAGCAGCGGCTGGATGGTCAGTTACATCGATGTGATGACGCTGCTGGTGGCGCTGTTCGTGCTGCTGTTCGCGCTGTCGTTTCGTCTGGGGCAGAGCGATGCCGAGCCGGTGACGCTCTATAGCGAAGTGGATGCTACGCCAGCCCCTTACCTGGGGGTGCCGCTGCCCGAGGAGATGCTGGCGGCGATGGCGCCCCCGGCGCCGTACCTGAACGGCGCCGCGACGCGTATCGATCCGGCGGCGGTGGTGGTGGCGCTCGGGGTGGCGCGCCGGGCGCCGGAGCCTGTCGCACCGGTTCCGGCGAGACCGTTCCCCGCTGAGCCAATGATGGCCGACTGGCAGCCGCCGAGCCCGCAGGTGGTGGCGTCCAATGGCGCCAACCTCGAGGTGCCGCTGGAGGAACTGGTCGTTGTGGTGACCGACACCGCACCCGAGCGCTCGCAGGAGATCGACCCCGGGGCGGTGGCGGTGGCCACCACGCTTGCCGAGACCCTGGAGCAGCGCGTTGCTGAAGCGCCGCACCTGCCCGATCTCGAGGGCGTGGAGGTATCGCGGGTGGCCGAGGGCATCAGCCTGCGGGTCGAGGACAACCTGCTGTTCTCCACCGCCGAGGCGGAACTGACCGGCGCTGGCCGCGATGTCATCGAGAGCCTGGTGGCACTGATTCAGCGTCATGATGGAGAGGTCTCGGTGGAGGGGCATACCGATAGCCGGCCGATCAACACGCCGCAGTTTCCCTCCAACTGGGAGCTGTCCAGCGCCCGGGCCACGGCGATTCTGCGCTACCTGGCGGATGAAGGTGTGTCGCCCTCGCGGCTGCGCGCAGTGGGCTTCGGCGATACCCGCCCGTTGGCCAGCAACGATTCACAAGAGGGGCGCGCCAAGAATCGCCGCGTCGAGGTGATCATTCATCTGTGAGTGGCGCCGAGGCCATTGTAGGTGAGACGTCAGTCACGATGATGCTGATCCAGCCGGGAGCGCTGCAGGCTTAGAAGTGATAGGAGATCTTGGCGGAGGTCAGATTGAGGTGCTCGAGGCGCGGTGCGTCGATGCGCTCGTACTGCAGATGCGCCACGGTGCGTGGAGTGAAGTTCATGCGCGCACCGAAGCCGTGAACCTGGGCGGTGCCACCCATGGCCATGTCCTGCTCCTGTGCATCGCTTCCGGCCAAGGTGGTTTCCAGGTCACCGCTCCAGTCGGCCAGGCCGGACTTGGCAAATAGGCTGAAGTTGCCGAGATGCAGGCCGGCGGTGACGGCCCCCTGCAGGCTGGTGGTGTTGAGCAGCACCGATTGGTTATCGATGGCAGTCGGGGTTTCGTCGGTCACCAGGTAGGTTATCTCGGCGCCGACGCCTAGCCGCGGCAGCCTTGGCAGCAGGTAGCCAGCCAGCAGGCGAAAGCCTGACGTGGCGCCATCGGGCATCGCCAGTTCCGCGCCTTCCAGCACTACGCCATTGTTCAGCGTCGCAAGCTCGGTGAAGTCACCGCTGTAGTGCACCGGCATGTCACCGTCAGCCAGTGCCACACCCATGGCAAGCGCCATTGGGGGGATCAGTGCAACGCGTGTCAGGAAACGAGGTAACGAGGCATTCATGGGTAACCCGGTATTGCCCTGGCGAGTCGCGCGATGGCGACACAGTGCCATTACCTTAGTCGTTTTAGCCCCAGGCTGCCAGCCGACCAGCCCCATTTCAGCGCGGCTTGAGTCGGAACATCAGGTACTTGACCAGAAGTGTCAGAGCGAAGACCAGCCATCCCGAGGTGGCGAGGACGTTATACATCAGCATCTTCTGCTGGCCGCTGAGCGGTGTCAGCAAACTCTCGATCAACACCCCAAAGCATAGTGCCAGCAGTAGCGGCAGGGCGATGATGTGCATCAGCATCTCGGTGCGTCGACGGCGTATGCGGTAGCGCTGCAGCGTCAGACGAAATGGCCTGTGCGCCCAGCAAACGAATACCAGCGTAGCGCTTATGCTAAGCATGGCGACGCTGGGCAGGGGCTCGCCGATTGCGGCCGAGTAGCTGGCCGACCAGGCCAGCAACAGCCATACCAGGCCTTCGAGCAGGGCGACGAAATCGCCCGATGTGCGTACCGCTAGCATTGTATTATCCCGTGCCTACCCGTCGTCATTGCGTCAGCTTACCTTATGTCGCGGGGCGTTTATGCCATAGCCGGCGTAGCCAGTGCCAGCGATTGATCAATAGTGCGGTAAAGATCAGCGCACAGCCGAGCCACTGCAGGGGGCTCATGGTTTCACGAAACCACAGCGCGGCGAGGAGTGCCGTCCATACCGCCTCGAGCATCATGATCACCGCGCCGTTGCTGGAGCTGGTCAGCCGCTGGGCGTAGAGCTGCACCCAGAAGCGCATTACGCTGGCGATGACCACGCTGGCCAGCAGCCACCCCAGGGTGGGGGAGGCCACCTGCCTTGGCCAGGGCTCGCTGAGCGCCGATATCAGCGTCAAGCCGGCGCCCAGCACCAGCATCTGGATGATGGTGAAGGGCAGCGGCGGCACGCGCTTGACTACCTGGCTGTTGACGTTGAACAGCAGGGCGAACAGCGTCGCCGAGGCGAGAAACAGCCACTGACTGGGTTCGACCCGAAAGCCGTTGTTGAGCGACAGGCAGGCGAAACCCAGCATTGCCACTGGCAGCGCCAGCCAGGTGGCGGGAGGCGGCCGGTCGCCGAACAGGAAACGTGCCATGAACGGCACCATCAGGATCCACAGGCTGTTGATGAAGGCGCTCTCCCCAAGATGCTGTGAGGCATCGAGGCCCAGTATCCAGAGCGTGATGGCGCCAATGAACAGTACCCCTACCGCGCCGGCCTGGCGCCACTGTCGGGCATCGAGGTTGAGCAGGGCGCGCCAGCCGACCATCCCCAGCAACAATGCCGCAAGCAGAAACCGCGTGCCGATGAACAGCAGCGGCGGCAGGCCATCCAGCGCCTCCTTGGAGAAGATCCACCCGGCGGCGGCCATCATGGTGACCGAGAGCAGCAAGGCGTCGGCCTTGAGCGAGGGCCGTGCGGCAACGGTGGGTGGCATCGAGGTTTCCCTTAGACTAAAGGCCATGATGTTAACAGGCTAATGGAGTCGCTCACCATGCCTTGCCCTCGGCTGACCGTGGGGCCGGCGTTCGTCTATAATGGCGTGGTTTTTGCCATCGCGATGGTGTAACGACAGCGTACTCTCTCTATAAGGCCTGCCCGTGACCCAGATTACCCTGACCCAACCCGATGACTGGCACCTGCACCTGCGCGACGGTGCCGCCCTGGCCTCGGTGGTGGCCTACACCGCACGCCAATGCGGGCGTGCCATCATCATGCCTAACCTGACGCCGCCGGTGACCACGACCGAGCAGGCCCACGCCTACCGCCAGCGTATCCTCGCGGCGCTCCCCGAGGGCAGTGACTTCGAGCCGTTGATGACGCTGTATCTCACCGACAACACGCCCGCGGAGGAGGTCGAGCGGGCCAAGGCCAGCGGCATCGTGCACGCGGTCAAGCTCTACCCGGCCGGGGCCACCACCAACTCCGACTCCGGGGTTACCGATATCGACCACTGCTCGCGGGCCATCGAGGCCATGGAGCGGGTTGGCCTGCCGCTGCTGGTGCACGGCGAGGTGACCAGCCCGGAGATCGATATCTTCGATCGCGAAGCGGTCTTTATCGAGCGGGTGATGGCGCCGCTGTTGATCCGCTTTCCGCAGCTCAAGGTGGTGTTCGAGCACATCACCACCGAAGACGCGGTGAACTTCGTGCGCGAATCGTCGGCCAATATTGCCGCCACCATCACCGCCCATCATCTGCTGTTCAACCGTAATCATATGCTGGTCGGTGGCATCAAGCCGCACTACTACTGCCTGCCGGTGCTCAAGCGTGAACGGCATCGCGATGCACTGCTGGCGGCGGCGACGTCAGGTAGCAGCAAGTTCTTCCTGGGCACCGATAGCGCCCCCCATGCCCGCGGCGACAAGGAGTCCGCCTGCGGCTGTGCCGGGGCCTTCACCGCGCCTGCCGCCCTCGAGCTGTATGCCATGGCTTTCGAACAGGCCGGGCGACTCGAGCAGCTGGAGGGCTTTGCCAGCCATCACGGGCCGGACTTCTATGGATTGCCGCGCAATTCACGCCAGGTGACGCTGGTACGCGAGAACTGGAAGCTACCCGAGACGCTGCCCTACGCCGATGGTGGCGTGATCGTGCCGCTGCTGGCGGGGGACACGCTGCCCTGGCGGCTGGTCTAGCGGGTGATGACTCGGCCGTCTGCGACCTCGAGGCGGCGTTGGCGCCCGGCCAGCATGGCGCAGCCGGCGGCAACCGTGACGATCACCATCAGCAGCAGGCTGATGGTGCGGTTGCCGGCATCGAATTGCAGCAACAGGCCGACGCCAAGCGGCCCCAGGGCGGCCAGGCAGTAGCCGATGCCCTGGACCATGCCGGAGAGCTGGCCGGCCAGCTGGTGAGTGCCGCTGCGCAGCACGATGAGCGTCAGCGCCAGGCTGAAGCAGCCGCCCTGGCCGATGCCCAGCAAGGCAGCACCCACCCAGCGGGCCTCGAGCGGGCCTAACAGCAGAATCAGGATGCCGCCGGCGCTGGCCCCCAGCAGCAGCAGCGCCGCCAGGCGCTGATCGCGACCCAGCCGTGCCAGCCACGGCGCGCCCAGGGCGGCCACCAGTTGCGACATCACCGACATCGCCAGCAGCCAGCCGGCCTCGCCTTCGCCGAGACCGCGGCGCTGCATCAAGACCGGCAGCCAGCCGAACACGATATAGGCCAGCGACGACTGGCTGCCCATGAACCCCGTGACCTGCCAGGCCAGCGGCGAACGCAGCAGCGAAACCGCCGGTGTCGGCTGGTCACCGGCTAGGAGCTCAGGACGTGGCTGCGGCATGCCGAGCTGCCAGGCGATCAGTGCTGCCAGCGCCAGCAGCGACCAACTGGACAGGCTCAGTGACCAGCTGCCGAGCAGCTCGGCCAGCGGTACGCTGATACCGGCACCCAGGGCGCCGCCCAGGCACAGCGCCATGGTGTATACGCCGGTCATCAGGTCGGCGCCGCGTGGCAGTTCGCGCTTGACCAGGCTCGGCAGCAGGCTGCCGCAGACCCCGATGGCACCACCCACCAGCAGGGTGCCGAAGAACAGCAACCAGAGGCTGGGCAGGGCGCGGATTACCAGCGCGGCGGCGAGTGCCAGCAGGCCCAGCGAGAGTGCGCGTTCCGGGCCTAGGCGTCGCGCCAGGCGCGGCGCCAAGGGGGCGAAAAGCCCCAGGCACAGCACCGGCAGGGTGGTCAGTGCGCCAATGCCCAACGGGGTGAGGGCGGTCTCTTGCTGGATGCGGCCCAGCAGCGGGGAGAGTGACGACAGGGCGGGGCGCAGGTTGAGGCCTACCAGCAGCATCAGAAAGATGAACAGTGTCAGACGACCGCCGTGTCGCTCGGCGGTCAAACTGGCGTCACTCATTGGCGGCGCTCGGGATCGTTATTGCGCGGCGGAAGCGTTTCCAGGGCGTCTAGGGCGGCAAACAGGGAGCCAGATTCGTCGCCTTCCCCAGCGGCGGCCTTGTCGCGGATCGCCGAGACATCCTCGACGCTGACGCGCTGCGGGGCGCCGTTGAGCTGTGTCAGCGTGGCGGTGAGGCGGCCATCATAGATCCAGCAGCGCTGGGGTACCCAGGAGATGCGATACCGTTGTCCATGCCACTCGGCCTGGCTGTTATCGATCAGTATCAGGTCGTCGACCGGGGCGAGTGCGACGAACAGGCGGGTGTTGAGCACCAGTGCGCTGTCGCGCATGCGGATCGCACCCTCGAAGCGGTTTTCTTGCAGCGCCTGCAGGGCCTTGGCAGAGCGCTCACGGGATTCCAGCTGGCCCCGGCCGCACACATGAAGCAGATCGTCGTCGATCTGTTTGATGGCCCAGACGTCGGGCAGCTTGGTGCGCTTTAACCAATCGAGCATGTAGCGGACTCATCGCTTCGTCGAGATCAACAATGCTAGCACGCCTCAGGGGACTGAGCGGTGTTGAGATGTAAACAGCCGTTTGATAGCCAAAATGCGTAAATGCGACACAGGTAATATTCAACGTTGATTGTCCCCTGGCGGGGTTGTGGTTGGCCCCCTGATGCGACTAATGTCGCTCCATTGGTTTACAAAACAACGACAAACTCAGGGAAGTGGCATGACCGATACCCCCGAAGCCGAGTCGGCAGCGCCCATGGCGTCTGTCCAGCCTGGAACGGATGAGATCTTTGCGCGCTTTACCAACGTCCAGAAGAGTTACGATGGCGTTGAGCTGGTAGTCAAGGATTTCAATCTGGATATTCGCAAGGGCGAATTCGTGACCCTCCTGGGGCCGTCCGGCTCCGGCAAGACCACCTGCCTGATGATGATGGCAGGCTTCGAAACTCCCACCCACGGCGAGATCCTGCTCAAGGGTGAGCCGATCAGCGGCTTGCCGCCGCACAAGCGCGGCATCGGCATGGTGTTTCAGAACTATGCGCTGTTTCCGCATATGACGGTTGCCGAGAATCTCGCCTTCCCGCTGGAAGTCCGTCATCTGAGCAAGGCACAGACCAAGGAGAAGGTCGCCCGGGCGTTGGCCATGGTGCGACTCGAGGAGTTCGGTGACCGTCGGCCGGCGCAGCTCTCCGGTGGTCAGCAGCAGCGGGTAGCGCTGGCACGGGCGCTGGTGTTCGAGCCCGAGCTGGTGCTGATGGATGAGCCGCTCGGCGCGCTCGACAAGAACCTGCGCGAAGAGATGCAGTACGAGATCAAGCGCATACACGCCAGCCTCGGCGTGACCATGATCTACGTCACCCACGATCAGACCGAAGCGCTGACCATGTCAGACCGCATTGCGGTATTTAACGACGGTGTGGTGCAGCAGCTGGCCTCACCGGATGAGCTCTACGAGCGTCCGGAGAACGCCTTCGTGGCTTACTTCATCGGCGAGAACAATCGCTTGATGGGCGAAGTCAGCGAGCGTCTCGGCGATGACTGCAAGGTGCGTCTCGACAGCGGCGAAACGGTGATAGCCAAGCCGGTGGCAGTGGGCGGTGTGGGGTCGAGGACCACCCTGTCGCTGCGCCCCGAGCGGGTCAGCATCCTGCGCGAGGATGCCGCCGAGCAGTTCGATAATCAGTTTACCGCCACGGTACAGGAGGTCATCTACCTGGGCGACCACCTGCGCACGCGTCTCTCGGTATGCGGCAATGATGAATTCATTCTCAAGACGCCCAATGCCCAGGGGTATGGCGTCATGCGCCCCGGCCAGCAGATTCAGGTCGGCTGGTCGAGCGCCGACTGCCGCGCGCTGGATGCCTGAGGGGGCGGCAGTCAAGATCGCCGTATCGCGGCATCTTCCGATGCCGGCGGCAACTGCAACAACAACAACCGGAGAAACTCTATGAAGTCCATTATTCGCAACCGCGTTCTCAAAGGATCCGGCATTGCCGTCGTGGGGCTGTCGGCACTCGCCGTGGCGGTCAGCGCCCATGCGCAGCAGACGCTGAATATCGTCTCCTGGGGCGGCGCCTACAGCATGAGCCAGCACGAGGCTTACGATAAGCCATGGATGGAAATGACCGGTGATGAGATCGTCAACATCGATCGCAGCGCCAATGCCCTGGCCGGGCTGCGCTCCCAGACCCAGGCCGGCAACGTCACCTGGGACCTGGTGGACATGCTGCCTGCGGATGCCATGATTGCCTGCGCCGAGGGCCTGATCGAGCCCCTCGACCATGACGAGCTGCTGGCCGATGCGCCGGACGGCACGCCGCCCAGCGAGGACTTCGTCGACGGCGCGCTGGGTGAGTGCTTCGTGGCCTCCATCGTGTACTCCAACATCGTTGGCTTCAATACCGAGATGTTCCCCGAGGACGACCAGCCGAGCACCATCGAGGATGTCTTCGACCTCGAGAACTACCCCGGTCAGCGGGCGCTGATGCGTCGCCCTATCAACAACCTGGAGTGGGCTCTGATCGCCGACGGTGTCGATCGTGACGATGTCTACGACATGCTCGAGACCGAGGAGGGCATTCAGCGCGCCTTCGCCAAGCTGGATACCATCAAGGATCACGTGATCTGGTGGGAAGAAGGCGCTCAGCCGCCGCAGCTGCTTGCCGACCAGGAAGTGGCCTTCGCATCGGCCTACAACGGCCGTATCTTCGATGCCATGGTCAGCGAGAACCAGCCGTTCGACATCATCTGGGACGCTCAGGTCTTCGAGTTGGATGGCTGGGTGGTGCCCACCGGCAAGCTCGACAAGGTGCGCGACTATCTCTACTTCGCCACTGATACCCAGCGCCTCGCCGACCAGGCGCAGTACATCTCCTACGGCCCGGCGCGCCTCTCCTCTGCGGATCTGGTCTCGACCCACGCCGAGACCGGCATCGAGATGGAAACCCACATGCCCACCTACGAGCCCAACTTCGCCACGGCGATCCAGAAGGACGATGAGTTCTGGGCCGACTACCTCGACGAGTTGAGCCAGCGCTTCGACGCCTGGCTGGCACAGTAAGACCCTCCGTCGCGCCACCCATTGGGTGGCGCGACGTCCGTTTCCTGTCGACTGACTGATGGAGAGGTCCGCGTGTCCGACTCTGCTGCTCCGTTGACCACGGCCGACGGCGTACCGCTCAAGGTCAGCCTGCGTCGTGCCGTGCGTCGCTCTAAACTCAAGGCGCTGCTGCTGGTGTCGCCTTTGCTGCTGTTCCTGGGGATCGCCTTCGTGATCCCGATTTTCGAAATGCTGTCGCGTAGTGTCGCCAACCCCGAAGTCAGTACCCATCTGCCGCGCACCGTGGCGGCGCTGGAGAACTGGGATCGTCAGGCATTGCCCGATGAACCGGTCTTCGAGGCGCTGGTGGAGGATCTTCGCGAGGGACAGGCGGCGCGCAACCTCGGTCTGCTGGCCAGCCGGCTCAACTATGAGCGCTCGGGCATGCGTTCGGCGATTAACCGCACCGCGCGGGGCCTAGGCTCGATGGAGCCGCCCTATCGCGAGGCGATGATGGACGCCCATGCACGCTGGGGCGAGCTAGATACCTGGAAGCTGATCGAGCGAGAAGCGTCGCCCTTTACCATGACGTACTACCTGTCGGCCCTGGATCGACAGCTGACGCCGGATGGCGACATCACCATGGCGCCCGACAACCAGCAGATTCACGTCAGCCTGTTCTGGCGTACCTTCTGGATGAGTGGGCTGATCACCCTGATGACGCTGCTGCTCGGCTATCCGGTCGCCTTCCTGCTGGCCAACCTGCCGCTGCGCCACTCCAATCTGCTGATGATACTGGTGCTGCTGCCGTTCTGGACGTCGCTGCTGGTGCGCACCACGACCTGGATCGCGATCCTGCAGTCCCAGGGGGTGTTGAACGATATGATGGTGTTCCTTGGCGTCATCGCCGATGACGCGCGCTGGCAGATGATCCATAACAAGATCGGCACGGTGGTGGCGATGACGCACATCCTGCTGCCGTTCATGATCCTGCCGCTCTATTCGGTGATGAAGACCATCCCGCCGAGCTACATGCGTGCGGCGCGCTCGCTAGGCGGGCGCCCCTTTCTGTGTTTCCGACGGGTCTATTTCCCGTTGACGATACCCGGCATCGCCGCCGGGGGAATCCTGGTGTTCATCCTGTCGATCGGCTACTACATCACGCCGGCGCTGGTGGGCGGCCAGTCCGGGCGCTTCATCACCAACTATATCGCCTACCACATGCAGACCTCGCTGAACTGGGGCCTGGCGGCGGCGATCGCGTCGATCCTGCTGTGCGTGGTGGTGGTCTTCTATATGGTCTTCAATCGCCTGGTCGGCGTCGACAAGGTCAAACTGGGGTAACTCATGGCGATACCTTCCTATGCCACTCGCGGCGAGCGCATCTGGCACTACGTGTTCCTCGGCCTGTGTGGGCTGATCTTCCTGTTCCTGGTCGGTCCGCTGCTGGTGATCATTCCGCTGTCGTTCAATGCGCAGCCCTACTTCACCTTTACCCAGGAGATGCTGACCTTCGATCCGCAGGGCTATTCGCTGCGCTGGTATCAGGACTTCTTCACCTCCAGTCGCTGGCTCAACGCGATCAAGAACAGCTTCATCATCGGTATCGCTTCGACGATCCTGGCCACGGTGCTGGGTACCATCGCCGCGCTGGGGCTGTCGAGCCGCCACATGCCGGCGCGTGGCGTGATCATGGCGCTGCTGATCTCTCCGATGATCGTGCCACTGATCATCTCGGCGGCGGCGATGTTCTTCTTCTTCTCGCGGATCAACCTGGCGCAGACCTATCTGGGCGTGATCCTGGCGCATACCGCGCTGGGGATTCCGTTCGTGGTGATCACCGTCACCGCGACGCTGTCGAGTTTCGATACCACTCTGATTCGCGCCGCGCACAGCCTGGGTGCCAACCCCACCCGCACCTTCTTCAAGGTGGTGCTGCCGCTGGTCACGCCGGGGGTGGTGTCGGGGGCGCTGTTTGCCTTCATTACCTCGTTTGACGAGGTGGTGGTGGTGCTGTTCATCGCCGGGCCCGAGCAGCGCACCATGCCGATCCAGATGTGGTCGGGGATTCGCGAGCAGATCAGTCCCACCATCCTGGCCGTGGCCACGCTGCTGGTGCTGCTGTCGATGCTGCTATTGACGACGCTTGAACTGCTGCGTCGGCGTGGAGAGCGGCTGCGTGGCGTTACTCCCGGCTGAATCGAGTGGCGTTCAGCGATATAGGCGACAGCGCCCGGCCCAGGCCGGGCGCTGTCGTTGAGGGCAAAAATGGCTAAAGATCGCCAAGCCGGGGCCGATAGTTTGAATTGACCATCAACGCCTAGCCTTTTTCCGCGACCGCTGGTCACCGGGGCTGGTAAAAAGGTAGCCATCGAAAAAGAGGAATCATGACATGAGTGCGATGCGCGGAGCGGCCGCTTATGGCCGCGGTGCCAATGCCTACGCTAAGGTCGGCGTCGAGAGCGGGGTGATGTCGGCAAGCCCTCATCAGTTGATCGTGATGCTGTTCGACGGTGCCCAGGCGTCGATTCGTGCGGCGCGGATCCATATGCAGAACGGCAACACTGCCGAAAAGGGCAAGTCGATCTCCAAGGCCCTGGATATCGTCAATAACGGCCTGATGGCGGCACTGGATGCCGAGCGCGGCGGAGACGTCGCCCAGCGCCTGGCGTCACTGTATGACTACATCGCGCGTTTGCTGCTGGCCGCTAATCTGCGCAACGACGAACAGAGTCTCGATGAGGCGGGCAAGCTCCTCGAAGACATTGGCACTGCCTGGCGCGAGATTGGTACCCAGCCCGGCGCGCAAGCGAGCGGCCAGTGAGCGCCGGCGAACTCTCGAACTCCGCCAAGCAGACGCTGGTGCTCAAGCGCTATGAGGCGCTGCGGGTGCAGGCCGACGGCATGCTTGAGCTGGCGCGCAGCGAAGCCTGGAGTGAGCTGATCCAGCAGCAGGCACGCTATGTCGTGGAAGTCGAGCGACTGTCGCGCCTGGAAGAGGGGCTCGATTTCGATGCGGACAATCGCCAGCGCAAGGCGCTGCTGCTCGAGGCGATCCTCGAGAGTGATCGTGAGGTGCGTGAAAGACTGGTGGCGCGACGCGATGAGTTGGGGACGCTGATCGGCACCAGCCAGCGCAAGCGCGACCTGAGCCGCGCTTACCGCACCGCCAGTGGCAACAATGTGGTCGATGCCGAGTACGTGTTTACCGGCGAGACCATGCGTAACCCGCCAGGCAGCTCGTGAGTGGTATCACGCCACTGCTCGACACCTTGCTGCACCAGGTGCTGGGCAAGCGAGTCGACTTGCCGACCCAGCGCGAGCTGAACGAGCCGGTCCGTCCTACCGACCCCAGCCGTGCGCCCCGTGCGGTGCACAGCGACTCGCGCCTTGACTCGCGCCAGCCCACTGTGCAGGGCCTGACCGGGGCGGTGGCGCGAGAGGGCGGTCGGCTGCCGGGGCCGGCGCTGCCCACTGGTGATGCGCCAGCCTCCACGCATACGCATTTCAGCCAGGCGGCGCGCACTATCGCCGACATCCTGGTCAAGTTTCCTGCACCGCCGTCGACACTGCGTCCCGCTGCGCCGCTGGTGGCGCCCTCGCAGCCGGCGGCGGTTCCCGCCGGCCAGCTGGCCACTCAGCTGCAGTCATCGATCAATCATAGCGGCCTGTTCTATGAATCCCACCTGGGGCGCTGGTACCGTGGTGAACTGCCGCGTCAGGCGTTGGACGCCCAGCCCCAGATGCAGCTGACGCAGGGGCAGCGAGCGCCCCAGGCGGCACCCGCTACGCTGTCGCCATCCGCTGGCGGCGGGGCTATGCAGTGGCCGGCGGCGCCGCTGTCACCGCGTGGGGCCCTGGTGTTCAGCGGCCCCTTCGTGCCGCTCGGCAGCCCTGCTGCGTCGGTGGCGCTAGGGATGATGACGACGGCTCAGCCGGGCGCTGGTGGTGCGGCCAACACGCTGGGGGCGGGTGGATATATACCGTTATCTTCGCAGCCGTCATTCGCCGCGCCAGGCGCCTCGGCGTCAGCGCCGGTCGCTAGCACTGCTCCGCCGGCACTTCCCGCCCAGGTCGCTGCCCAGGCTATGGAAGGCGCTGAGCCAGTCGCCTCGCGCGCCGCGGGGCAGCTCGCGGAGTCGACCAACGAACTGTTGCAGGGCCTGATCCGCCATCAGCTGGAGGTGTTGGTAACGCCGATACTGCGCTGGGAGGGTGACGTATGGTCGGGTATCTTCATGGCGCTGATGATCCAGCTGCCCGTCGAGCGTGAGCGCTCGCCACCGGGTGAGGGGGGCGGCGCCCATGAGGAGGAAGAGCCGGCCTGGCACTCGACGCTGTCGCTGACGCTGCCGGCTCTGGGCGAGATCCACGTCGATCTGCGCCTCAAGGGCGAGCGGGTAGCACTGACCCTTGAGAGCGTGTCTCGTGATGTGGTCCAGCGTCTGGAGGAGGGCAAGGAGCGCCTGCGTGACCGATTGACGGCGCGCGGCTTCCAGGAAGTGGCGCTGCTGGCGCGCCTGCGCGTCGAGGAGGGGGACCATCATGAGTGAACGCACTACGCCCCCAAGGCGCCGCCAGGCCGTGGCCTTGGCCTATCAGGAGAGCGATGGCGCTCCGCGGGTGCTGGCGCGCGGCTACGGCGACCTGGCCGAACGCATCATCGCCGAGGCGCGGCGCCAGGGCGTCTTCGTGCACGATGCCCCGGAGCTGGTCAGCCTGTTGATGCAGCTGGATATCGACGAACGGATACCTTCGACCCTCTATGAGGTGATTGCCGAGCTGCTGATCTGGGCCCGTGAGCTGTCTTTGGAGGAAGAAACGCGTCAGTGATGGGAGACAAATTGTAATAAATTGTCTCTGCGTGGATGTCCTAATGTCTCTAAATTGCTACGTGAAAATTTAGTAATTTAACTTAACCTGCTGTTTTCCCTTCCCTCTCTGCAGTTTGATTCAGGTCAAGGTTTAGTGCCTTTACCTCAGCCCGTTGAAGATGGGTGTTGAAAGACATCATATAAAAGTCTCAAACTACGTTCATCCTAGCTCGCGCCGGACACCGGCAACCGAGCAGGCGCCCAAGGGGAATGACAACGGGCGACGATAATAAGGGCACAACGGCGCACTACGCACTGCCCAGAGCCACAAGAGCTCGGCCTGATAACGAACAACGCAGGGAACACCTACCATGACTACCGATTCCATTCTGGACGAGATCCAGGACCTCAACCTGTCCTACCTGCTGCTCGTTCAGCGTTTGCTGAGCGAAGACCGCGCTTCGGCGATGTTCCGCCTCAAGCTTACCGAAGAGATGGCCGAGCTGTTGGCAACCCTCTCCGCCAAACAGCTCGGCAAGCTGTCGCGGACCAACCAGCTGCTGTGTCGGCTGTGCTACGAGGATGCCGACCAGCTGCGCAAGCTGACCCACAACCAGCGCGAGCAGGGGCTCTCCCAGACCCACGCTTCACTGCTAATGGCGGTTGCACCGACGGGCGCGGTTGCGCTGCAGGAGGGCTAGGCATGCCGGACAAGAGCCTCGTCAGCGAAATGCTGCAGGTGCAGATGGCCATCGAGCTGATCGAGCTCGGGGCGCGTCTGCAGGTACTGGAGACCGAAACGGACCTGAGCCGTGCTCGCCTGATTCGCCTCTACAAGGAGGTGCGCGGCATGTCGCCGCCCAAGGGCATGCTGCCGTTCTCGACCGACTGGTTCATCACCTGGATGCCCAACGTCCACTCCTCGCTGTTCTACAATATTTACCTTCGTCTAAAGCAAGATTACGGTTGCCAGCGGATGGAGGCCTTCGTCAAGGCGTTTCGGCTGTATCTCGAGCAGGTCGATCTCGACGAGGCCGAACCGGTGCTTGGCCTGACGCGTGCCTGGACCCTGATTCGCTTCTTCGAAAGCGACATGCTCGAACTCAATCCCTGTACCAGCTGCGGTGGTCACTTCGTGGCCCATGCGCATACTCCCAGCCAGGACTTCGTGTGCGGCATTTGCCAGCCGCCGTCGCGTGCCGGCAAGACTCGCAAGCGCCTGGCCGAGGCCAGGGCGGCAGTGACCACGGAGCAGGCCGTCGCCGCCGCTCGTTAAACTCGTTGCCGTACCGCTCGCCCCGTGCCGCCTGGTGCGGGGTTTTTCATTTCTGGATGACGCAGCTGCACCACAAGTTTTTGTCGATTGGCCCTCAAGCCAGCGCAGTGTGTGCCGATAACTGTGTTGAAGCCACCCATGCCGTAGCAAAGGATACCGGTCGTGCTGATACCCATTGGATTCTTGATCGTTACATTCTCCGTATTCGGCGGCTTTGCACTTGCCGGCGGCCATCTGGGGCCACTCTATCAGCCCACCGAGATCCTGATGATCTGCGGTGCGGCGATTGGTGCCTTCGTGGCTGCCAACAACGGCAAGGCGATGCTCGCTACCCTTCGCACCACCACCAAGCTCAAGCGCACGGTGAAGTACAACAAGGAAACCTACATGGAGCTGATGGCCCTGCAGTACAAGCTGCTGGCCAAGGCTCGTCGCGATGGCATGCTGGCCATCGAGCGCGACATCGACAACCCCCAGGAGAGCCCGCTGTTCTCCGAGTATCCCAAGATCCAGGCGGATCCGATGATAATGGGCTTTCTCACCGATTATCTGCGCCTGATGATCAGCGGCAACATGGATCCGCACCAGATCGACGAGTTGATGGAGCACGAGATCGAGGCCTTCGAGCACGAGGCGCACATACCTGCCGACGCTCTCGCCAAGGTGGGTGACGGTCTGCCGGCGTTCGGCATCGTTGCTGCCGTGCTGGGGGTCATCAAGGCACTGAGCGCCGCCGATGCAGGTCCCGACGAGATGGGCTACATGATCGCCCACGCCCTGGTCGGTACCTTCCTTGGCATCCTGCTGGCCTACGGGTTCGTCAATCCGCTGGCCAGTCGTATCGATCGCCAGGTCGCTGAAGCGGTGAAGATGCTGCAGTGCATCCGCGTCACGCTGCTGGCGAGCCTCAACGGCTATGCGCCCCAGCTGGCGGTGGAGTTTGGCCGCAAGGCGCTACACACCGCCGAACGCCCGACCTTCAATGAGCTCGAGGATCACGTTCGCGCCGCCAAGAGCACGGGTACGGGGGGCGCATGAGCGAAGATCGCCGCCCTATCATCATCAAGCGCAAGAAGGTCGTACATGGCCATCATGGTGGTAGCTGGAAGATAGCGCTGGCCGACTTCATGACCGCACTGATGGCGCTGTTCCTGGTGCTGTGGATCCTGTCCACGGCCAGCGAAGAGCAGTTGGAGAGCGTGGCCGAGTACTTCCGTACGCCGCTGGCGGTGGCGATTGCCGGCGGCGACCGTACCTCCTCCAGCGACAGCGCGATTCCAGGCGGCGGCCCGGACCCGGTTCATGAAGAGGGCGAACGGATGCGCATCGACATGCGTACCCAGAGCCGCAGCAGTGATGAGATTCGCCGTTTTCGCAACCTCCAGCAGCGCATGGAGACCCTGATCGAGGGCGACCCGCAGCTGCGCGAGTTGCGCCGTCAGATCCGCTTCGACATGACCCCCGAGGGGTTGCGAGTACAGCTGGTGGATACCGAGCAGCGCCCGATGTTCGAACTCGGCAGCGATGCCGTGGCGCCCTACATGCGCAACCTGCTGAGGGCCATCGCGCCACTGCTCAATGAAATGGACAACCCGCTCAGCCTCAGCGGCCACACCGACAGCATTCCCTATTCCGGGGGGTACCGCGGCTACAGCAACTGGGAGCTCTCCAGCGACCGTGCCAATGCCTCGCGACGCGAGCTGGTGGCCGGCGGGCTCGACCCGGACAAGCTGCTGAGGGTGGCGGGCATGGGCGATCGCGTGCCGCTGTCAGACACCCAGCCCGACGATCCGGTCAATCGGCGCATTGCCATCGTAGTGCTCGACGAGCGCTCGGCCCAGGCGATTCGCTCCCAGGGTTTGCCAGGTGGCGGAAGCATACCTTCGCCTGCTGCTTCGCGGCTGGCCGACGAGATCGACGCCTCGCCGGTCGAGCAGTTCCGCCAGGGGCTCGACGAAACGCTGAGCAACGACTAGCGGTTTAATCATTCAGGGAATGCGCATGGATATCACCGACTTTTACGACACATTTTTCGAAGAGGCCGAAGAGCTTCTCGGCGATATGGAGCGGCACCTGCTGGAGTTGGATCTCGATGATCCCGACGCCGAGCAGCTCAACGCCATTTTCCGTGCCGCCCACTCGATCAAGGGCGGTGCCGGCACCTTCGGCTTCGATGTGCTGCAGCACACCACCCACCTGTTCGAGAACATACTCGATTACACACGTCGCGGCGAGCTGGCGCTGCGCCGCGACATCGTCGACACCTTTCTGGAAACCAAGGATATGCTGCACGACCAGCTCGATGCCTACCGCAACGGCCAGCAGCCCGACGCCGAGGCCTACGCGCGAATCTGCCAGACCCTTCAGCAGATGGCTCTCGAAGAGATGGGTGTGGCGGTCGACGAGGGCGCACCGGCCCCCGCTGCCAAGCCTCAACCTGAGCCCGAGCCGCAAGCCGAGTCGGCAGCGGCCGGAGACGCTGGTGATCATCTCGAGGTCGCGCTGATCAAGGTCGACGACAAGGATCGCGAGCTGCTGGTGGAGGAGCTTGGGCAACTCGGTGAGGTGCTGTCACAGCGCAGCGATGGCGAGCGTTACCTGGTAACGCTCGATACCAGCGCCAGCGCCGACGATATCGAGGCGGTGATGTGCTTTATCATCGACGCCGACCAGGTCGAAGTTCGCTCGTTGCGCGCTGCGGAGCAGGGCAGTGGCGATAGCGCGCCTGCCAGCAAGCCCGCCGCACCGCCGGCTGTCGCCGAGCCTGCAGTGCCCGCCAGCACGGCGCCCAAGGATGCGCCTGCCAAGGCGCCGAGCAGCAAGCCCAAGGCCAAGGCAGCCGGCGGCGAGTCGACGTCGATACGCGTGCCGGTGGACAAGGTCGACCAGATCATCAATTTGGTCGGCGAGCTGATCATCACCCAGTCGATGCTCGACCAGACTGCCAGTGAACTGGACGGCGTGGCCCACGGGGCGATGGTCAACGGCATGAGCCTGCTGCAGCGCAATGCGCGGGACCTGCAGGAAGCGGTGATGTCGATCCGCATGGTGCCCATGGACTATGTGTTCAGCCGTTTTCCGCGGCTGGTGCGTGACCTGGCCGCCAAGCTCGACAAGGACGTGGAGCTGGTCACCGAAGGCAAGTCCACCGAACTCGACAAGAGTCTTACCGAGCGCATCATCGATCCGCTGACCCACCTGGTGCGCAACAGCCTCGACCACGGCATCGAAACGCCCGACAAGCGCGAGGCTGCCGGCAAGCCACGCACCGGTCGCCTGACGCTGTCCGCCCAGCATCAGGGGGGCAATATCCTGATCGAGGTGATCGACGACGGCGCCGGCCTTAACCGCGACAAGCTGTTGAGCAAGGCCCGCGAGAGCGGCCTGAGCGTCTCCGACAGCATGAGCGACGACGAGGTCTGGCAGCTGATCTTTGCCCCCGGCTTCTCAACCGCCCAGGAAGTCAGCGACGTCTCCGGACGCGGTGTCGGCATGGATGTGGTCAAGCGCAACATCCAGGGCATGGGCGGACACGTCGAGATCCTGTCACGCCCCGGGGAGGGTACTACCACGCGCATCGTGCTGCCGCTTACCCTGGCGATTCTCGATGGCATGTCGATCAAGGTCGGCGAAGAGATCTTCATCCTGCCGCTGGGCGCGGTGCTCGAGTCGCTGCAGCCCACCGAGGAGGAGCTCTACGCCATGGCCGGCGACGACATCCTGCTCAAGGTGCGTGACGAGTACCTGCCGGTGATCGCCGTGCATGAGGTGCTCGACGTGGCCAACGCGCGCACCAAGCTCACCGACTCGATTGCCGTGATCGTGCAGGGCGAAGGGCGCCGCTATGCGCTGCTGGTCGACGACCTGATTGGCCAGCAGCAGGTCGTGGTCAAGAACCTAGAAACCAACTATCGCAAGGTGCCCGGTGTCTCCGCTGCCACCATCCTCGGCGACGGTAGCGTCGCTCTGATCCTGGATATCGCCGACATGCACCGTCTGAGTAGAACCAAGAAAGAGGCACGTCACGCCTCGCGCTTTCCCTCGGGCGTCAATACGCCCGTGCCTTTCAAGGAGGTAGAACCGTCATGACCAGCAACCTCAACGCCGCCAACGTCGCTGCGGCCGACGCCCATAGCCGCGAATTCCTGGTGTTCTCGCTGGGTGAAGAGGAGTACGCCGTGGATATCCTCAAGGTGCAGGAGATCCGTGGCTACGAGAATGTCACGCGGATCGCCAATGCGCCTGACTTCATCAAGGGGGTGACCAACCTGCGTGGCGTGATCGTGCCGATCGTCGACCTGCGCATCAAGTTCCACCTCGACAGCGTCGAGTACGGCGGCCAGACCGTGGTCATCGTGGTCAACGTTGGCGAGCGGGTGGTTGGCATTGTGGTCGACGGCGTGTCCGACGTGATGAGCTTGACGCCCGAACAGATCAAGCCGGCGCCGGAGTTTGGCGTCACGCTCTCCTCCGACTACCTGAGCGGCCTGGGCAGTCTCGAGGACCGCATGCTGGTACTGGTCGATATCGAAAAACTGTTGACCAGCGAAGAGATGGCGCTGGTCGACCACGTTGCCGAGTAAGGCGCAATCGTTGCGGCTTGTGGTAGAGGAATTGTGAAGTGGCGCAAATGACGACGACCAGCAAGCTGTGGAGCTTGCTGGGGGGTATCTGGCTGGCAATGCTGATGCTGGTTGGATGGATGAGCTGGGAGAATCGCCAGACCATCGAGAGCGAACGGCGCGAGAGCGTGCGCTACGTCATCGAGAGCGTCATGAGCCAGCTGGAATCGCTGCAGCAGCGTGTCGTGGCCGGAGAGCTGAGCGAGGAAGAGGCGCGTCAGCGCGCCCTGGCCAACCTGGGGAGCGTACGCTTCGGGGAAGACGAATATATCTTCGCCTTCGACAGCCAGATGCATATCGTCTCCCATGCCCGGCGCAGCGCAGGCGATGACATGAGTGGTTTCGAGGACCCGAGGGGCAATCGTACCTATGCCAATCTGCTCGATATCGCTCGCAGCGAGGGGGGCGGCTTCGTCGAGTATTACTCGCGCCGCGCCGGCGGCGAGGAGCAGTCGGCCAAGGTCAGCTATGTAGAGCGCTTCGAGGAGTGGGACTGGTATGTTGCCACCGGTGTCTATATCGACGACATCAATGCGGCATTCATGGCAGGTCTGCTGCGCACGGCCGTCATTCTGCTGATAATCGGGTTGCCCCTGACGCTGCTGATGGGGCTGGTGATTCGCGATGTCTCCAGGCGTCTAGGCGGCGACCCCCGCTACGCGGCTGAGGTGGTGTCGCTCATCGCCGATGGCGACCTGACGCATCAGGCCACGCTAACCGCAGGCGATCGCCACAGCCTGCTATACGATATCAACCGCATGCGCGAGGCGCTGGTCAGTACCATCGGCGATATTCATCTCAGTGCCGATGATGTCAGCGCGGCTGCGGTGCAGATTACTGCCGGTAACGACGAGCTTGCGACCCGCACCGAGCAGCAGGCTGCCTCCCTTGCCGAGACGGCCTCGAGCATGGAAGAGCTGACGGCGACAGTGAAGCAGAACGCCGAGAACGCCGAGCATGCGCGTGTGCTGGCCGAGGATACGGCACACAGTGCCCATCGCGGCAGGCAGTCCATGGAAACCCTGGTTTCCAGCATGGAGAGCATCAGTGCCAGTGCCAGCCAGATGAGCACGATTGTCGATACCATCGAGTCGATCGCTTTTCAGACTAATATTCTGGCCCTCAATGCCTCGGTGGAAGCGGCCCGAGCCGGTGAGCAAGGGCGCGGCTTTGCCGTGGTGGCTGGAGAGGTGCGCAACCTGGCTAGCCGCAGCGCAGAGGCGGCCAGCGAGATAAAGTCCTTGATCGACAATTCCGATAGTCAGACCGCCAAGGGCAGCCAGCAGGCGCGCGATACCGGCGCCATCATTACCGGGATGGTCGATAGCATCACCCAGCTGAGTACCTTGGTCAGCGAAATCTCGGCTGCCTCCGACGAGCAGAGTCACGGCATCGAGCAGGTCAACGAGGCCGTCACACAGATGGACCAGATGACCCAGCAGAATGCGGGGCTGGTACAGGAGAGCGCTGCGGCTTCCCAGCGCATGGAGGCGCAGAGCGGTTTGCTTCGTCAACACATCGCACGCTTCCGGATTGCGGGTGCCGAGTCGTCGTCCAGCGGCTTTCAGTGGCAGCCTCCGGCACGCTTGCCGGTGTCAGATGCCACCCGCTGATCACCAGCGTGGCCACCAGTGCTCATCTCAGGAGGCTTCGGCCTCCTGTTCTATTTGGTATTTCCCTTTCAGGCTAAAGACTTGGGCGCTACTGCCGATAGTTTATGAGTGGCCTTTCAAGTATGCCTGTGCGCTAGAGAGCTAGCGCCTGTTGAGGGGTGGTAATGTCGAAATGGAGAAAGGACTGACGTGAAGTTACTCGACAATATGACGGTACGCGTGAGCTGGGGATTGGTATTGGCCGTGTTCGCCGTGCTGATCGCAGTGCTCAGTGCGCTGGGCCTGTATGCCGTCAACTACAGTGAACGTTCGCTTGAGACACTCAATCGAGTCAATGTCGATCAGCGTGCCGAGTTGAACCGCACTAACTCCCAGCTGCTCTCGACCCGGCTGGCGATGAACCACATCCAGGAGAGCCTGTCAGAGGCGCGCTCTCGTCAGCAGACCGAGCAGGCCCGGCAGCAGGCAACGGGCATGGCGTCTGAGCTCGAGCGTATCGAATCGACCTTCGCCGATTTCCAGGCCGTGCCGGCCCAGGCCGAGCATCGGCCGATGTTGAATGAGATCGAGGCCGCGTTCCAGATGCTGATGGCCGATGTGCTGCGCCCACAGCAGCAGGCGTTGGCCAACAACGACCCACAGGCCTTTCTCGAGCTGCGCGACCTGGCAAATCGTTACACGGATCGTTTCTATCGCGATTCGGTCGCCTTCTTCGACCGTGCCGACGCCGAGGGTCAGGCACTCTACAGCGATTTCATGAATATTGCCGGCTGGTTGATGATAGCCATCATTGCGGCGCTAGCTGCGGCTGCCGTCACTATCGTGGTCGTGCTGTGGGGCGTCACCGTGAATGTGATTCGTCCGCTCAAGCGGGTCGTGGCGCACTTCGAGCAGATGGCAAAAGGCGATCTGTCGGCGGCCATCGAGCGACGTGGCAACAATGAGATCGGCCAACTGTTTGCTTCCCTCGAGCATATGCAGGAGGGGCTGTCGACCACGGTCAGCAGCGTGCGCAACAGCAGTCAGTCGATCTTCGTCGGCGCCCAGGAGATCGCCCACGGCAATAATGATCTCTCCGCACGCACCGAGCAGCAGGCCGCCTCCATCGAGGAGACCGCCTCGAGCATGGAGCAGCTGACCTCGACGGTGAGCCAGAACGCCGATAACGCTCGCCAGGCCAGCCAACTGGCCACTACCGCCTCGCAGACCGCCAGCCGCGGCGGCGAAGTGGTGGGCAACGTGGTCAGCACCATGCGTGAAATCAACGACAGTTCGCGCCAGGTCACCGAGATCATCAAGGTCATCGATTCGATTGCCTTTCAGACCAATATCCTGGCGCTGAACGCGTCGGTTGAGGCGGCGCGGGCCGGTGAGCAGGGCCGTGGTTTTGCGGTGGTCGCCGGTGAAGTGCGCAACCTGGCCGGGCGCAGCAGCGAGGCCTCCAGCGAGATTCGCAAGCTGATCGAAGCCTCGGTCAGCAAGGTCGAAGCGGGCACCACACTGGTGGATCAAGCCGGCCAGACCATGGCCGAGATCGTCGACTCGGTGCAGAAGGTCACCGATATCATGGACGAGATCGCCTCTGCCTCCCAGGAGCAGAGCAACGGCATCGGCCAGGTCAACCAGGCCATCACCCAGCTCGATCAGGTGACCCAGCAGAACGCCACCCTGGTTCAGCAGGCGGCGAGCGCGGCAAGTGAACTCGAGCTCGAGTCGAGCCGTCTGCGCGAAGCCGTCTCGGCCTTCCGCCTGGCTCAGGCCGCCGAGCGGGCAAGCGCGGCGCCTGTGGAATCCTCACCCGCGGCTCTGACGGCGTCGGAGAGGCCAGCTGCGGTGACGCAGCGGCCTGCCAGTCGCCAGCCAGAAGCCGAGTGGGAAACCTTTTAAAACATGCCATCCGTCATCGTCGAGGCCGTTCCGGGAGGGATAGAATGAAGAATAATCAACCAATTACCCAACGTGAGTTCGTGCTCGACGATGAGCACTTCCTGATTTCGCGTACCGATCTCAAGGGCCGTATCACCTATGCCAATCCGGCCTTTATCGAGGTCAGCGGCTTCACCCACGAGGAGCTGATCGGTGCGCCGCATAACCTGGTGCGCCACCCCGACATGCCGCCTGAGGCCTTCGCCAACCTTTGGCAGACCCTGGAGGTCGGCGAGACCTGGCGTGGAATGGTCAAGAATCGCCGCAAGAACGGCGATCACTACTGGGTCGATGCCAACGTCACGCCGATCGTCGAGAATGGCGAGGTGGCGGGTTACACCTCGGTGCGGGTCAAGCCAAGCCGCGAGGCCGTCGATGCCGCCGAGGCAGCCTATCGCAAGATCCGCGACGGCCAGGGCAAGCACCTGACCCTGGAGCGCGGCAAGCTGCGCCGGCGCGGTCTGGCAGGCCTGGCTTCCAGGCTAAACCTGCGCACCATGCGCGCCCGCATGACCACCATGGTGGCGGTGGCGGTGGCGCTGCTGGTGGTGAGCGGCAGCCTGGGCCTCTACGGCCTGCAAGTCTCCGGCGAGCGGCTGCAGACCCTGAACCGCGATGGCCTCGAGGATGTGGCGCGCCTGCAGCAGGTCGATCAGCTGCTAACCCAGGCGCGGCAGAGTATGGAGCAGCCCATTAACAACGCCATGGGAGCCGACCTGGTGGCGTTGCGGCAAGACACTGACGCTGCGGTTGATCACATTGAACAACTATGGGCTGAGTTTATCGCCCGTGAGGTTAACCAGACGCCGGAAGTTGCTGATTTCAGCGAGCGGCTGAACCATGTCATGCACGATGGGTTGTTGATGTCGGTTCAGCATCTTGAGGAGCGAGATTTCTATCAGGCTCATAACGCCCATAACAATATCAGCCGCGAGATGGGGCAGGCGCTGGCCGGCGATATCAATGCGCTGATCGCCGACAAGCAGGCCGACGCCCAGGCGCTTGCCGCCGAAGCCGAGGCGGGGCAGCAGCTTATGCTGGTGGCTCAGCTGGGGGTGCTGCTGGTCGGCTTGCTGCTGCTGATCGGCATGGGCGTTATGACCATTCGCGCACTGGTCAAGCCGCTGCGCGAGGCGATGAACTTCACGCTGCAGATCGCCGGCGGCAATCTTGCCGCCGAGGTGCCGGCACGGCGTAACGATGAGGTCGGGCGGCTGCTCGGCGCGCTGGACACCATGCGCAAGAGCCTTGGCAGCATCGTCGGCGACGTCAACCAGGGGGTCAGCGTGGTGACGCCTGCGGCGCGGGATATCGCCAGCGGCAACGAGGATCTATCAGCGCGCACCGAGCAGCAGGCTGCCTCCCTCCAGGAGACCGCCTCGAGCATGGAGGAGATGACCGCCACGGTGCGCCAGAATGCCGACAACGCCCGTCAGGCCAGTAGCCTGGCGGTGGATAATGCCAGCAGCGTGCGCAGTACCGGCGAGGTGATGAACGACGTGGTTGCGACCATGCAGCGTATCACCGAGAGCTCGCGCAAGATGAGCGAGATCATCGGTGTGATCGACTCGATCGCCTTCCAGACCAATATCCTGGCGCTCAACGCCTCGGTGGAGGCGGCGCGGGCCGGCGAGCAGGGCCGCGGCTTCGCGGTAGTGGCAGGTGAAGTACGCAGCCTGGCCGGGCGCAGCGCCGATGCCGCGCGCGAGATTCGTCAGCTGATCGACGGCTCCAATGCCGAGATCGACAGCGGTGCCAAGCTGGTCAAGCGCGCCGAAACCTCGATCGGCGAGGTGGTGTCCGCGGCGACTCGGGTCAACGACATCATGGGCGAGATCACCGCGGCCTCGGACGAGCAGAGCGGCGGCATCACCCAGATCAATCAGGCCATCGCGCAGATGGACGAGGTCACCCAGCAGAATGCCGCCCGGGTCCAGTCCTCGGCGCGCGCCGCTGCGGAACTCGAGAGCCAGGCGCTGATGCTGGCCAATGCGGTGGCGGCCTTCCGTTTGCGCGGCGCGGGCATGGAGCAGGTCAAGCGTGCCGAGGCTGCCACTGCCTCGCTACAGCATCAGGAGCAGCGCGTCGAGGCCCGCGCCGAGCGCGTCGAGAAGCGTGTGGAGCGTATCGACGACGGTGAGGCGCGCGATCATCGCAAGCCCACCGCCAAGGCACCTCAGCCGGCTAGCGCCGATGAGTGGGAGGAGTTTTGAGCAATATGCCGCCGGGACAGGAGGCCAGCAGCTCCGGCTGGGCCTCCAGCAGTATGCTGGAACGGGATCTGGAGCTGACCGAGAGCGACTTTACGCGTATCCGTCAGTTGATCTATGAGCGTGCCGGCATCGTGCTCGCCGAGCACAAGCGCGAGATGGTCTATAGCCGCCTCGCCAAGCGCCTGCGCCACCACGGCCTGACGCGCTTCGGCGACTATCTGGCGCGGCTCGAGCGCCAGCCGGCGGCCAAGGAGTGGGAGGCCTTCACCAACGCCTTGACCACCAACCTGACCGCCTTCTTTCGCGAGGCGCATCACTTCCCGCTGCTGGCCGAGCACGTGGCGCGCCAGAGCGGCCCTGTGCGGGTATGGAGCGCCGCCGCGTCTACCGGCGAGGAGCCCTATTCCATCGCCATGTGCCTGACCGAGGCGCTGGGGCCGCGTGCCAAGGAGGCGCGGGTGGTGGCGACCGATATCGACACCGAAGCGCTAGCGCGTGCCCGGGCCGGCATCTACCCCATGGAGCAGGTACGCAAGCTCGATGAGTCGCGGGTCAAGCGCTTCTTCCTCAAAGGCGGCGGCGAGCGTATCGGCCTGGCCAAGGTGCGACCCGAGCTGACCGAGATGGTCGAATTCGAGTCGCTCAACCTATTGGCGCCGAGCTGGGCGGTGAAGGGGCCCTTCGATGCCATCTTCTGCCGCAACGTGATGATCTACTTCGACAAGAGCACCCAGGCCAAGATATTGGCGCGCTTTGCGCCGCTATTGAAGCCGGACGGTCTGTTATTCGCCGGCCATTCCGAGAATTTTTCTTATATCAGCGAGGCATTTCGGCTGCGCGGCCAGACGGTCTACGTGCTGACCCCGAAACGTTGATGTTTCGCCAGGGGTTGGCCGCTACATCGTCGAGTAGCGGCGGTTTTGAGCAAACGCCTAAAGTCTCCCCGGTATGCGCCGATATCACTAGCATGACGCTTCGCCAGTCGAAGCTGCGGCTGATTGTTGCAAAGGAGGTCTGCCTTGAGTGCAGCCAAGATCAAGGTGCTGTGTGTCGATGACTCGGCGCTGATTCGTGATCTGCTCAGCGAGATCATCAACGACCATGACGATATGGAAGTGGTCGCGGTAGCACCCGATCCGCTCGCCGCGCGCGACCTGATCAAGCAGCACAACCCCGATGTGCTGACTCTCGATGTCGAGATGCCGCGCATGGATGGCCTCGACTTTCTCGAGCGCCTGATGCGGCTGCGGCCGATGCCGGTGCTGATGGTCTCGTCGCTGACCCAGGCCGGCTCCGAAGTCACCCTGCGTGCGCTCGAGCTGGGGGCGGTGGACTTCCTGGCCAAGCCGGCGCTGGGTATTCGCAGCGGCATGCTCGACTACGCCGAGCTGATCGCCGACAAGATTCGTGCTGCGGCGCGTTCGCGGCCGCGCCAGGCGCGTCGCAGCGATGCGCCAGCGCCACAGGCGCTGAAGGCGCCGCTGATCACCAGTGAGAAGCTGCTGATCATTGGCGCCTCCACCGGCGGCACCGAGGCGATCCGCCAGGTGCTCGAGCCGCTGCCGGCCAACAGCCCGGCGATTCTGATCACCCAGCATATGCCGGGCGGTTTTACCCGGTCGTTTGCCGAGCGCCTCGACAAGCTGTGCCGGATCACCGTCAAGGAGGCCCAGGACGGCGAGCGGGTGCTGCCCGGGCACGCCTATATTGCTCCTGGGGACCAGCATCTGGAGCTGGCGCGCAGCGGTGCCAACTATGTGGCGCGCCTCAACGACGGGCCGCCGGTCAATCGGCATCGCCCCTCGGTTGACGTGCTGTTCGACTCGGCGGCCAAGCACGCCGGGCGCAATGCCATCGGCGTGCTGCTCACCGGGATGGGCAAGGATGGGGCCAAGGGGCTCCTGACCATGCGCGAGGCGGGGGCGGTGACCCTTGCCCAGGACGAGGCGAGCTGCGTGGTGTTCGGCATGCCCCGCGAGGCGATTGCCCTGGGCGGTGCCAGCGAAGTCGTCAGCCTGGATGATATTGCCTCGCGACTGATGGCGCTGGTGGCGGCGTCGGGCCGTGCGCAGCGGGTATAGGACGTGGAGCTGTCTGCAGTTGAGCAACGCCACTTCGCCAGTTAGCGGGCGGAGTGGGATAAAAAATACTATTAAGGAAACGCCGGGATGATGGGACTACTGCGCAATCTCAAGATAAGTCTACTGGTCAACGCGGTATTGGCTGCCTTCGTGGTGATGTTTGTTGCGCTACTGGTACTTAATACGCTGGAATCGCGCAGCGCCAACCAGACCATCGAACTGCAGGCGCACGTCAGCGATAGTCAGCTCAACGAGTTCAACCGCGCCGAGTCGCTGCTCAATCAGGCCAGGGTCAATCTCGAGGCGGGGCTCGGGCATATGATGGTGGGGCGCATGGGCGAGGCCCGTGAGGCCGGCGAGACGGCCGAAGCGTTCCTGGAGCGTGCTCAGGTGCGGATGCAGAGCTTTATTGATGCCCCCAAGAGCCATGAGGGGGAGGCCTTGGCCGAGCCGGTCATCGAGCATTTCGCGACGCTGATGACGATGGCCAGTGAGCAGGCCGTGACCCTTGATCAGATGGATACCAGCGGCTTCGCCCGGGTGCGTGCCGAGATGCAGGAGCCCGGCACACAGCTGGCCGAAGCATCGGCTGCCTTCGTCAGACATGCGGACAGCCAAGTGGCGGAGCAGCGCGCCGCCTATGACCGCCAGGCGCAGCTTTTTACCTGGCTCGAGTTTGGCATGCTGGCGCTGGTGGCGCTGCTGGTGATCGCACTGTTCGTGGTGCTGCGTGCGCTGCTGGTCAAGCCGCTGGGGCGTGCGGTGAAGAGTCTCGAGCGTATCTCCGAGGCGGACCTGTCAGAGCGGATCGACGTCATGGGGCGCAACGAGATCGGCCAGCTGTTCAACGCCATGCGCAGCATGCAGCAGAGCCTGATGAAGATCGTCGGCGACGTGCGCCAGAGCAGCAACTCGATCCATGTCGGGACCCGCGAGATCGCCAGCGGCAACGCCGATCTATCATCGCGCACCGAGCAGCAGGCGGCCTCTCTCGAAGAGACCGCCACCAGCATGGAACAGCTGACCGCGACGGTGAAGCAGAACGCCGACAACGCGCGTCAAGCCAGCGGCCTGGCCTTCGATGCCTCGAGCACCGCCAGTCGCGGCGGCGAGGTGGTCGACCAGGTGATCACCACCATGCACGGCATCTCCGGCAGCTCGAAGAAGATCGCCGATATCACCGGGGTGATCGACTCGATCGCCTTCCAGACCAATATCCTGGCGCTCAACGCCTCGGTGGAGGCGGCGCGTGCCGGCGAGCAGGGCCGCGGCTTTGCGGTGGTGGCCGGCGAGGTGCGTAACCTGGCGGGTCGCAGCGCGGATGCCGCCAAGGAGATCAAGGCGTTGATCGAGGGCTCGGTGTCCCAGGTCCAGGCGGGCTCGACGCTGGTCGAGCAGGCCGGAGAGACCATGCAGGAGGTGGTGGCGGCAGTAAGGCGCGTCACCGATATCATGGATGAGATATCGGCGGCCTCCCAGGAGCAGAGCGACGGCATCGAGCAGGTCAGTCAGGCCGTCAGCCAGATGGACGAGGTCACCCAGCAGAACGCCGCCCTGGTCCAGCAGGCCGCCGCCGCGGCGATGTCGCTGGAGGACCAGGCCAGCCGGCTCGAGCAGGCGGTGGCGGTGTTCCGCCTGCAGGCCGGCGACCAGGCCGCTGCGCTGCCGGCAGCACAAGAGCGCGACGCCCAGCACGATGCGCCAGCCCAATTGACGCGCCCGGCTCAGCCACGGCCCCAGACGCCGGAGCCCGCCTCTCGCAAACGCCGTGAGGCGGTGACCGAAGACGATTGGGAAGAATTTTGAACGCGTCGCTTGCGACGTAATGCCCCTAGCGGGCCGGCCGCGCCGGCCCTGATTGACCGCCATGACGTAACGAGGAACACCGATGGCCGACAAGAACATGAGTATTCTGGTGGTGGACGACTTTCCGACCATGCGCCGGATCGTGCGTAGCCTGCTCAAGGAGCTGGGGTTCACCAATGTGGAAGAGGCCGAGGATGGCCAGGAAGGGCTATCCAAGCTGCGCAGCGGCAACTTCGAGTTCGTGGTCTCGGACTGGAACATGCCCAACCTCGATGGCCTGGAGATGCTCAAGCAGATTCGCGCCGACGACGCCCTCAAGGACCTGCCGGTGCTGATGGTGACAGCCGAGGCCAAGAAGGAGAACATCATCGCTGCCGCCCAGGCCGGTGCCAATGGCTATGTGGTCAAGCCGTTCACCGCCGCTACCCTCGAAGAGAAGCTCAACAAGATCTTCGAGAAGCTGGGCATGTGAGCAGGGTGGTTTCATTCATCGATGGCCAACAGCCGGCCTCAAGGAGATGACGATTATGAGCGATGCACAGCGTGCGTCTGCCCAGGGGGCGGCCGGCGATGAAGATCTGGTTCAGCGGATCGGCCACCTGACGCGAATGTTGCGCGAGAGCATGCGTGAGCTGGGACTGGACAAGGAGATCGAGCGCGCCGCCGAGGCGATTCCCGATGCCCGCGACCGCCTCAGCTACGTGGCGTCGATGACCGAGCAGGCCGCCGACCGCGCCCTCAATGCCATCGATCGCGCCCAACCGATCCAGGACTCGCTGGGTGAACAGGCCGAGGCGCTCGACAAGCAGTGGCAGGCGTGGTTCGAGAACCCCATGGAGCTCGACGAAGCCAAGGCGCTGGTTCAGGAGACCCGCGGCTATCTGGGCAAGGTGCCGGCCCAGACCCAGGCCACCAGCGCCGAGCTGATGGAAATCATGATGGCACAGGATTTCCAGGATCTCACCGGCCAGGTCATCAAGAAGATGATGGAGGTGATCCGCGAGATCGAGCATCAGCTGGTCCAGGTGCTGCTCGACAGCGTGCCCGAAGGCGAGGAGCGCGAGAAGATGCAGCGCCGCGCCGAGGGCCAGTGGGAGGCGGATGCCAAGAAGCGCGAGGAGTCGTTGCTAAACGGCCCCCAGATCAAGCCCGAGGGTGCCGACGTGGTGAGCTCACAGGATCAGGTCGACGACCTGCTCGATGAGCTGGGCTTCTAAGCCTGGCGGATAGCCCCTGCAGTCTGTGTCCTGGCGCGGTAGTCGTGAATAACGCCACGATTGCCGCGCTGTTTGGCGTATCACCCTTGCCCACCTTTATCGACAATGGCCAGCGTCCACCCCTCAGCTTCGTGAAGACGCCTAAGCGCCATGGCCGACCAGAGCAGCGATCAGGAAAAGACCGAAGAAGCCACGCCACGCCGCCTGCAGAAGTCGCGCGAGGATGGCGAGGTCGCGCGTTCCCGTGAGTTGACTACCTTCATGCTGCTGCTGGGCGGCGTCATCGGCCTGTATACCATGGGCGCGATGCTCTACGACCAGCTGGGCCTGGCCATGGAGCAGGCGTTCCTGTTCGAGCGCCGGCACGCCTTCGAGGTGATGCCGATGCTGACGCATATCTTCAATATCGGCCAGCACACCCTGTTGACCATGCTGCCGCTGTTCCTGCTGCTGATGGTCGTTGCGCTGGTTGCTCCGGCGCTGCTCGGTGGCTGGCTGATTTCCGCCAAGTCGCTGCAGCCCAAGCTCTCCAAGCTCAACCCGCTCAAGGGCCTCAAGCGCATGTTCGGCGTTCAGGCGGTGATCGAGCTGCTCAAGGCGATCGCCAAGTCGGTGCTGGTAGGGGGCGTGGCCTTGACCTTCCTGTATACCAACCGTGGCCGCTATCTGAGCCTGATGGATCAGCCCATCCAGCAGGCCCTGGCCAGTGCGATGCAGCTGGCGGCGCTGGCTTGTGGGCTGATCGTGCTGGCACTGCTGGTGGTGATCCTGATCGACGTGCCCTATCAGCTATGGAGCCATGCCAAGAAGCTGCGCATGAGCAAGGACGAGGTCAAGCGCGAGCACAAGGAGTCCGAGGGTGACCCGCATCTCAAGGCGCGGATCCGCTCGCAGCAGCAGTCGATGGCGCGTAACCGCATGATGAGCAAGGTCCCCAATGCGGATGTGATCGTTACCAACCCGACCCACTATGCGGTGGCGTTGAGCTATGACGATGGCCTGATGTCGGCGCCGCGGGTGGTCGCCAAGGGCGCCGACGCGGTGGCCGCGAGAATTCGCGAGCTGGGCGAGGAGCACGGCGTGCCGCTGCTCGAAGCGCCGCCGCTGGCGCGCGCGCTCTACCATCACGTTGACCTCGACCGTGAGATACCGTTCGAACTGTATACCGCGGTGGCCGAGGTCCTGGCCTGGGCGTTCCGCCTCAAGCGGGCCCATGCCGGAGCCGAAGAGATGCCCGATACGCCTAGTGACCTGCCGGTACCGGCTGAACTCGACGTCAAGTCGCCAGGCGCGGCGTCAGGAGAGAATGATGCAACCGAGGAGCCTCGATGAGAGCGCTGACTGACCTGATGAGCCGCCGCGACTGGATGGGCAGCGTGCATATGAAGCTGCTGGCCGGCCCGATCCTCATCCTCATGATCCTGTCGATGATGATCCTGCCGCTGCCGCCGTTTGCGCTGGACATGTTCTTTACCTTCAATATTGCCCTGGCGGTGATGGTGCTGCTGGTCAGCATGTTCACCCAGAAGCCCCTCGACTTCGCCGCCTTCCCGGCAATTCTGCTGTTTACCACGCTGCTGCGGCTGTCGCTGAACGTGGCCTCGACCCGGGTGATCCTGATGGAAGGCCACAGCGGGGGCGACTCCGCGGGCAAGGTGATCGAGGCGTTCGGCGAGTTTCTGGTTGGCGGCAATTTTGCGGTCGGCCTGGTGGTCTTCCTGATCCTTGTGATCATCAACTTCATGGTCATCACCAAGGGCGCCGGGCGCATTGCCGAGGTTGGCGCGCGCTTCATGCTCGACGCCATGCCCGGCAAGCAGATGGCCATCGATGCCGACCTCAACGCCGGCCTGATCGGTGAGGATGACGCACGCAAGCGGCGTGCCGAGGTGGCCCAGGAGGCCGATTTCTACGGCTCCATGGACGGCGCCAGCAAGTTCGTGCGCGGCGATGCCATGGCCGGCCTGGTGATCATGGTGGTCAACATCATCGGTGGCCTGCTGATCGGCATGCTGCAGCACGGCATGGGCTTCGGCGATGCCGCGCGCACCTACACCCTGATGACCATCGGCGATGGCCTGGTGGCGCAGATCCCGGCGCTGGTGATCTCCACCGCGGCAGGGGTGACGGTATCGCGGGTCACGACCGATGAAGATGTTGGCCAGCAGATGATCAGCCAGCTGTTCGTCAATCCCCAGGTGCTGATCCTGTCGGCCTGCGTGATGGGCATGCTGGGTATGGTCCCGGGCATGCCCAACTTCGTGTTCCTGTTCTTCACCGCGCTGCTCGGCGGGCTGGCCTGGTGGCTGATGCGCCGTCAGGAGAGCGCCATCGCCGAGCAGGAGATCAAGGCCGATGCGCCGCCGCCACCCGAGGCCCCGGAGGCCAGCTGGGACGATGTGCAGCTGGTCGATACGCTGGGCCTGGAGGTCGGCCATCGACTGATTCCGCTGGTCGATCATCGCCAGCAGGGCGAGCTGCTGGGGCGGATCAAGAGCGTGCGCAAGAAATTCGCCCAGGACGTCGGCTTCCTGCCGGCGGTGGTGCATATTCGCGACAACCTGGAGCTGGGACCCAACACCTATGTGATCTCGCTCAAGGGCGTAGAAGTCGGGCGCGGCGAGGCCTTCCCGGGCAAGTGGCTGGCCATCGACCCGGGCCAGGTCTCCGGCCATGTCGAGGGTACCGAGACCACCGACCCGGCCTTTGGCCTGCCGGCGGTATGGATCGATACCGCCCAGCGCGAGCACGCCCAGGTCTACGGCTACACCGTGGTCGACGCCGGCACCGTGGTGGCCACCCACCTCAACCACCTGCTGCATCGCCATGCCAGCGAGATGCTGGGCCGCAACGAGGTGCAGCAGCTGCTCGACAAGCTGGGCGACGACAGCAAGGCACTGGTCGAGGACGTGGTGCCCAAGGCGATCAGCCTCACCACGCTGCAGCGGCTGCTGCAGAATCTGCTCGACGAGGAGGTGTCGATCCGCGACATGCGCACCATTCTCGACACCCTGGCCGAGCATGCCGGCCAGCAGAGCGATGCCGCCAGCCTCACCGAGGTGGTGCGCGTGGCGCTGGGTCGCTCGATCACCCAGCAGTGGTTCCCCGGCACCGAGGAGCTCCACGTCATCGGCCTGGATGCCAACCTCGAGCAGGTGCTGATGCAGGCCATGAACAACGGCGGGGCGCTCGAGCCTGGTCTCGCCGATACCCTGATGAGCGAGGCCGAGCAGGCCCTGAACCGCCAGGAGATGGCTGGCGAGCCGCCGGTGTTGGTGGTCCAGCACAGCCTGCGCGCGGTGCTGTCGCGCTTCCTGCGACGCCGCCTGCGTCAGCTGGTGGTGCTGTCCCAGGCCGAAATTCCCGACGACCGTACCCTGCGCGTGACCAGTACGGTGGGGGCGCGCGGATGAGCCAGCGCATTGAATCTGCCATTCAATCCCAGCCTGTGAGGGGCGTGCGATGAGTGTTCAACGTTTCCTCGGCGTCAACAGTCGTGAGGCAATGCGCCAGGTGCGTGCTGCCCTGGGCGACGACGCCCTGATTCTTTCCAATCGCAACGTCGACGGCGGCGTGGAAGTCCTCGCCCTGGCCGACGATGCCCATGGGCGCATGACTGCGCCCACCCAAGCAGCCTCGCCACCCGCTGGAGACGCGGCGCCGGGACTGCGTTCGCCCGCCGACGCCTCGCGTCAGGCGCGGGCCTATGCCAGCCAGGCCGCGGCACGTTCGGCACCCGAGCCTCAACATCGCCCGGAGCCGTCGAGCGCTGCCGCGCCACCCGCCGCCGCACAGCCCGATTTTGCTGCGCTCAGCGAGCGGCTGCTGGGTGAAATGCAGGAAATGCGCGACATGCTGGGGCGCCAGCAGCGCGACCAGCGCAGCGATCGTGACCCGCTGGCGCGGCTGCATCAGCGCCTGTGGTCGGCGGGGGTCGGCCCGCGCCTGGCAGCGGAGCTGCTTGCCGAGCTGCCCGCCGAGCTGGATGCTGCCGGCGACGCTGCCGCTGAAGACGCCTGGCTGGGCCGTCAGCTCGCCGCAAGGCTTAGTACGCCCGGCGACGAGGCGGCGCTGCTGGACCAGGGCGGGGTGATTGCCCTGGTCGGGCCGACCGGGGTCGGCAAGACCACTACCACCGCCAAGCTGGCGGCGCGCTACGTGATGCGCCACGGCAGCGACGGGGTGGCGCTGGTGACCACCGACAGCTACCGCATCGGTGCCCACGAGCAGCTGCGCATCTATGCGCGTCTGCTGGGTGTCGAGGTGCACGCCCAGGAGGCCGATGCGCCACTCGACGAAACGCTGGCGCGGCTCGCTGACAAGCGGCTGATCATCATCGATACCGTAGGCATGAGCCAGCGCGACCAGCGCCTGGTGAAACAGATCGAGCAGCTCTCTGCCAGCGGGCGCCAGGTGCGGCTGCTGCTGCTGCTGAATGCCGCCAGCCACGGCGATACCCTCGAAGATGTCATCGTCAGCTATCGACAGGCGGCGCGGGCGGCCGGCAACCGCCTCGACGACTGCATTCTGACCAAGCGCGACGAGTCTGCGCGCCTGGGTCCGCTGCTGGATAGCGTGATTCGCCACGCGCTGAGCCTGCACTATGTGTCCCACGGCCAGCAGGTGCCGGAAGACCTGAGCCTGGCCGATGCCGGGGCGCTGGTCGCCGAGGCGTTGCGGGTCGATAACGATTCACCGTTCACGCCTGAGTTCAGCGCGCTGCGCGAGCCGGTGGCAAGTGGGCAGAAGCGACTTACGGCGCTCTCGCGAGGGCTGCTCGGCCAGGGGCGTGCCCTGCGCGCGGCACTAGATGCGCTACGCGCCCAGCAGCCCGGCTTCGCGCTGGTCGAGGGTGCCTGGCAGCTCGCCGGCCAGCCGTTGGGGCATCAGCGTGCCGCGCTTGACGGCCTGCACGCCGCACAGCTGGCCGCGGCCCGCGAGGCCGGTGACAGCAGTGCCCTGACCCTGCTGTGGGGCACCCAGCGTGTCAACGGCTGCGACTGGCGCTTGCCGTGCGGGGCGGCCACCAACGCTGGCCAGCTGCTGGCCAGCGGCTGGCAGGCCCAGCGCCTGCCGGCGGGTGACGTTGAGCGGCTCGAGTGGAGCGCTCAGCAGCTCGGCCCTGAGGCCCACGTGCTGGCCACGCTACCGGCGCCGGATGCGCTGGCCTGGCTAAGCGCCTGGCAGCTGCCGTGGCTGGCTGCGGCCAAGCCCAATCAGCGCGTGCTGGTCGACGGACGACGGGTGGCAGTATCGGAACTGGCCGCGCTGGCGGCACCGGACAGCGAGCTGGCGTGTCGCCACCAGGGGCGTCTTGTGACGCTTCCGCTGCAGCGCATGACGGTCGAGTATGCGGCGCGGCGCGGCGGCGAGTCGTCGGTTCCCCTGTCGCTGTTCACCGCTACACCCGTTGACCGCGACAGCGGCAAGCGCCTGGCGCGGCGCTATTGGCTGGCGCCCGAGGCGCCGGATGACCGTGCGCTGATCGCCCAGCAGCTGCTGCTGGCGGAGATGCCGGCGCTGACGCGTCGCGCCTGGCAGGGCTTGGCCGATGCCGGTCTGGGGGCCTGCGATGCCGAACTGCGGCTGCAGCTCGCCCATGGGCTGGCCAACGTGGCGCTCAGCCTGGCCGTCGCTGACGGCGACTGGGCCATGGACGTACGCGCCCAGCTGCTGGCGCTGCTCGGCAGCCAGCGCAGCCGCCAGGCAGCGACACTGCTCGATGCACTGATCCATCTGTTCACCGCGCGCGACGTGTTCCGTGAGGTGGCTGCCTGAGATGTCGAGCATGACGTTCAAGGACCAGGCTGCGGGGCTGCGGCAGTGGGCCGGTGAGCTTAGCCAGACACCGGCGACGGATGTCGATACGCCATCGGACGTTGCACCGCGCCGCGATGCAGCGGTGTCCTCTTCAGGCGATCGGGCGCTGCTGGTGGTAGGGCTGCCCGACGGCGATACCGCCCGGGTCTATCGCCTGCTCGACGCCTGGCGTCACCAGGGACAGGCCTGGGTGGGTGACCCCCAGGGGTGGCGGGTGGTAGCGCTCGATGAGAACAGCCCGCACCTGGCCACGCTGGCCGCCCAGCAGACCCGCTGGGCGCTGTGGGTCGACAGCGATCCAGACGCCTTCCGGCGCAGCTACTCCCTGCTGCGAAGGCTCGCCGAACGTGGCGGGCCCCGTGGGCTGCTGCTGCTGCACCCGAGGCTGGGCGTGTCGCGCGGACTGCTCAACAACCTGCGCCAGGCCGCCGCCGACTTTCTGGGGATTCGCCTGCTGATGGTGCGCCAATCGGAGCAGCGGTCATGAAGGCGTGGTTGGGTGTACTGCTGGTGCTGCTGGCCGGCGCTTGCTGGGCCCAGGCCGGGGCGCCCGCGGTGTCGGGCAGCTGGGTCGCCCAGGCGGAGGGCGTGCGGGTGGCGGTGCCAGGACGTGACACCGACAGTCGTGGGCTGAGCGGTGCGGCACCATCCGACGCACAGATTGCGCGTATCAGCTGGCAGTATGCCACCCCGCCGGGGGCGCTGCTCGAGGCGTGGCTTTGCCATCCTCAGCGCTGCCTGCGCCTGAATGGCGCCAGGGGGCAGAGCGAGGGGCTAGCGGGACTGTCCGCGGCCCAGCCGCTGCACTTCCGTTTCCGCCTCGGCCAGGGGGCAAGGCCGGTGCAGGTAAACGGGCTGCAGGTGATCGTCGATCATCGCCGGCCCGCCGCGGCAAAGGCGAAAAAAACCGTTGGCCAATGAGGCTATTCCCGGCTTGGTGCTGCGATCCGTCGCGCGATAATGCCAGGGTGATGAGACCGCCGCGGCGGTCACGATTCGATTTCCAGGCTGACTGAGGTCGCAACGACAGCGATGTACACGGCAAAGGGCAAGATCGATCAAGGCGCACTGCTCGAGCAGTACCTGCCGCTGGTGCGCCGTCAGGCGCTGGCGCTGCAGGTCAAACTGCCGGCGAGCGTCGAACTCGACGACCTGATACAGGCCGGCATGGTCGGCCTGCTCGACTGTCTGAACCGCTTCGACGCGGGGCAGGGGGCGAGCTTTGCGACCTATGCCAGTCAGCGCATTCGCGGGGCGATGATCGATGAGCTGCGCAGTCGCGACTGGGTGCCGCGCAGCGTGCGGCGCAATGCGCGGGCGCTGGACGAAGCGGTGCGGCGTACCGAGCAGCGCCTGGGGCGAGCGGCCGACGAGCAGGAGATCGCCGACGAGCTGGGCATCGAGCTTGCCGAGTACCATCAGCAGCTGGGTGATACCAACGGTGGCCAGCTGCTGCCTTACGAGGAGCTGGTGGCGGAGGGCGTCGAACCGGGCAATGGTGAGGGCGCACCGCCGTCGCCGTTCGCCGCACTGGTCGACGGTGAGCAGCGCCAGCGGCTGGTGGACGCCATCGAGCTGCTACCCGAGCGCGAGAAATTGCTGCTGGGGCTCTACTACCAGGAAGAGCTCAACCTCAAGGAGATCGGCGCGGTGCTGGGGGTCAGCGAATCGCGGGTCTGCCAGCTGCATAGCCAGGCAGTGGCACGGCTGCGAGCTCGCTTGACCTAGCCGGCACACGTCGACCGAGACGCCCTGCGCATGTGACGCTGGCAACACGCATTCTGGTTTTTTTCCTCCGCGCAACGATAGGTGGCTGGGCGCCTGACGCTTCAATGGTAGGCTGCAGGATGGAGTGCTGCATTCAGCCGCTATCTTTACCAGAGCGCTGCGCTCTGGCGTTGTCCAGGAGGGACTGCCTTATGCGCGTCTTTGCCAACCCGGTCGGTCCCGGGTCCCTGTGGTTCGACAACCTCGCTACTGCCACCGGCACGCCTGTCGCCTACGACCCGCAGGCCAGGGCCATGATCACCATGCCGCCGTTCTGCGCCAATCGCGACGTGATCGGCTGTAACTGGATCGCCCCCGAGCAGGGAGCGTTCTGCCGCGCCTGCGCGATGACCGCGCTGGCTCCGGATCCCGCGATTCCCGATGCCATGCCCCACTGGGCCAAGACCGAGGCCGCCAAGCGCTGGGTGCTGGATAATCTGGGGCGCTGGAACTGGTTCCGCCCGGAAGACCCCGGCGCTCCCCCGGTGTTCTACATGCTTGCCGAAGGACCAACGCCGGTGGCCATGGGGCATGTGGGGGGGGTAGTGACCATCAGCGTGGCGGAAGCGGACCCGGTGCTGCGCGCGACGCGTCGCGAGGCGCTCGACGAGCCATACCGCACCATGATCGGCCATATGCGCCATGAAATCTCACACATGCTGTGGTGGCGGCTCAGCCTGCGAGATGACTTTCTCGAGGCCTTCCGGGCGATGTTTGGCGACGAGCGTGAAGATTACGCCGCAGCCCTGCAGCGGCACTACCAGCAGGGCCCACCCGAGGGCTGGCGCTCGAGCTTCGTCAGCACCTATGCCTCCGCCCATCCCCACGAGGACTGGGCCGAAACCGCGGCCCATCTGCTGCATCTGACGGATATCGCCGACAGCTTCGCCGCCGCGGGACTCTCCTCCAGCGAACTGCCGTATCACGGCTGGGACCCTTACATGGAGGCAGACGCCGAGCGCTTGATCCATGTCGCGACGCACCAGGTGATGGCGGTCAACCACATCAACCGTGCGATGGGGCTGTCGGATCTTTATCCCTTCGTGCTCTCCGAAGTGTCACGCCGCAAACTGGTCTTCGTACATGACTGGCTGCGGCGTGGTGCCCAGGGGCTATGAGCGCGTCGGTCGCTAGCTCTCCTGCAGGCTGTTCATCAGTGCCTGGGTTTCCTGCACGGCGTTCAGATAGGCCGCACGCAGCTGCGCATTGGCCGGCAGCGTCTGGCCTGCCTGTCCCGCTTCATCCAGGGCGATGAACGACTGGTAGTCGCGGGCAATGATCAGAATCGCCCCGAGCTGGCCGCTGCCGTCACCGATGGCGGCGGTAATCGCCGCGCTGAGTTCGACCTCATTGAGCAAGTCGAGCATATCGACCCCCAGCATGGTGTCCATCAACGAGAACAGGCCGGTGGTAAAGGCGTCTTCCGGGTCGAGCTGGGGGAAGGGCGCGGCCAGGTGCTTGCACATGGTGGCGCGGGTCAGGGCATGCTTGAGGGTGAGACGCGACACCGGGCCGTTCTGGGCCAGCATCACCGTGGCGACCAGGGTGCGCAGCTCATTGATACCCAGCACCTGCAGGCTGCGGCGCAGGCTGCCGCCGCCGCCGCTCTGGGCGTAGTAGCTCGAGTTGCCACGCTTGATGACGATCAGGTAGAGATGCGGGTCCTGGGCGATCATGTCGGCCAGGCGGTCGATATTGACCATGTCGCGGTAGAGTTCGCGAATCAGCTTGATCTGGATGCTGGGGTTGCTGCGGCGGCTTGCGGTGGGCGGGGCGACATTGCTCGGCTGGGCGAAGAAGAAGCCCTGCAGCAGTGCGCATCCGGCCTGGCGCGCCGTCTCGACGTCGTCGCGGGTCTCGAGGCGCTGGGCCAGCAGCTGGCAGCCGGCGTCGCGAAAGGCGGCGAGTCGGGCGGGGTCGATGCCCTCGTCGAGGCGCAGCTTGATGATATCGGCCATGCCGCTGAGCGTATCGACATCGCCCTGCAGTACCGCTGTGGCATCCAGCGCCAGGCGATAGCCTCGCTGCTTGATCAGCGCCAGGGCGTTGCTCAGGTCGTCTAGCGGCGTGCCGTCGTCGAGTACCTCGATGACCACGTTGTCGGCCGGAAACGGCAGCAGCTCGGGCCGTTCGAGCCATTCACGGGAGACCTTGAGGAACAGCAGGCGATCGCCGATCAGCTTATCGAGTCCGATCTCATAGATGGCCATGCTGCTGGCCCGGGCAGTGGCCAGCAGCGGGTCGCTGACAGTCGCGCTGGCATCGCTGGCGCTGGCGCGATACAGCAGTTCATCGCCGACGTGCTGAAAATCGGCGTCGCAGATCGGCTGCAGCGCAATGCAGTAGCTGTCATCGGGGCTTACGTCGGTGCCGGTCGCGCTGGCCAGAGGAGTATCGCTGCTTGATGGCACGGTGGTTCCCTGCGTTCGATCCTGTCGGACCCCAAGGGGCGGGCGGGTATGCCGCGTTCTCATCCTGAGGGTATGGTGAGGATAGTACTCGTCGCCGCCGAACGTGACAATTTAGCTAAGGCGACTGAAACATCACAACGCGGTTGCGACCGCTTTCCTTGGCTGCGTAAAGCGCATCGTCGGCGTGTTCGAATAGGGTTTCACCGTCGATACCGGGTTCGAACATGCAGGCGCCCAGACTCAGGGTGACCGGCAGCAGGGTGCCGTTATCGAGGGCCAGTGGTGTATCGCCCACGGCATGGCGTATGCGCTCGGCAATCTCCGAGAGCATGGCGGCACCGCACACCACCAGAATGCAGAACTCCTCACCGCCGTAGCGCGCCACTAGATCGGCGTCGCGCAACTGGGCACGAATGCACTGGCCAATCTTGTGTAGCGCCTCATCGCCGACCAGATGCCCGTGGCTATCGTTGATCTGCTTGAAGTGGTCGATGTCGCCAATCATCAATGCGAACTCCCGGCCGCTGGCGCCGGCAATGATGAACTCTTCGAGTGCCTTGTCGAAGCCGTGGCGATTGCACAGCCCGGTGAGACTGTCGCGGCTGATCATCGATTGCGCTTTGGCAAGCTTGTGCTCCACCGCGCGCAGCTTGCCCAAATAGTGGGAGCGGTCGCGAAGCATTGCCATCAGCGTCAGCTGACCCTGGTGTTCATCGAGACGGATCAGAGTCGCCTCGACGGGCACGTCATTGCGCAACAGCATCTCGCGCCTGACGGCGCCGCGCCGCGACAGCAAGCCCTGGCGAATGAATTTCTGCAGGCGATCGGCATCCTTGTCGCAGAAAATTACCGACAGGTTCTCGCGGGTCAGGCGATGATGATCATCTTCCAGCAACTGTCGCGCGGCGCGGTTGGCATCGCTGATCTCGAGACCATTGGCGTCGCAGAACAGCACGGCATCGGGCCACGCCTCGACCAGCCCGCGCAGCCGTGCCAGGGCTTGATCGGCACTGATCCTCGAACCTTGATCGCGAAAAAGATAGGCACGCATGCCCAGCCCGAAAGGTAGTTCACGCATATCGAGATGCATGCCGGTGTGGATGGCGATCTTCACCCCGGGCTGATCGTCGATCAGTTGGCTTTCCAGCCGGTGGCCGATGACATTGCTGCCCAGCAGGCGTAGTGCGACGTGGTTAGCATAAAGCACGCCGTCATCATGGTCGCAAAGGGTCAGCCCGTCACTGAGCTGGTCAAGCAGCGGCTTGAGCACTTCGCAGGTCAAGGGTGTGTCGAGCGGGGGCGGGGTGCTTGACGTCATGGTCGAACCTCGCTGGACGCAGGGACCAAGGATGAGGTCGTGGGACGACGAGTATTGACCAAAGGTGGGGGGGTATCCAGTAATAAAATGGCCACCCGGGTGGGTGGCCATGCAGAACGCTTGGCAAAGGCTCAGGCCTGTTTGGAGCGGCCGCCACGGCGGCGGCGCGGTGCCCGGGCATCGTCGCTGCTGCGCCGCGGCTGGTCGCTGCGATTGCCGCTGGCGCGCTGGCCACCGGCGTTGCCGCGACCGTTGCCACCGCCGCCACGTTTCGGCTGGCCGCGGCGACCGTTCTCGATCGGCTCTGGCTTGGCATTGGGGTCGGGCTCGAAGCCCGGCTCGATGCGCTTCTCGAGGTCGCGCTTGATGAGCCGTTCGATACCCTTGAGCAGGCCATGCTCGTCGACGCAGACCAGCGATACCGCCTTGCCTTCGCTGCCGGCGCGGCCGGTGCGGCCGATGCGGTGCACGTAGTCCTCGGCCACGTTGGGCAGCTCGAAGTTGACCACGTGGGGCAGCTCGCTGATATCCAGGCCGCGGGCGGCGATATCGGTGGCGACCAGCACCTGCAGGTCACCCGCCTTGAAAGAGGCCAGCGCCTTGGTGCGCGCCGACTGGCTCTTGTTGCCATGGATCGCCATGGCCGGGATATCCTGCTTGGAGAGCTGTTCGGCCAGGCGGTTGGCGCCGTGCTTGGTACGTGTGAAGACCAGCACCTGATACCACTGCTGGGTGCTGATCAGGTGGGCGAGTAGCTCACGCTTCTTCTCGCGGTCGACCTTGTAGACGGCCTGGTCGACCAGCTCGGCGGTGGTGTTGCGACGCGCCACCTCGATCATGGTGGGGTTGTCGAGCAGACCGCCGGCCAGGCGCTGGATTTCGTCGGAGAAGGTCGCCGAGAACAGCAGGTTCTGGCGCTTCTGCGGCAGCACGCGCAGGATCTTCTTGATGTCGTGGATGAAGCCCATGTCGAGCATGCGGTCGGCTTCGTCGAGCACCAGGGTCTCGACCTGAGAGAGGTCGATGTGCTTCTGCTGGTGCAGGTCGAGCAGCCGGCCGGGGGTGGCCACCAGGATGTCGAGGCCGCCGCGGATCGCATCGACCTGCGGCTGCTGTCCGACGCCGCCGAAGATCACGTGGGAGCGCAGCTTGAGGTAGCGGCCGTAGCCGGTAACGTTCTCGCCGATCTGTGCGGCCAGCTCACGGGTCGGGGTCAGCACCAGGGCGCGGATCTGGCGCGGCTTGGGGCGCGGGCCGTCGGCCAGGCGCTGCAGCAGCGGCAGGGTGAAGCCGGCGGTCTTGCCGGTGCCGGTCTGGGCGCTGGCGAGCATGTCGCGGCCTTCAAGCACGGCGGGAATCGCCTTGAGCTGAATCGGCGTGGGGATGGTATAGCCCTGTTCTTCGACAGCGCGAAGCAGTTCGGCCCGCAGGCCGAGGTCGGAAAAGCTCATGCAAACTCCGGATAGCACGACGTGACCGCTCGCCTCTGTATCAGGTGAGAGGCGTGAGTCCCGGGGCACGACGTGAAAAAAATCGATGACAGGCGCGGCAAGGGGGACCGTAAAGTGCCGCAGCGCAATATGATGACAGACATCGCCCCCTCTTGCACTAATAAAGGATTGGTTTGCCACTACAGGTGGACGGTACCGCTCGGGCTGATCCGTCGACAGGCCTGCGAGGAGGCGCTGTAAACCCGTACCTGGGCGCTACCTTGCGCCATCCATGGCGCAAACCTCCTCTCCGGCCTGTCCCCGGCGCCCTTCGCTTAGGGGCAGTTGCATCCTTTACTGACTAAGACCGGCCTGGAGGCGTGCCAGGGTGGCGTTGGTAATGCCGGGGATGGCCTCGAGCTGCTCGCGTGACAGGCCGCGAAGTGCCTCCACGCTGGTGACCCCGGCCAGCAGCAGGCGTCGTGCGGTCACCGTACCGATACCATCCACCGCCGTCAGCGGTGCCGCGTGGGCGTCGAGGAAGGCGTGCTGCTGGGATTCGCTCAGGCCGTCGCAGGCGCCCTGCTGGTAGAGCATCAGCGCCAGCCCGGCCATGCCCTGGCGGATGCGTGGCAGCGGTGGCAGCTGGATGTCGGGGTGAGCCTCGGCCAGGGCTTCCAGCGCGACAATGTCCTCGAGCGCCTGGCCCAGCAGGGCACGCTTCTCAGTGGCGTCCTGGCCGTCGATGGCCTGGGTAAGGGCGTGTTCGACGCGCTCGGCGCGGGCCTTGAGCTCGAGGGCCAGGGCGTGTCGCTGTTGCTGCTGTTCATCCATGTCATGCGTCCTGTGACGTTGAAGCACCTTACAGACTAGCGTAATTCGCGTAGCCGGTAGGCGAGTTGGTCGGCCACGGCATCCCAGCTCTGGCCCAGCGCGCGTACCAGCGCCGGATAACCGTCGGCATCCAGGACGGTGCTCGCCGAGAACGGCTCCAGGGCGATCACCTCGCCGCGGGCATCACGCAGCTGCCACTCGCCGCGGGCGATGGCCTGGCCGTCGTAGCGGCCCTGGAAGTGGGTGACGTCGAGGCGCAGCTCGTATGCGCCGTCGCGGCGGCCCTCCTCGCCGAGTACCTGGGTGTCCGGCAGGCGCTCGGCGAGCCGCTGGCGCAAGCCGCGCTGCAGCTGGCGCGGCAGGTCCTCGGCCCACAGGTGCTGGCGGGCGCGATTGACGGTGATGTCGTCGAGCTGCATGACGATGCCTTCGGCGTCGAGGTAGTCGGTGACGCGTACCCGTGATACCACCAGCCGCTGGCTGGGCGCTTCGACGCGGCTGGCCTGGCCGAGTTCAGCACCCTCCGGCAGGCTGTAGCGCTGGGCGCTGGTGCCGCCACCGCTGGCGCAGCCGGCCAGCAGGGTGAGTGCCAGCAGCAGTACGGCGATGCCAGGCCAGCGTGGGCCGAACGGGGTCGAGCGGTCGCATGAGCGAAACTGCAGCACGTCGTGATCTCCGTGTTAGGCGGCACGGCCTGGGCCGTGCCGGTGAGCATCATGATGGTCGATCGGACGCGGTTTTGCATCTAGTCCCGCGGTGCCCTGGGTTCCGGGTCGTCGCCGCCACGGCGGTCGAAGATCAGCGCACTGGGCTGCTCGCTGATGGTGCGTGCGGCCGGCTGCAGGTCGCGCATCAGCCGCTCGAGGCGCTGCATGGCGCCGGTCAACTCGCGATAGGCATCTGACTCCGGTGACAGCCCCGAGAGCGTTTCGCGCAGCTCGATCAGGCTGCGGTTGAGGTTGTCCGGCATCTCCCGGGTAGCCGGATCATCGGCAATCGACTGGAAGGTGGCGGTCAGCTCGCGGACTTCATCGAGCATCGCTTCGGACTGCGCCAGATTGCGGTCTAGGCCGCTGAGGATCGGCTCGATCTCGAGGTTGTTGAGCTTGTCGAGGAGGTTGGTGACCTGGGCCTCGATCTGGGCGAACCCGCCGGAGGTGGTGGGGAACACGCGGCGCTCCTCGAAGACTTCGGCGACGTACTCGCCCTCCAGGTCGCGCTGGAAGTTGAGATCGACGAACATCGCCCCGGTGAGCAGGTTACCGTTCTTGAGCGAGGCACGCAGGCCGATGTCGAACAACCGCTCGAATCGCGCCTCCCATTCGTCCAGGTCGAAGCGACCGTCGTCATCGTCATTGGCGATGCGCTGCGGCTCGATGCGCACCAGTACCGGAATGGCAAAGCCCTGACGCCCCTCCGGCTGGGTGGCACTGAAGTTCCACGGCACGCTGGCCACGGTGCCGATGCGCACGCCGCGAAACTCCACCGGCGCGCCGCGCGACAGGCCGCGCACGGTGCCATCGATCAGCATGACGTACTCCAGGTAGCGGTTGAAGCTACCCTGCAGGGCGCTGTCCTCGTCGGGATAGAGGCTGAAGGTGGTGTCGGGCGCGACCCTGGGGCCGAGGGGGACGTCTTCGGGCACGCCGAAGGTCACACCGCCACCCAGCAGCGCTTCGAAGGACTCGACGTTGACGCGCACCCCTTCGGAGTCGAGGCGCAGGTCGATGCCGCTGGCCGACCAGAAGCGGGTGCTCTCGGTAACCAGGACGTCGTAGGGACTCTCGATGAACAGTCGCTGGCGCATCTGACGGTTGTCGGCGTCGAACTCGGTGGCCTCGACGCGGCCCACGGTGTAGCCCTGATAGGTGACCGGGTCGCCGAGCCGCAGTGAGTTGCCGAGTTGGCTGAGCAGGTTGATCCGAATGCCTTCGGCATCCTGGGAGGCGACCGGCGGCTGGTCGAGCACCTCGAACTCGCGCCGCGGCGCGTCGCTGCTGCCCGGCTGCAGCTGGATGTAGGCGCCCGACAGTACGGTGCCCAGGCCGCTGATGCCCTCGCGGCCGATGCGCGGCTTGACCACCCAGAAACGCGTGTCGTCGACCAGCATGCGCTCGGCGTCGGGGCTGATGCGCGCCACGATCTCGGTGCTGCGCAGATCATCCGACAGGCCGACCCGCTCGACCCGGCCGATCTCGACATTGCGGGTCTTGATCAGGGTGCTGCCGGCTTCGATGCCCTCGGCGTTGTCCATCACCAGGGTGATCTGGGTGCCGCGCTGCAGATAGTTGTCATAGGCCAGCCACAGGCCGATCAGCACGGCCACGATGGGCACGATCCAGATCGGCGAGATACGCCGCTGGCGCCGGCGCTTGGCCTTGTGGGGGAGAGCAGCGGGGCGGTCTTCTGACATCAGGCGGTTCCTCGAGCAGTGGGCTCGGTGGTGGCGCGGTGGGGCGGTTGGTCCCAGATCAGGCGCGGATCGAAGGTCATGGCGGCGAGCATGGTGAGTACCACCACCGCGCCGAAGGCAAGCGCGGCGGGGCCTGGGGTGATCGACATCAGCGCGCCGGCGCGGATCAGTGCCACCAGCATGGCGACCACGAAGACGTCGATCATCGACCAGCGGCCAATGAACTCGGTGATTCGGTACAGGGTGGTGCGCGTGGCGTTGCTCAACTCGTCGCTGCGGTTGATCATCAGGCACAGCCAGGCCAGGGCCAGGATTTTGCCCACCGGCACGACCACGCTGGCGACGAAGATCACCGTGGCCACCGGCCAGTCGCCCATCTGCCACAGCTCCACCACGCCGCCGATGATCGTCGACTGGGAGGTGTGGCCCAGGGTGGTGGTGGTCATGATCGGATAGACGTTGGCCGGGACATACATCACCACTGAGGCGGCCAGCAATGCCCAGGTGCGCTGCAGGCTGTGCGGCAGCCGCGCATGAAGCCGCTCGCCGCAGCGTCGGCACTGGCCGTGGCCGTCGGCGGTGAGGCGGTTGACCAGGCCGCAGGTGGGACAGCCGGTGACCCGCTGGGGAGCCGCGGTCTCGCCGGTGCGCACGCCGCGTGGGGCCAGCGGCTCGCCGGCCAGCGAGAACCACATCCAGTCCGAGTCCACCGACTGGGTGGTGTAGAGCAGCAGGATAGCGAAGACGCAGAACGCCCAGAACGCCACGCCGAACTCGATCTGGGCCATGCCGGCGACCTTGATCAGGCTGACCAGGGCGCCAATGATGAAGACGTCGGCCATCATCCATGGATGCAGGTGTGCCAGCGAGCGGGCGATGCCGCGGCTGAACGGCAGCGGTTGGCGGCGCAGTAGCCCGAACTGCAGCCAGATCATGCCGCACAGGTAGACCGCCGGCAGTACGATGATGGTCAGCGCCACGGCGATCGCCACCAGCGGCTGGTGGAAGCCGAGCATGGTGGAGGCCGTCTCGGAGAGTTCGATGCGATTGCCGACGCCGCCGACCTGAAAACTGATGAACGGAAAGCTCACCGCCATCATCAGTGCTAACAGGGCGCTGCAGGCCAGCGCCATGCTGCGCTGGGCAGGGCGGTAGTGCCGCTTGCTGAGGGTGTGGCCGCAGCGTGGGCAGTCGGCTCGCTCACGGGCGCGCAACGGCGGCAACGCCACCACCAGGTCGCATTCATGGCAGGCACGCAGGCGCCGCCGCGTGCGGGGCGGTGGTCCAGGTTCCTGGGTCGTGTCGATGGCGTTGTCGGTCATGGTCAGCGGTACCGTCGGGGGTGAGCCGGCAATCACTGAATTAGTGCCGTGCTGCTCATCCAGTCTGGCATTATGCCGACTGTGACACCACAGTTAAACATTCAATCGTGAATGTTCGATGCAAGTGGTCTGCGGGAATACGAAGAGGACGGCATATGATGACATGGCTGCCAGTAGCGGCGATCGTGGTTGGGCTGGTGATTCTGGTGTGGAGCGCCGAGCGCTTCGTCGACGGCGCGGTCGCGACGTCTCGCCACCTGGGGCTGTCGCCGCTGCTGATCGGCATGCTGGTGATCGGCTTCGGTACCTCGGCCCCGGAGCTGATGGTCTCGGCGCTGGCGTCGCTGGAAGGCAGCCCTGGGCTGGCGCTGGGCAATGCCTATGGCTCCAATATCACCAATATTGGCCTGATCCTCGGGCTGGTGGCGCTGGTCTCGCCGCTGGCAGTGCACTCCCAGGTGCTGCGCCAGGAGCTGCCGGTGCTGGGCGCGGTGACCCTGCTGGCCGCCTGGCAGCTGCGCGATGGGGTGATCAGCGCCACCGAGGCCGCCGTGCTGCTGGTGGTACTGGCGCTGTTCATCGGCTTCAGTATCTGGCGCAGCCGCCAGCGCGGTGGCCGCGAGGATGCCCTGGCCAGCGACACCGCCGACAGCCTCGAACAGCAGTCGATGTCGCTGTCGCGCGGGGTGCTGTGGACCCTGCTGGGGTTGGCGCTGCTGATCGTCAGCTCGCGAATCCTGGTATGGGGTGCGGTGGAGATCGCGGCGGCCTTCGGCGTCAGCGACCTGATCATTGGCCTGACGGTAGTGGCGGTGGGCACCTCGTTGCCCGAGCTCGCCGCGTCGATCAGCGCGCTGCGCCGCCGCGAGCACGATCTGGTGCTCGGCAATGTGGTCGGCTCCAATCTCTTCAATACCCTGGCGGTAGTCGGGCTCGCCGGCGTGATCACGCCCATCGAGGCCGGTCCCGAGGTGTTGGCCCGCGACTGGCTGGCGATGGCCGTGATGACAGGCCTGTTGGCGCTGTTCGCGCTGGGCTGGCGCGGCCGGCCGGGACGTATCAACCGCTATGAGGGGGCAGCGCTGCTGGCCCTGTTCGTCGCCTATACCGGTTACCTGGTAGGCAGCGTACTGGCCCCCTGAGTGTCATCGGCGTGTCGCCAAATTGACACGCAACGGTTGCCTGATTGTCATCCACGCCGCCTAGGGTAGTGCCCCGTAGACTCCACCAAGACGAGGCACTCCCATGGCATTTCCGCATGCACTGTATCGCACCCTACTTAGCACCGGCGCCGCCGGCCTGGTGCTCTGCTCGAGCCTGGCCAGCGCCGACCTGGCAGAACGCTTCAGCGACGCCGATGGCGACATGGTCGCCGATGCGCCCAGCGACGAGTCGCAGTGGGTGGATCCGGATACGCTGGTGTTTGCCTACACACCGGTGGAAGACCCGGCGGTCTACGCTGAGGTGTGGGCCGGCTTCCTTGAGCACATGGAGGAGGTCACCGGCAAGCGGGTGCAGTTCTTCCCGGTGCAGTCCAACTCGGCCCAGCTCGAGGCGATGCGCGCCGGCCGCCTGCACGTGGCGGGCTTCAATACCGGTGGGGTGCCGGTAGCGGTCAACTGCTCCGGCTTCGTGCCCTTCACCATGATGGCCTCCGAGGATGGCTCGTTCGGCTATGAGATGGAGATCATCACCTATCCGGGTAGCGGCATCGAGAGCGTCGAGGATCTCGCCGGTCGCAACCTGGCGTTCACCTCGCCGACGTCCAACTCGGGCTTCCGTGCGCCCTCCGCGCTGCTGCGCTCGGAGTACGGCCTCGAGGCCGATGAGGACTTCGAGGCCGCGTTCTCCGGTAGCCACGACAACTCCATTCTCGGCGTGGTCAACGCCGACTACGATGCCGCCGCTATCGCCAACTCGGTGGGCACGCGCATGATCGCCCGCGGCGTGGTCGACGAGGGCGACTACGACATCATCTACACCTCCGAAACCTTCCCCACTACCGCCTACGGCCACGTCTACAACCTGCACCCCGAGCTGGTCGACAAGGTCACCGAGGCGTTCGAGACCTTCGAATGGGAAGGCAGTGCGCTGCAGGAGGAGTTCGCCAATTCCGGCGAGTCGCAGTTCATCCCCATCACCTACCAGGAGCACTGGGCGGTGATTCGCACCATTGCCGATGCCAACGGCGTGACCTACGACTGCGACTGATCGCTGCCAACGACGTGACGGCCGTGCCGCCGGGGGATGCATATCCCCCGGCGGCACGTCGCGAGGGGAGATACTCAGATGCTTACCTTAAGCGCGGTGACCAAGCGCTATGCCACCGGCGATCTGGCCTTGAACGACATCCACCTGTCGCTGCCACGCGGCCAGGTGATGGCGCTGATCGGCCCCTCGGGGGCCGGCAAGAGCACCCTGATTCGCTGCGTCAATCGGCTGGTCGAGCCCAGCGGTGGCAGCATTCACCTCGAGGATACCGAGCTCACTGGGCTCTCGAGCGGACGCCTGCGCCAGGCCCGTCGGGCCATGGCGATGATCTTCCAGGAGTATGCGCTGGTGGATCGCCTCACGGTGATGGAGAACGTGCTTTCCGGACGGCTCGGCTACGTCGGTTTCTGGCGCAGCTTTCTGCGCCGCTACCCGAAGACCGATGTGATCGAGGCATTTCGACTGCTCGAGCGGGTCGGCCTGGGGCATGCACTGGACAAGCGCGCCGATGCGCTCTCAGGCGGCCAGCGCCAGCGGGTGGGTATCGCCCGCGCCCTGCTGCAGGACCCGCGCCTGCTGCTGGTCGATGAGCCCACCGCAAGCCTCGATCCCAAGACCTCGCGACAGATCATGCGCTTGATCCGCGAGCTGTGTGCGGAGCGCGACCTGGCGGCGATCATCAATATCCACGATGTCAGCCTGGCGCGGCAGTTTGCCGACCGCATCGTCGGGCTGCGTGGCGGCGAGATCGTCTTCGATGGCAAGCCCGGCGAACTCAACGCCGAGATCCTCACGACCATCTACGGCGAAGAGGATTGGAGCAACGAAGAGGGCGAAGAAGACGACGCCGACGATGCCGTGCAGGTAACGCCGGCACCGGCGCTGGCCATGGGGGGCGGGCGATGAGCGCTGCGCGTGAACGGTTGGCCGAGCAGGGCGAGTGGCGGCGGATGCCGCTGATCGGCGATGCGCGGTTGCGCTGGCTGCTGGTGATCGGTGTGGTGCTGTACCTGGTGCTGGCGCTGAGCTCGATCAGCGTCAACTGGGCGCGGGTCGCCGAGGGCATGAGCCGCGGGCTCAATTTCCTGGCCGCCTTCGCTCAGCCGGACTTCATCAGCCGACGCGGCGATATCGTCAACGGCCTGCTGGAAAGCCTGACCATGACCCTCACCTCGACGGTGATCGGCGTCGCGCTGGCGATCCCGGTAGGGCTTGGCGCGGCACGCAATATCTCGCCGCTGCCGGTATACCTGCTGTGCCGCGGCATCATTACCGTGTCGCGCACCTTCCAGGAGGTCATCATCGCCATCCTGTTCGTGGTGATGTTCGGCTTCGGCCCGCTGGCGGGGATGATCACCCTGGCGTTTGCCACCATCGGCTTCATGGCCAAGCTGCTCGCCGAGGACATCGAAGACCTCGACTGGCGCCAGGTCGAGGCGGTGCGCGCAACCGGCGCCAGCTGGCTGCAGACCATGAACCACGCGGTCCAACCGCAAGTGATGCCGCGCCTGATCGGTCTCTCCATGTACCGGCTGGACATCAACTTCCGCGAGTCGGCGGTGATCGGCATCGTCGGTGCCGGTGGCATCGGCGCGACCCTCAATACCTCGATCAGCCGCTACGAGTACGACACCTCGGCGGCGATCCTGCTGATCATCATCGGCATCGTGCTGCTGAGCGAGTATAGCTCCAGCCACGTGCGCCGCTGGACCCAGTGATGCCCTGGCGACGCGCATTGCATCGGCTAATTAAGGAGTAAATAAATGCCTGTTTCGACCAATGAGCAGGGCGAACCGATCTGGCGCCTGCGCACCACCCGCGCTCAGTGGCTGGGCTATCTTGCCTGGCTGGCAGGAATCTCACTGTTCCTGCTGTGCTGGAAGCTGATTTCCGACAACACCATGTGGGTGTTCGTCGAAGACGCCGGCCGCCAGGGAAGCGACCTGATCAGCCGCATGCTGCCGCCGCAGTGGAGCTATGCCCAGCGGCTGTGGCAGCCGATGTGGGATACCCTCAACATCGCCACCCTGGGCACGCTGCTGGGCATCGCCATGGCCTTTCCGGTGGCCTTCCTGGCGGCGCGCAACACCAGCCCGCATCCGCTGGTGCGTAGCGCGGCACTGGTCGTCATCGTCTCCTCGCGTTCGATCAATTCACTGATCTGGGCGATGCTGCTGGTGACCATCCTCGGGCCGGGGGTGCTGGCGGGAATCATCGCCATCGCGCTACGCTCCATCGGCTTCGTCGGCAAGCTGCTCTATGAAGCCATCGAGGAGATCCACCCGACTCCGGTAGAGGCGATCAACGCCACCGGTGCCAGCCGCATGCAGGTGATGAGCTATGCCGTGCTGCCCCAGGTGATGCCCGCCTTTGCCGGGATCAGTGTCTACCGCTGGGACATCAACATCCGCGAGTCGACGGTGCTGGGGCTGGTCGGTGCCGGCGGCATCGGGCTACAGCTCAACTCGGCGATCAATAGTCTGGCGTGGAACCAGGTCAGCGTGATCTTCCTGATGATATTCGTCACGGTGCTGGCCTCGGAGTGGGTATCGGCACGGGTGCGTCGCGCCATCATCTAGGCCAGGCACGAACACTGGCTGTGCTGCCCTGCGGCAACGCGACACACCGTTAGCGAAGAAACCTTCTTTAGTTGTACGCCTCCTATACGTAACATGATCGAGCCGGTGCATTAGGGCACCGGTGACGGGTATTAACGCTGCCAAGCGTCTAGGCTTAGGCTGCAACGCCCCGTAAGTCGCACAGAAATGCGCAACGGCCCGCTGGGCCCGAGTGACAAGACGTGGTGGCGAGCCGCCACCCCTTCGCATCGATCGCGGCGATCACGAGTCAGTGTCTTCGTAGGGAGTATGATGATGGAGCTTGATCCGCTCGTCCTGTCACGCATGCAGTTCGCCTTTGTCGTCTCGTTTCACGCCATCTTTCCGGTCTTCACCATCGGCCTGGCATCCTATATCGCCTTGCTGCATGGCCTGTTCTACAAGACCGAGAACCCCGCCTGGGAGCGCCTGGCGGTGTTCTGGACCAAGGTCTTCGCCGTGGTCTTCGGCATGGGGGTGGTGTCGGGCATCGTGATGTCCTTCCAGTTCGGTACCAACTGGAGCAACTTCTCCCAGGCCGCTGCCAACTTCCTCGGGCCGGTACTCAGCTATGAGGTGGTAACCGCCTTCTTCCTCGAGGCCGCGTTCCTTGGGGTGCTGCTGTTCGGTCGCGGCAAGGTGCCCCAGGGGGTTCACCTGTTCGCCGCGATCATGGTGGCCATCGGTACCTTCATCTCGACGTTCTGGATTCTCTCGGCCAACAGCTGGATGCACACGCCGGCGGGGGTCGAGTTCACCGACAACTCCTTCTACGTGGTGTCGTGGATGGAGGCGATCTTCAATCCGTCATTTCCGTATCGCTTCGGGCATATGGCGCTGGCGTCGTTCATCACCGGCGGGTTTGTGGTCGCCGGGGTCAGCGCCTGGTACCTGCTCCAGGGGCGCGACGTGGAGGCCAACAAGCGCGCGCTGTCGATGTGCCTGTGGCTGCTGCTGTTCCTGACCCCGGCCCAGGCGCTGATGGGCGACTTCCACGGCCTCAACACCCTGGAGTACCAGCCGACCAAGGTGGCGGCGATGGAGGGTAACTGGGAGACCCGCGAGGGGGTGCCGCTGCTGCTGTTCGCGCTGCCTGACCAGGCAGCCCAGGAGAACCGCTTCGAGCTCGGTATTCCGCGCCTGGCCAGCCTGATCCTGACCCACGACCTGGACGGCGAGGTGCCGGGCCTCAACGAGGTAAGTGCCGAGGAGCAGCCGCCGGTGGCGCTGGTATTCTGGGCCTTCCGGGTCATGGTTGGCATCGGCTTGCTGATGATTGCGGTAGCGCTGGCGGGGCTGGTGCTGCGGCGCGGCGGTCGTGTCTATGAGCATCGTGGCTTTCTGCAGCTACTGCGACTGATGAGCGTCACGCCCTTCATCGCGGTGCTGGCGGGCTGGATCGTCACCGAAGCAGGGCGCGCGCCGTGGCTGGTCTACGGCATCATGACCCACGCCGAGGGCCTGACGCCGTCGCTGACCGGCGGCATGGCGCTGTTCACCTTGATCGGCTATGCCGCAGTCTACGGCGTGGTGTTCTATGCCGGGGTCTACTACCTGACTCGAGTGGTGCGCAACGGCATGGTACCCAAGGAGGAAGAGCGGTTGATCGACGAAGTGGAGCGGCCCATGCGCCCGTGGTCGGCGACGCATATTCCCTTCGACGATGATCCCGCACCGGCGGAGAGGAGCTGAGCCATGGAAATGTTCGACCTGTCATTGATCTGGGCGCTGATCATCGGCTTCGGCATCATGATGTACGTGCTCATGGACGGCTTCGATCTGGGCTTGGGGATCCTGTTTCCCTTCGCCCCCGACGAGGACGCCCGCGACGTGATGATGAACTCGGTGGCGCCGGTGTGGGACGGCAACGAGACCTGGCTGGTGCTGGGCGGTGCCGGCCTGCTGGGGGCCTTCCCGCTGGTCTATTCGGTGTTCCTGCCGGCGCTCTATATTGGCGTGTTCCTGATGCTTGCCGGGCTGGTGTTCCGCGGCGTGGCCTTCGAGCTGCGCTTCAAGTCGCGCAAGAATCGTCGCTGGTGGAACCGCGCCTTCTGCTGGGGCTCGTCGGTGGCGGCCTTCGCCCAGGGCGCAGTGGTCGGCACCTACATCCAGGGCTTCGAGACCGAGAATTTCGCCTACGTCGGCGGCGCCTTCGACTGGCTGACGCCGTTCACCGTGCTCACCGGCATCGGCATGATGATCGGCTATGCGCTGCTGGGGACTACCTGGCTGATCCTCAAGTCGGAGGGCTACATCCAGGACTGGGCCTACCGGATCACGCCCCGACTGCTGATTGGCGTGGTGGCGATCTTCTTCGCCATCAGCCTGTGGACGCCGTTCGTCAATCCTGTCGTCTGGCAGCGCTGGTTCGGCAACATCCAGATCATCTGGATACTGCCGGGGCTGGCCACGCTGTGCATGGCGCTGCTGGTGATGTCGATCAGGCAGCGCCGCGAGCTGCTACCGTTCATGTCGACGCTGGGCATCTTCCTGTTCACCTACCTCGGCCTGGTGGTCAGCAAGTGGCCGGTGATCGTGCCGCCCGACTACACCATCTGGGACGCCGCCTCGGCGCCGGAGTCGCAGCTGTTTCTGCTGATCGGGGTGCTGTTCGTGATCCCCATCATCCTGACCTATACCGCCTGGACCTACTGGGTGTTCCGCGGCAAGGTCAAGGTAGGTGAGGGCTATCACTGAGGTCGCCAGCGTGGGGCAGCAAGACTCTGTGTTGACGCCGCGCCGTTGGCTGGGCCGCCTGGCCGCCCGCCAGCGGCGTCTGATTGGCCTGTCGATGGGCGCGGGGCTGTGCGTCGGGCTGGCCACCATCGTGCAGATGGCGCTGATCGCCGGCTGGGTCAGCGCACTGCTGGTGGATGATGCCGAACCGACGTCGCTTGCCGGCCTGGGCGTTGCGCTGATCGTTGTACTGGCGCTGCGGGCGGCGGCCCAATGGGCACAGGAGGTGGCCGGCCAGGAAGCCAGCCTGCGCATTCGCCAGGCGGCGCGCTCCGAGCTGCTGGCGCATATCGAGGCGCTGGGGCCGGTGCGGCTGGGCGGGCGCCACAGTGCCGCCCTGGGCGGTCAGCTGGTGGAGCAGGTCGAGGCGCTGGATGGTTACTTCGCGCGTTTCTTGCCGCAGCTGCGCCTGGCGGTTGCGATCCCCGCGGTCATCGCCGTGCTGGTGCTGTGGCTCGACTGGCTGGCAGCGATCTTCCTGATGCTGGCGGCGCCCATGATCCCGCTGTTCATGGCGCTGGTGGGAATCGGCGCCGAACGCCTCAATCGGCAGCAGTTCGCCGCCGTCAGCCGGCTGGCGGGGCATTTCCTCGACCGCGTGCGCGGCATTACCACCCTGCAGTTGTTCAATCGCGCCGAGCAGGCCAGCGCCGAGGTGCACGCCGCCGCCGACGACTATCGACGCCTGAGCATGCGCACCCTGCGGCTGGCGTTCCTCTCCTCGGCGGTGCTCGAGTTCTTTGCCGCGGTGGCCATCGCGGTCCTGGCGATCTATATCGGCTTCGGCCTGCTCGGCTATATCGACTACGGTCCCTCGCCGCAGCTGACGCTGTTCAGCGGCCTGTTGATCCTGCTGCTGGCGCCGGAATTCTTCCAGCCATTGCGCACCCTGTCGCAGCACTATCACGACCGTGCCGCGGCGCTGGGCGCCGCCGATGCGCTGGTGGCGCTGCTCAATCTGCCGCTGCCGAAAGGCGCCGCCCGGCGCCAGCCAAGCGACGGCCAGTCGGTGGTGTCGCTGGATGGGGTGAGCGTCACCTTTGCCGGTCGCGGGCGAGTGCTGGGGCCGCTGGATCTCACCATCGCGCCCGGCGAGTGCGTCGCCCTGGCAGGCCCCTCCGGGGCCGGCAAGTCGACGCTGCTGCAGCTGATTGCCGGCTTCGTCGACAGCGACACGGGACGGGTGACGGTGCCGGCCGGCGAGGTCGCCTGGATGGATCAGCGGCCGCTGCTGATCCACGGCAGCCTGGCCGATAACCTGCGTCTTGCGGCCCCGGAGGCAAGCGACGCGGATATCGAGAGGGCGCTCGAGCAGGCGGGGCTCGGCGAGCTGCTTGGCGCGCTGCCGGCGGGGATCGACACCGCGCTGGGTGAGCGCGGCGCCGGGCTCTCCGGCGGCCAGGCCCAGCGCCTGGCGCTGGCACGGGTGTTCTTGTCGGGCGCATCGCTGGTACTGCTCGACGAGCCTACCGCGAGCGTCGACGACGACACCCAGACAGCGCTTATCGAGGCGCTCAAGGCGCTGACGGCGGCGGGGCGGACCCTGATCATCGCCACCCACCATCCGGCATTGATGGGAATGGCCGGCCGCGTGGTACGCCTCGAGGACGGCAGGCGCGTCGATGAGGTGATGCCATGAGTCTGCTGGCGAGCGTCTACCGCGAGCTACGCCCCTGGCTCAAGCTGCTCGGTCGGCGCCGCGGGCGGCTGGCGCTGGGCGCACTGCTGATGGCGATCACCGCCTTCGCCGGTATCGGCCTGCTGGCGCTGTCGGGCTGGTTCATCACCGCCACCGCCCTGACCGGCATGCTGCTGGCCGCCGGGGTGGCGGCGAGTCTCGACGTATATGTGCCCGGCGGCGGGATTCGCTTCTTCGCGCTGACCCGCACCGTGGCCCGATATCTCGAGCGAGTCTACAACCACGACAGCGTGCTGCGCCTGCTGGCCGACCTGCGCGGCGGCATGTTCCGGGTGCTGGTGCGGCTCGACGGCCAGGCGCTGTCGAAGCGGCGCGCCAGCGAGTGGTTGAACCGCCTGACCGCCGATATCGATACCCTCGACAGCCTCTACCTGCGCCTTATGGCGCCGCCGCTGGTGGCGCTGCTGGCGATTGCCGGCCTGACGCTGCTGATTGGCGTGTTCCTGCCTTGGGCGGGGGCGCTGGCGGGCGGCTTGCTGCTGGGGCTGTGGGTGCTGCTTACCCTGGGGCAGGCGCGCCTGGGCATGGCGGCGAGCCAGCGTCGGGTTGCCAGCCTGGATCGCTTGCGCAGCCGTGCCATCGAGCATGTCCAGGGGCTCGCCGAGCTCAGCGCCTATACCGGCCTGGCGGCCCACCGTCGGCGCCTGGACGAGCACCAGCAGGCGCTGTATGCCGATCAGCGTCTGCTCGGTCGACGTGCAGCACTCGGCAATGCCCTGGTGGGGCTGGGGGTCGGCGTGACACTGCTGGCGGTACTGTGGCTGGCCAGCCTGGCCTATGCTCGCGGCGTCTTGAGCGGGCCGCTGGTGGTGATGATGCCGCTGGCGGTGCTGGCGCTGGCCGAGACGCTGGGACTGCTGCCCAGCGCCTTCACGCAGCTGGGTGCGACCCGCGCCGCGGCCCGACGCCTCAACGCCCTGGGCGCCGCCCAGGGAGCGATAGACGACCCCAGGCAGCCAGCGCCGCTAGGCTCGACCACGCCTCGCCTCGCGTTCCAGGCTGTGTCGCTGCGCTATCCGGGGGCGCTGCAGCCGGCGCTGGAGCAAGTCTCGCTGGGCCTGGAGGCCGGACAGCGGCTGGCGCTGCTGGGTGCCTCGGGGGCCGGCAAGTCGAGCCTGGCCCAGCTGGCCACACGCCTGATCGACCCCCAGACGGGCCGGGTGACCCTCGATGGCCAGCCGCTGGTGGAACTGGCACTGCACGAGGTGCGCGGCTGCGTCGGGCTGCTGACCCAGCAGGGTGAGCTGTTCGACGACAGCTTGGCCGCCAATCTGCGGCTCGGCGCTCCGCTGGCCAGCGACTCCCAGCTGTGCCAGGCGCTGGCCACGGTCGAGCTGGATGCCTGGGCGGAGCAGGCGCAGGGGCTGGCAACGCGGGTCGGAGAGGGCGGCCAACAGCTGTCGGGTGGCCAGGCCCGGCGCCTGTGCCTGGCGCGGCTGCTGCTGGCCGAGCCGCGCATCGTGATTCTCGACGAGCCCTTCGCCGGGCTCGATGCGGCGCTGGCCGAACGCATCGCCGCGCGCCTCGACCACTGGCTTGCCGGACGCAGCCTGCTGCTGCTCTGCCACCAGCGCGCTGGTCAGCCGCTGGCGGCGCTCGGCGTTGACGACTGGCGGCAACTGGAGAGGGGGAAAATGGCTCTCAGTGAGGGACGCCGGTGAGGAGGTCCTACGCCATGGACGGCGTAGGTAGCGCCCAGGGATGGGTTTATAGCGCCTCCTCATAGGCCTGCCGGCGGATCAGTCCCGAACGATACTGCACTGCTACATGCTTCAATGTGAGATATCCAACGTTGGCACGCGTCGCTACGGGTGGTTTTGCGCAAACGGTCAAAGTGTCGCAGGATGGAGTAAATCCGCGCCGATGCCTGATCAGGAACTCATCATGCAAGACTTCATTACCCGCCTACCCAAGGCCGAACTGCACCTGCATATCGAGGGCTCATTGGAGCCCGAGCTGATGTTTGCCCTCGCCGAACGCAATGGCGTGGCGCTGCCCTACGCAAGCGTCGAGGAGGTGCGTGCGGCCTACCAGTTCGATGACCTGCAGTCGTTCCTGGATCTCTACTACCAGGGCATGAGCGTGCTGCGCACGGCCGAGGATTTCTTCGACCTGGCCATGGACTACTTCCGCCGCGCCAGCGCCGAAGGCGTGGTCCACGTCGAGCTGCACTTCGACCCCCAAGCGCATCTGTCGCGGGGCATCGAACTAGGTGTGGTGATCGAAGGGCTGGCCCGAGCCTGCCGGCTGGCCCGGCGCGAGCTCGACCTGAGCAGCGCCTTGATCATGGCGTTTCTGCGCGACCGCCCGGCGGACGAGGCGATGCAGGTGCTCGAGCGCGCCGCCCCCTACTGGGAAATGCTCGACGCCATCGGACTGGACAGCGCCGAACACGGCCATCCACCGGAGAAATTCGTCGAGGTGTTCGAGCGCGCCCGGGCGCTGGGTATCGCACGGGTTGCCCACGCCGGCGAGGAGGGGCCGCCGGCCTATATCACCCAGGCACTCGACCTGCTCGACGTGTGCCGCATCGATCACGGCGTGCGCTGCCTCGAAGATCCTGCTCTGGTCACACGGCTGCGTGAGTTGCAGATGCCGCTGACGGTCTGCCCGCTCTCCAACGTCAAGCTCAAGGTGGTCGAGCGTATCGACGACCACCCGCTGCCGCAGCTGCTCGAGGCGGGCCTGCTGCTGACCATCAACTCCGATGACCCGGCCTATTTCGGCGGCGGCATGCATGACAACTTCAGCGCCTGCCAGCGTGCCTTCGGTTGGTCCGAGGCGACCCTGGTGGGGCTGGCGCGTAATGCCATCGACGTGGCCTTCATGGACGACGCGCGGCGCGCCGAGCTGCTGGCGCGCCTCGACGCCCTCGCCGTGTAAGTCGCCAGGCGCTATTCGAGATTGCGCATCCACTGCTTGACCAGTCGCCGGTCGCGGCGCCGGGTCAGGCGCTGGGTGTCGAGCTGAGCCGGGGTGATCGAGCAGGCATCGCCATCATCGTCGAGAATGAAGCGGCGTCGTGCGCCCACCGGCTGGTCCTCGGAACCGTAGATGGCGATGACGCGCAGCTCGATGGCCTTGAAGGTCAGCTCGCCGCTGGGGCGATGCCCGTCGAGCTCGATATCGTGGTCCTCGGCAACCCGCTGTATCAGCTCCTTAAAGCTGCCGATATGCAGGTAGCCGCCGGATGACAAGGGCCCCTGGTGGCTACGATATTCGGTTTGACCGTCGTCGTTGGACTGCTGGTAGTCGCTGACATCGAGCAGCAGCGGCTCTTGCGAGGTCTCGATACGTACCACGATATGCTGGATGAAGATCGCCTCGGCGCTCATGTTGCTGATCAGGCAGAGTGAGTCGATGTCCTTGCCCTGGCCGCGGTTGATGATCAACCGCGCACGACGCTGGCGGACATAGCCGTTGTAGAGCAGCTGGGCGTAGAACACCCAGACGAAGAGGGTGAGGACACCGGCGATCGCATTGATCGCCTGGGCGTGATCGCTGATCCATTGCATGGGGTGAACGTCCTGTTCGCGTTGCTTGGTTACTGGGTGTCGAGCTGATAGGTCTGCCAGTCGGTATGCGTGGCGTGGCGGTCATAGACGGCGCGGCCGCGATAGTTCTGCTCGCGGGTGATCCAGCGCACGAACGGCCAGCCGTGGCTGCGCGCCTCCTCGCGTAGCGTCTCGAGCATGGTGTCCACCGCGCCGCTGCCGCGATGGGCCGGGTCGACATAGAGGTCGTCGAGGAAGCCGATGTACGTGCCGCGCAGCGGCGACGGCATGGCGCGGTAGTGCATCAGGCCAATGGCCCGGCCCTCCTCACTCTTCGCCAGCCGACAGTAGAAGGCCATGTCCGGCTGCTGAATCCAGTCCCATACGGTGTCCAGCGTCTGCTCGGTCATCGGCACGCCGTAGTAGTCGGCGTAGCCGCGATAGAGGCGAATCCACTCGGGCTGGTCGACGGCTTGGGGGGATGCCAGGGTGACGGTCATGGGCGATTCTCCGCGGGATAAAAGCATTGGCGCTATGTCCAGACTACCATCGAGGGCCGAGATCGCCACCTGCCGCTGCTTGGCTATTCAGACAACGATACCGGCCTGAGCCGGTATCGTCTTGCTGGCCGTCCTGGCGATGGGGTGCTACGGCAGCGCCGGGACCTCGAACTCCGGCATCTCACCGGTGAGGGTGTGCAGGAAGGCGGTGATATCGTCGATCTTGTCCACCTCGAACTCGCGGCCGAGCATCTCACTGCCCATGATGGCGACGGCTTCCTCGAGGGTCGCGGTGGCGCCGTTGTTCATGTAGGGGTAGGTCACACCCACGTTGCGCAGCGTCGGGGTGCGGAAGCGGTACATGTCGCGCTCCTCGCCGGTAACCTCGTAGCGGCCGACGTCAGTGGAACCCGGCACCTGGATGCGGTGGAAGTTGCTGTCGGTGAAGGCGGGGCCACTGTGGCAAGCGGCGCAGCCGTTATCGACGAAGGCCACCATGCCGCGCTTTTCCTGCTCGTCGAGCGCATCCAGGTCGCCACGCAGATAGCGGTCGAAGGGCGAGTTCGGGGTATTCAAGGTGCGCTGGAAACTGGCCAGCGCCTTGGCCAGGTTGTCGGTGCTGATGGGGTCCTCATCATCGGGATAGGCGGCAGCGAACTTCTCCTGATACAGCGAGAATTCGGTCAGCCGTTCGATGGCGTGCTCGAGCTGCATGGCCATCTCGATATCGGCCTCGATGGGCCCCAGCGCCTGGCCCTCGAGGTCCGGTTCGCGACCGTCCCAGAACTGCGATTCGAGAAACCCCGAGTTGAGCACGGTGGGGGTGTTGCGCTCGCCAATCTGGCCGTCGTGGCCGGTGGCGCGCGGGATTCGGTCGCTCCAGCCGAGTGCCGGATTGTGGCAGGTGGCGCAGCTGATCACGCCGCTGGCGGAAATGCGCGGCTCGAAGAACAGCATGTTACCGAGTTCGACCTTCTCCTCGGTCAGCGAATTATCGGCAGGAATCGGCGGAAAATGCGGCAGTGGCTCGAAGCGCTCTCGATAGTCGGCAAAGCCGTCATCGGCGCTGGCGCTGAGCGATACTCCCAGCAGCGCGCTTGCGCCAATTGCAGCGATCCAGGATGTCTTGTGTTGCATGTTTGGTTTCCCCTCTTCGTATCCCTGTATCTGTTTTTCACACCGCATCAGAGACCAGAAAGCGGTGCCATATCAGGCTAAGGGGCCGCAGGGAAACGTGCCTTGAGCTGGATCAAGCAAGCATACAAAGCAGACATAAAAAGGGGCGACCATCAGAGATGGTCGCCCAATCAGCGCAACGCTCATGTACCTGGCACATGCATGGCTATCAGGGCGTAGAGGCGACGTCGCGCTGGTGCACACATTCACCGTTGGCCCAGGTGGCATAGACGCTGCGGTCGTCGCCGAGCATCATCAGCGCGAACAGCTGCTCGGCGAGGTTGCGGGTCCTGGCGCTGCGGCGTGCCAGCAGCGGGGTGGCGGCGGGGTCGAGGACCACGATGTCGGCCTCCTTGCCCTGGCGCAGGCTGCCGATGTGGGTGTCGAGGTGCAGCGCCCGGGCGTTGCCCAGGGTCAGGCGGTAGAAGCCCTGCCAGGCGGTCAGCGGCTGGCCGAGCAGCTGGCCGACCTGGTAGGCCGCCTTGAGGGTGGCCAGGCCCGACAGGTCGGTGCCGCCGCCGACGTCGCTGGCCAGGGTGGTGTTGAGACCGGCGTCGCGGCATGCCAGGCGGTCGAACAGCCCGCTGCCCAGGAACAGGTTGGAGGTCGGGCAGAAGGCGATGTTGGCGCCGGCGGCGGCCAGCCGGTTGCGCATCGGCTGATCGAGGTGGATGCCGTGGGCGAAGGTGCTGCGCGGCCCCACCAGACCATAGCGCTCGTAGACCCCGAGATAATCGCGGCAGTCGGGAAACAGCTCGGCGACCCAGTCGATCTCGCCCTTGTTCTCCGACAGGTGCGTCTGCAGGTGCAGGTCCGGTGCGTTGCGCAGGATGCCGCCCACGGTATCCAGCTGCGCCGGGCTGGAGGTCGGCGCGAAGCGCGGCGTCAGGGTATAGCCGAGGCGGTCCTTGCCGTGCCAGTCGCCGATCAGCCGCTCGCTGTCGCGTACGCCGCTCTCGACGCTGTCGGTCAGCGCCTCGGGGGCGTGGCGGTCCATCAGCACCTTGCCGGCCAGCATGCGCAGGCCGCGGCGCCGGGCGGCGGCGAAGAAGGTGTCCACCGACACCGGGTGCGAGGTGCAGAACACCTGTGCGGTGGTGGTGCCGACCCGCAGCTGCTCGTCGAGGAATGCCTCGGCGACATTCTCGGCGTGGGCGCGCTCGGCGAAGCGGCACTCCTCGGGGAAGGTGTACTCGTTGAGCCAGTCGAGCAGCTGGCGGCCGTAGGAGGCCATGATATCGAGCTGCACATAGTGCACGTGGCTGTCGATGAAGCCGGGCATCATCAGCTTGCCGGCATAGTCGACCTGCTCGATGCCGGCGGGCAGCTGCGGGGCCAGCTCGGCATAGTCGCCGATCGCCTGGATGCGGCCATCTACCAGCCAGATGGCGCCGTCTTCCAGGTGCAGCAGGCTGCCGGGTTCGGGCGTGTCGCCTTCACCGGGGTCGTTGAGAAAGCTCACCACGGGTCCACGCAGCAGGCGTCCCGCTGAAGGGGCAGCGTTGGTCATGTCGTTCTCCGTCTGGGCGGGGGCTCGGCCCCGCCGTCATTCGTCCGTCGGGGGCGCAAATGCCTTGCGCAGGGTCTCGGGTGCTGCGCCGCGTCGGTCTGCGTGTATCTGTGCGGGCTTGAGCGTGAGTAGCTCAGTGACCACCGACAGCGCGATCTCGTAGGGCAGCTTGCCCTTGGCGCCGGCCACCCCGATCGGGCAGCGTACCTCGCGTTCCAGGCGCGCCTGTGCATGGCCGGCGTCGCGCAGGCGGCGCTGAAAGCTGGCCCACTTGCTATGCGAGCCGATCAGGCCGATGGAGGCGCAGTCGCCGCGGGCCAGCAGGGCATCGACCAGCGCGCAGTCCTCGCCGTGGTCGTGGGTCATCACCAGCGCATGGCAGCCGCGGGGCAGCGTGGCCACCGCCGCCGCCGGGTCCGGCGAGTGGTGCTTTGCCAGGCGCGGCTGCTGCTGTGCGGGGAAGACGTCGTCGCGGCTGTCGAACCAGTCCACGCGCCAGGCCAGCGGGGCGATCAGCCCCACCAGTGCCTGGCCGACGTGGCCGGCACCGAACACCGCGACCTGCATCTCGGCGCCGGCGAACAGCTCGATCAGCACGTGCACGTAGCCGCCGCAGCACTGGCCGCTGCGCCCGCCGAGGGGAAAGGCCTCGAGGCGGGTGCCGGACTCGCCGCGGGCCAGCGCCTCGCGGGCGCAGGCGATGACCTGGAACTCGAAGGTGCCGCCACCCAGGGTGTCGTGCACGGCGTCCTCGGTGATCACCATCTTGGCGCCGGGCTCGCGGGGCGTGGAGCCCGCCGCCCCGACCACGCTGGCCAGGGCGTGGGGCTGTGCCTCGCGCTGCAGCTGGTGCAGCGCGGCGTGCCAGGGCAGGGCGCTGGCCTGCTGCAGCGATGCCTCAGGCCGGTGCATGCTGCGCCTCTTGGGTGTCACCGCCACGGCGCAACGCCTCGGCGGCCATCAAGACCCGCTCCGGCGTGGCCGGGGTGTCCAGCCGCGGGCACTGGCGATAGTTGGCGAGGCTCGACAGCGCGTCGCGCAGCGCCGACCACACCGCGATGCCGAGCATGAACGGCGGCTCGCCGACCGCCTTGGAGCGGTAGATGCTGGCCTGGGAGTTGGGGTGGCCCTGCATCAGCTCGACGTTGAACAGCGGCGGCAGGTCGCCGAAGGCGGGGATCTTGTAGGTCGCGGGGCCGTCGCTGACCAGCCGGCCGGCGTCGTTCCACTTCAGCTCCTCGCTGGTCAGCCAGCCCATGCCCTGGATGAAGCCACCCTCGACCTGGCCGATATCGATGGCCGGGTTCAGCGAGTCGCCGACGTCGTGGAGGATGTCGACGCGATCTACCTGGTACTCGCCGCTCAGGGTATCGACGCTGACTTCGGCCACCGCGGCGCCAAACGCATAATAGTAGAACGGCCGGCCCTTGGCGGTCTCGCGGTCGTAGTGGATCAGCGGCGTGGAGTAGAAGCCCTTCTCCGACAGCGAGATGCGCGACAGGTAGGCGGCCTGCACCAGCTCGCCCCAGGCGATGCGGCACTCGGCCTCGCCGCTGCCGGCGATCAGCTCGCCACCCTCCAGGCGCATGCCCTCGCGGTCGAGGCCGCCGCGGTCGGCGCCGAAATGCTCGGCGGCGAAGTCGAACAGCCGCTCCTTGAGCTTGAGGCTGGCATCGCGGGCGGCCTGGCCGTTGAGGTCGGCGCCGCTGGAGGCCGCGGTGGGCGAGGTGTTGGGCACCTTGTCGGTGCGCGTGGCGGTGATGCGCACCTGCTCTAGGTCGAGGCCCAGCTCGCGGGCCACCACCTGACACACCTTGGTGTGCAGGCCCTGGCCCATCTCGGTGCCGCCGTGGTTGATCATCACGCTGCCGTCGGTATAGACGTGGAGCAGGGCACCGGCCTGGTTGAGGTGCTTGGCGGTAAACGAGATGCCGAACTTCACCGGCGTCAGCGCCAGGCCCTTCTTGATGATCGGGTTGCGCGCATTGTGGGCGGCCACGGCCTCGCGGCGCGCCCAGTAGTCGCTGCTCTGCTCGAGCTGGGCGATCAGGTCGTGCAGCAGGCCGAGCTGCTCCACCGGCTGGCCGTAGTGGGTGACGTCGCGCTTGATGCCGTGCTCCTCGGCGGCGCGATAGAGGTTGCGCTTGCGAATCGTCAGCGGGTCCTCGCCGAGGCGCCGGGCGATATCGTCCATGGCCGCCTCGATGATCATCATGCCCTGGGGGCCGCCGAAGCCGCGGAAGGCAGTGTTGGAGGCGGTATGGGTCTTGGCCCGCTGGCCGGTGACCCGTGCGCGGCCCAATGAGTAGGCGTTGTCGGCGTGGAACATGGCGCGGTCGACGATCGCCTCGGAGAGGTCCGGCGAATAGCCGCAGTCGCCGATCACGCTGATGTCGCCGCCCTGCAGCACGCCCTGGGCATCGAAGCCGAGCGTGTAGCGGTTGTGGAAGGGGTGGCGCTTGCCGGTGGCGCGCATGTCCTCGGCGCGGGGCAGGCGTACGCGCGTGGTACGCCCGGTGCGCCGCGCGATGATCGCGGCGATGCAGGCCCACGGCGAGGCCTGGGTCTCCTTGCCGCCGAAGCCGCCGCCCATGCGGCGCATCTCCACGGTGACTGCATGAAAGGGAATGTCGAGCACCTCGGCGACCAGCTTCTGGGTCTCGCTGGGGTGCTGGTTGGAGGTGTGCACGATCACCCCCTCGTCCTCGGTGGGCTGTACCAGGCAGGCCTGGCCCTCGAGGTAGAAGTGCTCCTGGCCGCCGACGAACTGCTCGCTGTCGATCACGTGGGCCGCGCCGTCCAGCGCCGCCTGCCAGTCGCCGCTCTGCTGCACGTGGGTGGGACGCACGAACTCTTTACGCTGGGCGGCGGCCACCGGGTCGAGGCTGGCCGGCTGCTCGTCGATCTCGATCTCGGCCAGGGTCACGGCGCGGCGCGCCGCCTGGTGGCTGTCGGCAGCCACCGCGAACAGGCACTGGCCGACGTAGCTGATCTCGTCGTCGGCGAAGATCGGGTCGCCGGGAAATACCGGGCCGATATCGGTATGGCCGGGCACGTCGACGATGGTGATCACATCGACCACGCCGGGGGCGGCCTTGACCTTCTCCAGGTCGAGGCGGGTCAGGCGGCCATGGGCCACCGGCGATAGCCCCAGCGCCACGTGCAGGGTATCCGCCGGGGCCTGGAGGTCGTCGATATAGGCGGCGCGGCCGGTAACGTGCTTGATGGCACTTTCATGGGCGCGACTTGAGCCTGCCGCCCCCTGGCGGCTGACGTCGCTGACATCGCGGGCCAGCGGGCCATCGCCCTTGTTGCGGCCCTGCTGGTCGGCGCGCGCCTTGACGGAAGCGGGCGAAATATCAGTGAGCGTACGCATGCAGGGTCACCTCCGCGTCGATGGTGTTGTCGGTGTCGATCATCAGCCGCAGGCGCTCGAGCAGGTTGCTCGCCGCGACCTGGCGATATTCGGCGCTGCCGCGCACGTCGCTCATCGGCTGGAAGTCACCGGCCAGCGCTGACCGCGCCGCGGCGAAGGTGTCGGCGCTTGGCGCCTGCCCCTCGAGGGCGGCCTCGGCGCCTGCGGCGCGCTTGGGAATCGCCGCCATGCCGCCGAAGGCCAGGTGTACGTCGCGCATCACGCCACCTTCGAGGCGCCAGGCAAAGGCGCCCAGCACCGCGGAAATATCGTCCTCACGGCGTTTGGACAGCTTCCAGACCTTGAGATTCTGCGTCTCGCTGGGCCGTGGCAGGAAGATCGCGCGGATGAATTCGTTGGCGCCAAGCGCGGTCTGCTTGTAGTCGAGGAAGAAGTCCCCAAGCGGCAGCTCGCGCTCGCCGTCGGGGCCGTCGAGGCTGACGCGGGCGTCGAGGGCCAGCAGCACCGGCGGCGAGTCGCCGATCGGCGAGGCGTTGGCGACATTGCCCCCCAGGGTGCCGCGATTGCGGATCTGCTTGGAGGCGAAGCGATGCAGCAGATGCGCGAAGGCGGGGTAGTGCTGCTCGAACAGCGGCTCGAGGCGCGAGTAGGTGACCGCGGCGCCGATCCACCAGCCTTGCGGCGTCTCTTCGATGGCGTTGAGTTCGGCCACCTGGCGCACGTCGATCAGGTCGTCCAGCGCCTTGAGCTGCTGGGTGGTCTCCAGCCACAGGTCGGTGGCGCCGGCCACCAGCCGCGCCTCGGGGCGCTCGGCCTTGAGCTGGCGCAGGGCGGCGAGGTCGCGCGGCGCGACATAGTGGCCGCCGCTGCGGGAGGCAGCCTTGGCCGCACGCAGCTGCGCGACGTTGCTGGCCAGGTCTGGGTCATCGGCCCATAGCGGGTGGGTGTCGGGATAGTCGTTCATGCTCAGGGCGGCATCGCGGATCGGTCGGTAGCCGGTGCAGCGGCACAGGTTACCGCCCAGCACCTCCTCGAGGCGCTGCTGGCTCAACGGCGCCGGCGTGCGGCGCTGCTCCTCGTGCAGGGTGAACAGCGACATCACGATGCCCGGCGTACAGAAGCCGCACTGGCTGCCGTGACACTCGACCATGGCGGCCTGGGCCGGGTGCAGCGCATCGCCGCGGGCCAGCCCTTCGACGGTCACCAGGTGGCAGCCGTCGAGCTGGTGGGCGGGGGTGATGCAGCCGTTGGCGGCCTGATAGCGCAGCGCGCCGTCGTCGCCGGGTTCGCCGATGGCCACGGTGCAGGCACCGCAATCGCCGGAGGCGCAGCCTTCCTTGGTGCCGGTCTGGCCCAGGTGGGTGCGCAGCAGTTCGAGAATGCTGGTGTCGGCGGGCACGCCGTCGCACCGCTGACGCTTGCCGTTGAGGTAGAAGTCGATCATCGCAGGATCCGCTGGTTGTTGTGCTCGCCAGGCCGTACCGGCCTGGCAAGGTAACGCTAGGGTGATAGTGTCGGGTTCTGACCAAATGGTCAACTATGGATAAGCGTGGCCCATCCTCGGTGAGAGCGCAAGGTTCTGGCGCAGAAAATTCTCGAGAGGGTGAGGGCAATGCAGGCGGCACCGCTCGGGACTGATCCGTCGACAGGCCTACGAGGGGGCGCTGTAAACCGTCCCTGGGCGCTACCTGCGCCATCCATGGCGCAGAACCCCCTCTTCGACCTGTCCCCGGCGTCCCTCGCTGCGTCCTGGTGACCGCCCCGTCGACAATAGCCCCCAATGGCGTGTCCCTGGCGTCTCACGCCATGCCCGGCATTGCAGGGCGCAGGCGCCTGCGGCAAGCTTGTGGGCTCCATTCGCAAGAGCTTGAGCCATGACCGCGACCTCTTCTGTGGCCGAATCCACCGTTACCCGCCTGCGCAACGAGAAGGCGATCCTCGAGGCCGCCGAGCAGGTCTTCGCCCAGCACGGCTACCGCGGCGCCAGCGTCCAGGCCATCGCCGAGGCCGCCGGGCTGCCCAAGTCCAACGTGCTCTACTACGTCGGCAGCAAGCAGAAGCTCTACGTGACCCTGCTCGAACGCATGATGGCGCGCTGGAACGCCATGCTCGACGATATCAGCGTCGACGACGACCCCGCCGAGGTGCTCGAAGCCTTCATTCGCAGCAAGATGCAGCTGACCCGCGACCATCCCCGCGGCTCGCGGCTATTCGCCGCCGAGATCCTCGGCGGGGCGCCCTTCCTGCAGGAGTACCTGCGCGGCGAGCTGCGCGACTGGGTCGAGGCGCGGGCGCGGGTCTTCGAGCAGTGGGCCGAGCGCGGCCTGATGGACCGCATCGACCCGGTGTGGCTGATCTTCCTGATCTGGTCGTCGACCCAGCACTACGCCGACTTCGAGGCCCAGGTGCTGGGCATCACCGACCGCAACGAGTTGAGCGACGAGGACTACCAGCGCATCACCGAATTCCTGTGCACGGTGATACTCAAGGGGTGCGGCGTCACCGGGCGTCGGTAAGGCTGACTTTGTATACAAATAGATGATGTAATGGTGAGCAGTCGTATTGCATCATGTCTGGATGACACTCTCCAAAAGCGTAGCGCGTGGATACGCGTCGAGGACAGCACACCATGAGTAGCCGCTGGCAGGACGAGGTACTCGCCGACGTCGCTTCGGGCGTCCGCATCAATGATCAGCACATCGTCGATCGCATCCGCCAGGCGGTGCTGATGCAGCGTCTGCCGCCCAACACCCGCCTGCCGGAAGTGGCGCTGGGCGATATCTTCGGCGTCAGCCGCTCGGTGGTGCGCAAGGCGCTGACGCGGCTGGCCGCGGACCACGTGATCACCCAGCAGCCCAACCAGGTGGCGCGGGTCAGCGCGCCTAGCGTCGACGAGACCCGCGAGATATTCGCCGCGCGTCGCCTGGTGGAGGGGGAGGTGGTGGCCCTGCTGGCGCTCGAGCCGGCCCCCTCCTGGCACGCGCGCCTGAGCGAGCTGTGCGAGGCCGAGGCAGACGCCCACGCCCGCGGCGATGAGCCGCAGAGGATCGAGCACTCGCTGGCGCTGCACCACACCCTGGCCGAACATTCGCCCAACCGCATCCTCGGCGCCATGCTCGGCGACCTGATCCTGCGCACCTCGATCGTGATCGCCCTCTACAAGCACTCAGGGCTTGCCTCCTGCTACCTGGAGGGCGACCACCCACGGCTGCGCGACGCGCTGGCCGCAGGCGACAGCGCCGCCGCTAGAGCTGCGCTGCACGCCCACCTCGACAGCCTCGAGGCGCTGCTCGACCTGCGTCCGCAGACGGCGCAGATCGATCTCGCCGCCATCTTCGCTCAGCCCGCCTAGCCGCGTGTCCGAGCTGCCGATCGAGGCGCGGCTGCCGGCCATCGTCGGCGCCCTGGATGCGTCGAACACGGCGCTGCTGGTCGCCGAGCCCGGGGCCGGCAAGACCACCCGTGTGCCCCTGGAGCTGCTCGATGCCGAGTGGTGCCAAAACGGCAAGCTGCTGCTGCTCGAGCCGCGGCGAGTGGCCGCCCGCCTGGCGGCGCGCTATATGGCCGAGCAGCTCGGCGAAACAGTAGGGGAGACGGTGGGCTATCGCATGCGCGGCGAGAGCCGGGTTGGGCCGCATACGCGCATCGAGGTGGTCACCCAGGGGGTGCTGACCCGCCTGCTGCAGGACGATCCGCTGCTCGAAGGCGTGAACGGCATCCTGTTCGACGAATTCCATGAACGCAGCCTCGAGGCCGATCTCGGACTGGCGCTGACCCTCGACGTACAGCGGGGCCTGCGCGACGACCTGCGCCTGCTGGTGATGTCGGCGACCCTTGACGTGGCGGCGCTTCAGGCGCTGCTGGGCGCAGAGACCCCGCTGATCGAGTGTCCGGGCCGCAGTCATCCTGTCACCACCCACTATCGCCCGCTGCGTGCTGCACGCCACCCCCACGACACGGCCCGCCAGCAGGCCGATGTGGTGGCGGAGGCGCTCGCCGAGGCGGCGGGCGACGTGCTGGTGATCCTGCCCGGGGTGGCCGAGATTCGTCGCCTGGCCGGGGTGCTCGCCGAGCGCTCGGCGACGCCTGCGGTGGTCGAGCTTCACGGCCGGCTGCCGCTGGAGGCGCAGAGCCGCGCGCTGCGCCGAGACCCCGACGGGCGCCAGCGGGTGGTGCTGGCCACGGCGATTGCCGAGTCGAGCGTCACCGTGGACGGCGTGCGGGTGGTGATCGATGCCGGGCGCGAGCGTGTGCCGCTGTTTCAGCCCCGCACTGGCCTGACGCGCCTGACCACACGCCACGTCAACCGCGCCAGCGCCGATCAACGGCGCGGGCGCGCTGGGCGTCAGGCCCCCGGCGTCTGCTATCGGCTGTGGGCCGAGGAGCAGCCGCTGGTGCCCCATGCCGAGCCTGAGATACGCCAGGCCGACCTGGCGCCGCTGGCCTTCGAGCTGGCGCGCTGGGGCATCAGCGACGCCGCTGCGCTGGACTGGGTGACTCCGCCACCGGCCGCCGCGCTGGCCGCCGGCCGCGATCTTTTGCAGCGCCTGGGCGTGCTCGACGCACAGCATCATCTGACCGAGCGTGGCCGGCGCTGTGCGCGCTGGCCGATGCATCCGCGCCTGGCAGTGATGCTCGAACACGCCGCCGAGCGCGGCTGCGTGGCGCTGGCCTGCGCCCTGGTGGCGCTGCTGGAAGGGCGCGACGCCGAGCGTGAGGTGGACCTGACTCGTGCCCTCGAGCAGCGTCTCGCGCATCCCGAGGAGCACCGCCAGTGGCAGCGCGATGCCAAGCGGCTATGCCGCAGCGCTGGGGTGTCGCTGTCGGTCGAGCATCTGGATGCACTAGGCGAACTGCTGGCGCTGGCCTTTCCCGAACGGGTCGCCCAGCAACTGGGCGTGGGGCGCTTTCGCCTGGCTGGCGGCGGCCAGGCGACGCTGCCCGAGCGCCATCCGCTGGCCCACGCCGAGCTGCTGGTGGCCGCCGAACTCGACGGCGACGCTACGGCGGCGAGTATCTACCGCGCGGCGCCGGTCACTCTGGCGCGTCTCGAGGCGTGCTTTCCTTCGCTTGCCGAGTGGCAGGACAGGGTCGAGTGGTCGGATCAGGAGGGGCGGCTGCTCGGCGAGCAGGTGCGCGCCCTGCAGGCGCTGGTGGTGGCCAGACGGCCCATGACCTCGCTGCCACCGGAGGCGGTTCGCGGCGCGCTCCTCGCGGCGCTGCAGCGCAACGCGACGCTGCCCTTCGATGACGCGGCCGACCAGCTGCGCGGCCGGGTGGCGCTGCTGCGACGCGAATTCGGCGAACCCTGGCCCGACTGGTCCCAGGCGGCACTGCTGGACGACCTGGATGCGTGGCTGGGCCCTTATCTCGACGGCATCACGCGGCTCGAGGCAATCCCTCGACTGCCGCTGGGCCGCTACCTGCTGGACGCGCTAGACAGGCTCGACTGGATGCTGCGCCAACGCCTGGAGGCGCTAGCCCCGGAGCGCATGACGCTGCCCAGCGGCAACAGCATACGGCTCGACTACCGTCCCTGCCTGGCAGGAGACGATCCGCTGCTGGCCGCCAAGCTGCAGGAGCTGTTCGGCTGGCAGTCGACGCCGCGCCTGGTTGACGGCCGGGTGACACCGCTGGTGCACCTGCTGTCACCGGCCCGCCGCCCACTGCAGGTGACGCGCGACCTCGCCAGTTTCTGGGTCAACGGGTATCCGGAGGTGCGCAAGGACATGCGCGGGCGCTACCCCAAGCACCCCTGGCCGGAGGATCCCCTCAGCGCCGAGGCCACGGCGCGCACCAAGCGTCGCGTTCAATAATGGTGGAACTCAGCTTAGGCATTGCTGTTCAAAGCGTTAACCGAAAGTCTTGCACCGACACCCGCGAGACGGCATCCTTGGTTCACGCAAGATCTACAATTTCAGGGAGCATTGATCGATGGCTTACCAAGAGTCCCATGTGACACAGCGCCAGGCGAGCGCTGTCAGTACCAACAAGGTGCTGCGCAATACCTACGCCCTGCTGGCCATGACCCTGCTGTTCTCTGCGGTGACCGCCGGGGCCGCCATGGCCATGGGCATCGAGAGGATGAACATCTTCGTGTTCTTCATCGGCGCCTACGGCCTGATGTTCCTGGTCCACAAGACCGCCAACTCCGCCGCCGGCCTGCTGGCGACCTTCGCCTTCACCGGCTTCATGGGCTTTACTCTGGGGCCGATCCTCAGCGCCTATCTTGCCATGCCCAATGGCGCGGCGCTGATCATGAACGCCCTGGCCATGACCGGTGCAACCTTCATCGGCCTGTCGGCGGTGGCGCTGATTACCAAGAAGGACTTTAGTTTCCTCGGCAACTTCCTGTTGGCCGGCGCCATCGTGCTGATCCTGGCCATGGTCGCGGCGCTGATCTTCAACATCCCGACCCTGTCGCTGGCGGTATCTGCCGGGTTCGTGCTGTTTGCTTCTGCAGCGATCCTGTTCCAGACCAGCGAGATCGTGCACCGTGCCGGCGAGACCAACTACATCCTCGCCACCATTACCCTGTACGTGTCGATCTACAACCTGTTCGTCAGCCTGCTGTCGATCCTGGGGATCATGAACAGCGACTGAGCCTAGGGCTCGCGGTCGTGCAGTAGGGCGATCCTGTCGACGGATCAGCTCCGAGCGGTGCTATCATCTGCGATAGCCCTGGGTCATGCAGGCCCCGCCTAGATGGTGGGGCCTGCTTGTTTTGGTAGGCTGTCAAGCAAGAAGGAGGTTGGCCCTATGCGATACGCCTTGCTGGTGCAGGGGGGGCCCTACAGCCGTCAGGCGGCGCACTCGGCGCTGCGCTTCGGCGAGGCCGCGATAGCCCGTGGACATCGTCTTGAGACGGTATTCTTCTATCATGATGGGGTCTATAACGCCGCCCGACTGGCTGCGCCGCCCCAGGATGAACCGCACCTGGTCGACCGCTTCCGTGCCCTGCATGATAACCACGGCACCCAGCTCAAGGTGTGTATTGCCGCCGGGCTGCGCCGTGGCCTGCTCGATGAACGCGAGGCGGCCCGCCACGGCAAGCAGGGGCATAGCCTCGAAGCGCCGTTCGAGCTCACCGGCCTCGGCCAACTGATCGATGCCGGGCTCAGCCACGACCGCCTGATCACCTTTTCCCCGTGAGGTTGCCATGCACGATGAGAGCCTGAACGGCGAGGTGCTGGTGATACTGCGCCATGCCCCCCACGGCACCAGTTGGCTGCGCGAAGGCCTGGATGCCGCCCTGGTGGCAGCCGCCTTCGGCCGCCGGGTGACGCTGCTGTTCGTTGGTGAGGGCGTCACCGCGCTGGTTGCCGGCCAGGCAGTCGGGGCGCTGGGGCAGAAGGGCACCCAGCCGACGCTGGAGATGCTGGCGATGTATGATATCGATACGCTGCTGGTCGACCAGCAGGCCCTCGATGAGCGCGGGCTTGGCGTCGCCGATCTGCTGCTTCCGGTAACGACGCTGGCACCGCCCGAATTGGCGGCGACGCTGGCGGCCCATCCGCTGGTCATGAATTTCTGAGGCGGGGAGACTGCGATGATCCTGCACACCTTGAACCGTTCCCCCACCGAGAGCCGCGTCTATCGCCAGGCGCTGGCGGCGATGGGGCCCGACGACCGCCTGCTGTTGATCGAGGACGGCGTACAGGGGGCGCTGCCATCGCTGATACGCCACTTCGGTGAGCTCGACGGGCGGCTGTTTGCGCTGCGCGAGGACCTCGAGGCGCGTGGCCTGGCCGGCCGCTGTGCCGCCGAGGTGCTGGTGGTGGACGCCGACGGCTTCGTCACCCTGACCGAAGAAGCCGACAAGACGGTGAGCTGGTTCTGATGGCCTCCTCGGAAATATACCGTTATCTTCAGGTGGGTTCTAAACAGGTGCCACTCGATCCCGAAGGCTTCCTGATCCATCTCGATGACTGGTCGCCAGCGGTGGCCGAGGCACTCGCTGCCGAGGAGTCGCGGACACTGACCGCCGAGCACTGGGAGGTGATCGAGGTGCTGCGCGACTTCTACGCGCGCTTCGAGGCGTCGCCGGCAATGCGGCCGCTGGTCAAGGCGGTGGGGCAGGCGCTGGGGCCTGAGAAGGGCAAGTCGCTGCACTTGATGCGGCTGTTCCCCGACAGCCCAGCCAAGGTCGGCGCGCGGCTGGCGGGGCTGCCCAAGCCCGCCAACTGCCTCTAGGCCTGCCCATGAACTTTCTCGCCCACGCCTGGCTGGCGCGTCGCGGCAGCGATGACTTCCTCTACGGCAACCTGATTGCCGATGGCGTCAAGGGCAGCGATCTCGGTGACTGGCCCGATGCCACGGCGCTGGGTATTCGCCACCACCGGCGCGTCGACGCCTGGGTAGATCGTCATCCCAGCGTGCTGGCGGCGCGCCATCGCGCGCCGCGCGCCCAGCGGCGCTATGCGGCGATCGCCCTGGACCTGGTGTGGGATCACTTCCTTTCTCGCGATACCGCGGCGCTGGCCGAGCAGCAGCAGCTGGTCGAGCGCTGCTATCGGCTACTGTCGGTACGCTCGGCGCCGGCGCGCCTGGAGCAGATGGTGCCGTCGCTGGTGGCTCACGACTGGCTGCGCGGCTACGCCGACTTCGATTTCACCTGCCGTGCGGTGGCCGGCATCGGGCGGCGCCTGTCGGGCCCCAACCGGCTGGCCGAGCTGGTGCCGTGGCTATACGACGACTATGCGGCGCTGGAGCATGACTTTCAGCGGCTGTGGCCGGCCGTGAATGCGGCACTGGAGAGCGACGGCGGCAAGCCCGGATAAGCGCTCATTGCAGCCACAGGCAGTCGATCTCGTCACCCTGGCACACCTCGCTATGGGCCGGGATCACCGCCAGCGCATCGGCTTGAATGCAGGACGATAGAACCCCCGAATTCTGGTCGCGAAAGGCGCGGGCGGTGATGCCGTCGGCAGTGAAGTCCAGTGCCACGCGCATGTAGTGCTGGCGGGCCTGAGTGGTGGTGGCGAACTCGGCGCGAGCGCGCAGCCGCGGCAGTGCAGCAAGCGTCGGGCAGCCGAGCAGGGCGCCGACCAATGGGCGCAGGAACAGCCAGGCGCCGACGAACCCCGACACCGGGTTGCCGGGCAGGCCGACGAAGCGCGCCGAACTGCCGTCGGTGCGCGGCAGGCGGCCGAGTGCCAGCGGTTTGCCGGGGCGCATGGCGAGCCGCCACAGGTCGAGCTCGCCGAGCTGCGTCAGCGCTGCCTTGACGTGATCCTCTTCGCCGACGCTGACGCCGCCGGTGGTCACCACGACGTCCGCTCTGGCGGCGGCATCGGACAGGCAGCGGCAGGTGGCATCGAAGTCGTCGGCCACGCGTTCGGCCAGTACCACCTCGGCACCGAACTGTTCGAGCAACTGGCGCAGCATCGGTCGGTTGGAGTTGTAGATCTGCCCCGCGGCCAGCGGCTGGCCGGGGTCGATCACCTCGTCGCCGGTGGAGAGCAGGGCGACCCTTGGGCGGCGCGTGACGCTGACCTCGGTAATCCCTTGGCCGGCCAGGTGGCCGAGTGCGGCGGCATTGAGTGGCTGGCCGGCGTCGAGCAGTGTGTCGCCGGCGCTGACATCACGGCCGCGGCGGCGCAGGTTGTCGCCGGCGGGAATATCCGCTGGCATCAGCGCTCGCTGGCCGTCGAGCTCGACGCGCTCCTGCACTCTCTCCTGCATCACGACGCAGTCGGCCCCGGGCGGGATCTCGCCGCCGGTGAAGATGCGCGCGCAGCTGCCGGGAGCGAGCGCGGCGGCGGGCTGGCCGGCGGCGATGCGCTGGCTGACCGCGAGCCACTTACCGGCATCCCGGTGGTGGAGCGCATAGCCATCCATGGCGCTGTTATCGAAGGGGGGCACGTCTAGGCGTGCAGCGACACTCTCGGCCAGTACGCGCCCGCCGGCGACCTCCAGCGGTACGGTTTCCGCCGCCAGCGGCGCGACACCGTCAAGCAGGGCGGCCAGCGCGGCTTCGACGGTCTGCAGGTCATCAGCCATGGGTGCCGCGCTCAGGGATGACCAGGTTGGCGAAGTTGCACGGCTTGTGGCGGCTATCCAGCTGCTCGAGCAGGATGCCGTCCCATGCCGTGCGGCAGGCGCCGGTAGAGCCGGGAAGGCAGAACACCACGGTGGCATTGGCCAGTCCACCCAGGCAGCGGCTCTGGATGGTCGAGCTGCCGACATCCTTGTAGGAGAGTTGCCGGAACAGTTCGCCGAAGCCTTCAATGGGCTTGTCGAACAGCACCCTGACGGCTTCCGGGGTAGAGTCACGCCCGGTGAAGCCGGTGCCGCCGGTGGTCAGGATCACCTGTACTGCCGGGTCGGCGATCCAGGCGGCGACCTGGGCGCGGATACGATAGACGTCGTCGACCACGATACGCTTGTCGGCCAGGCGATGGCCGGCAGCGGCAAGCCGCTCGACCAGTGTCTGGCCGCTGCGGTCGGTGGTCTCGGTGCGGGTGTCGGAAACCGTCAGCACCGCGACGTTGAGCGGCACCTGGGTGTTGCGATCATCGCTCATGGTTCAGCCCTTGTGTGAATGGCGGGCCTCGAGGGCGGCTAGCTGTTCGGGGCTGGCCGGCGTCTGGTGCTTGTCCTTCCACTCCTGGTAGGGCATGCCGTAGACGTATTCGCGGGCGGCGTCGAGATCGAGTGCGACATCGCGCTCGTCGGCGGCGTTGACCAGCCACTTGGAGAAGCAGTTGCGGCAGAATCCGGCGAGTACCATGAGGTCGATATTCTGCACTTCCTTGTGCTCGTCGAGGTGCTTGAGCAGGCGCCGGAAGGCGGCGGCTTCAAGTTCGGTGCGGGTCGCATCGTCGAGATGTTGCATGGTCATCCTCGTGTCGGAAACAGGGAGCGGCGTTTGCCGCCAAGCATAACAAAAGACACCGCCCGTAGGCGGTGTTCGCAGGTCGATCATCAAGGCCACTTAGACAGTGGCTGCGCTCGGAACTGATCCGCCGACAGGTCTGCGAGGAGGCGCTGTAAACCCGTCCCTGGGCGCTACCTACGCCATCCATGGCGTAGAACCTCCTCTGCGACCTGTCGCCGGCGTCCCTCGCTGACGCTAGCAGCTACTTAGGCCAGGGTTAGTTAGATGAGGTGCTAACCGGGCTGACTGGGTGCCGGTTTGCCGCCGTCATCGCTGGTCGACTGATCAAGAGACTCGGCATCGACTGCCTGGTCCTTGACCTCTTCGTACCACAGGTTGTGGTGCTCCTTGGCCCAGGCTTCATCGACATAGCCGGTCTTCATGCCCTCCAGCGAGCCTTCGGTACCGATGGTGCCGATATAGATATGGCCCAGCGCCACCGCGGTGAGGCCGAGTGCCGCCACCGCATGGATGACGTTGGCCCACATCATGGTGTCGCGGGTCTGGTCGAAGTTGGGGAAGTTGAGCACCAGGCCACTAATGATCACCGCCACGCCGGCGGTGGCCAGCAGCCAGTACCAGACCTTCTCGCCGGCGTTGGCGAAGCCGGCGTCGGGGTGTCCCTTGCCGATCAGGCCACCGCCTTTCTTGAACCAGGCCAGGTCATGCTTCTTGGGCAGGTTATGCTTCAAGAACTTGGCGAGGATGATCAGCAGCAGGATCCCGAACAGCGGCCCCAGGTAGTTGTGCGAGACCTTGGAGGCCGAGATCATCGCCCCCCATACCGCGTCGCCGAACAGCGAGCGGAACACGAACTTGCCGTAGAGGATATTGAGCCCCGACAGCGCCAGGATGATGAACAGCGTGGCAACGCTCCAGTGCAGCGAGCGTTCCAGCGCCGACCAGCGAAACAGCTTGCGGCCGGTGGGGCGTTCATCGAGTTCCTTGCGACCGAAGATCACGTAGAACAGCACGATCATGGCGATCATGCCGCCCAGCGCGATCAGGCCGAACGGCGTGACCCAGTGGTTGCGGATCTCCCGCCAGGTCTGGCCGGCGGCGTTGATCAGGTTGTAGTTGGAGTCGTGGCGCGAGTCACGATAGTTGGCATCTACCTCGCCGCTTCTTACCTGGCGCCAGGTGTCGGCGTTGGCAGCCCCGACCGAGGTGGAGATTTCACGGTTGGGGTCAGCCGATTGCGCCACGGCCTGGCTGCCGACGCCGAGCGTCAGCAGCGCCATCAGCAGCACGATACAGGCATGTCTGAGCAGGGACATGGGAGGCCTCCTTACCCTTGGCGGGTGGCGTCGTAGGCCAGGTTATCCATGCGTGCTGCTGCCGTGTCGGGTCCCTGGCGGTTGACCTCGGACCAGGCGCCGTCCTCATGGCCGCGCTGAACGACGCGCTGGCGGAAGATGTCGGCCACGGTCTGGGCGTCACCGGCCAGCAGCGCCTTGGTGGAGCACATCTCGGCACACAGCGGCAGCTTGCCCTCGGCAATACGGTTGGCGCCGTACTTCTCGTACTCCTCTTCCTTGCTGTCGGCGGGGCCGCCGGCGCAGAAGGTACACTTGTCCATCTTGCCGCGCTCGCCAAAGGCGTTCTGCTTCGGGAACTGCGGCGCGCCGAACGGGCAGGCGTAGAGGCAGTAGCCGCAGCCGATGCACAGGTCCTTGTCGTGCAGCACGATGCCGTCATCGGTCTTGTAGAAGCAGTCGGTGGGGCACACCGCCATGCACGGCGCGTCGTCGCAGTGCATGCAGGCCACCGAGATCGATACCTCGGTGGGCTCGCCGTCGTTGAGGGTGACGACGCGGCGGCGCTGAATGCCCCATTCGACGTCGTTGGCGTTCTTGCAGGCGGTGACGCAGCCGTTGCACTCGATGCAGCGCTCGGCGTCACACATGAATTTCATCTGGGCCATGGTTGTTCTCCTATACCGGCGCGGCAAACCTGCCGCGCCGTCAAGCGTTCAGGGTCGCGATGTCAGGCGCGTTCGATCCGGCAAATGGTGCACTTGGTTTCCTGCATCAGCGTCACCGGGTCGTAGCCGTAGGTAGTGGCGGTGTTGGCCGCCTCACCGAGCACGTAGGGGTCTGCACCGTCGGGGTAGCGATCGCGCAGGTTCTCGCCCTGGAACATGCCGCCGAAGTGGAACGGCATGAAGGCGACGTTGCGGTCGACCCGCGGGGTGACCAGCGCCTTGACCCTGACGCGGCCGCCCTCGGCACCCTCGACCCACACCTCGTCACCGTCGCTGATGCCGATGTCATTGGCGTTGGCCGGGTTGATCTCGACGAACATCTCCTGCTGCAGCTCGGCGAGCCACGACATCGAGCGGGTCTCTTCGCCGCCCCCTTCGTACTCGACCAGGCGGCCGGAGGTCAGGATGATCGGGTATTCGCTGGAGTTGTCGCGATCCTGAATGGTCTTGTAGAGCGTCGGCAGACGCATGATCGAGTCGAAGTCGTCCCAGGTCGGGAAACGCTCGACCAGGTCGCGGCGCGTGGTGTAGAGCGGCTCGCGGTGCTTGGGCACTTCGTCCGGGAAGGTCCAGACCACGGCGCGCGCCTTGGCGTTGCCGTAGGGTGCGCAGCCGTGCTCGATGGCCACGCGCTGGATGCCGCCCGAGAAGTCTGTCTTCCAGTTCTCGCCGTCTGCGGCTTCCTTCTCCGCGTCGGTCAGGTCGTCCCACCAGCCGAGGTCCTTGAGCATCTGGGCGGTGAACTCGGGATAGCCGTCGGTGAGGTCGGACTCCACCGGCGCCGAGCCGTCGGCCAGCAGGTTGACGCCGTTGCGCTCGATACCGAAGCGGGCACGGAAGCCCATGCCGCCTTCCTTGACCGGCACGCTGGTGTCGTAGAGGTTGGGCGAGCCGGGGTGGCGGAACTCCGGCGTGCCCCAGCACGGCCAGGGCAGGCCGTAGTAGTCGCCGTCGGCCGGGCCGCCCTCGGCGCGCAGGTTGCTGAAGCTGAAGGTGTGCCAGTTCTGCTGGTGTTCCTTGAGGCGTTCGGGGCTTTGGCCGGTGTAGCCGACGGTCCACATGCCGCGGTTGATTTCGCGCAGGATATCTTCGATCAGCGGCTCGTCGCCGTTCATCTCGATATTCTTAACGAACTCGTCGCCGAAGCCGAGCTTGCGTGCGAAGCGGTACATGATCTCGTGGTCGGGCTTGGCCTCGAACAGCGGTTCGATGACCTTGTCGCGCCACTGCAGCGAACGGTTGGTGGCGGTGACGCTACCGGTGGTCTCGAACTGGGTAGCGGCAGGCAGCAGGTAGACGCCGTCGCTGCGGTCGTGCATGACGGCGGCAACGGTGGGGTAGGGGTCGACGATGACCATCATGTCGAGCTTCTGCATCGCCTGCTGCATTTCCGGGCCGCGGCTCTGGGAGTTGACCGCGTGCCCCCAGTAGAACATCGCCTTGAGGGCGGTGCGCTGGGAGATGTTCTCGTCGTCCTCGAGCACCCCGTCGACCCAGCGCGACACGGTAATACCGGCGCTGTTCATCGGCCGGCCGTCGGCGTATTCGGCGTCTTCGAAACGGCTCTCGAGCCAGTCGTAATCGACGTCCCAAACCTTGGCCCAGTGCTGCCAGGCGCCTTCGGCGAGGCCGTAGTAGCCGGGCAGCGAATCGGAGCCGAGGCCCAGGTCGGTGGCACCCTGGACGTTGTCGTGGCCGCGCAGGATGTTGGCGCCGCCGCCGGATTTGCCGATATTGCCCAGCGCCAGCTCGAGGATGCAGTAGGCGCGGGTGTTGTTGTTACCGGTGGTGTGCTGGGTACCACCCATGCACCACACCACGCAGCCCGGGCGGTTGTCGGCGAGGCGCTTGGCGGTATCGAACATGGCGCTTTCCGGCACGCCGGTAACGTCCTCGACCACGTCGGGGGTGAACTGTGCCACTTCGGCGCGGACATCCTCCATGCCGTAGACGCGCTGGGCGATGTACTCGCTATCCTCCCAGCCGTTCTCGAAGATGTGCCACAGCAGGCCCCAGATGAAGGCCACGTCGGAGCCGGGGCGGATGCGCACGAACTTGTTGGCCTTGGCCGCCGTGCGGGTGAAGCGCGGGTCGGCGACGATGATGTCGCAGTTGTTCTTCTCCTTGGCCATCAGGATGTGCTGCATGGCCACCGGGTGCGCTTCGGATGGGTTGGAACCGATAAACAGGATCGCCCGACTGTTCTGCATGTCGTTGAGCGAATTGGTCATCGCACCGTAGCCCCAGGTGTTGGCCACCCCGGCCACGGTGGTGGAGTGGCAGATACGCGCCTGGTGATCGGTATTGTTGGTGCCCCACATGGAGGCCAGCTTGCGCATGAAGTAGGCCTGTTCATTATTGAACTTGGCCGAGCCCAGCCAGTAGACGCTGTCCGGACCGTACTCCTCGCGCAGCTCCAGCAGCTTGTCGCCGATCTCGTCGATGGCATCGTCCCAGCTCATGCGCTGCCACTCGCCGTTGACCAGCTTCATCGGGTACTTGAGACGCCGCGTGGAGTGGCCGTGCTGGCGCAGCGAGGCGCCCTTGGCACAGTGGGCACCACGATTGATGGGGTGGTCGAAGGCCGGCTCCTGCTTGGTCCAGATGCCTTCCTGAACCTCGGCGTAGACGCCACAGCCCACCGAGCAGTGGGAGCAGATAGTGCGTTTGGTCTCTACCGGTGCATCGGACACCGGTGTCTTGCCGCTGGCTTCTGCCGGGCGCAGCATGCCGTTGCCCATGAAGCCGGCAGCGGCGAGGCCGCCGGTGGTGGCACCGCTACGCTTCAGGAACTGGCGGCGGGAGATGCCCAGCCCCGCCTTGGCGGGAGTGGTGGCTTTTTTTGTCAAGCGCATCGAATCATTCCTCTTAACCGTGAGCCGCGAAGGCGTCAGTCACGCAGCGTGGCGTAGAAGGCGCGGATATGGTCGGTTTCCCGATAGTTCAGTGAGGTGTCCTGCTTCTCGCTGGCGGGCTTGTCGGCTTGCACCAGGGTGACGTTACCGATCACCGCGGCGGTACCGGCGGCGGCGCCACCGATGCCCATCACGCGCAGGAAACGACGCCGCTGAGGGTTATGTTGGTCAGGCATGCTGTGATTCTCCTCGTTGCTTCTTGTCTGTTAACAGCGTAGCGGTTGTAGCACTGGCCTCCATGCCTCAGTTAGGCGCTGGATCAACGATCCGCACCGCGCTGAGAGCGGCGTCATGACGCTCTGCTTCCATCGCCAGGTAGGCTTGGCCGAGGCGGCCGACACTGGCATAAAACGGGGTATCCACGGCGGCCAGGTCGTGCATGCAGCGCTCGCCCCAGCTCGCCAGGTGGTGATTGAAAAAGCTCGCCTGCTCGGCCGGCGTCTGCTCGATCAGCCAGGCCATGGCATCGCATAGCGCCGCCAGGTGATCCTCGGGCTCCTTGACCGCCGGGTCTCGCTCGAGTCCCAGACGGCGCAAGTCACGGCGTACCGCGACCACCGGTTCGTCCATCAGGGTGCCGTGCAGATACCATGAGGCGTAGGGTACGACCTCGCCCTGAATTACGCCGACCAGGTGGCGAAAGTGGTCACGTGCCAGGGCCTCGCTATCGGCTGCGTCGGCGGCCTGGGCCAGGGACTGCCAGGCCTGGCTCAGCGCGGTGTCGTCGCCCTCGGCTTCCAGCTCGGCGACAAAGGTCAGCAGCTCGGCATCCGGCGGCGCGCTGAGCAGTCGACCCAGCAGGCGGTAGACGTCGGCGCGCAGGGCGTCACTGTCGTCGATGGCGGTGGGCGTGTCGGTGGCATGGTTCATGGCGTCACACCTTCAGCTGAGCATGGGGGTTGCGGGCCAGTTCATGCCATACGTCCTTGACGCGGCAGTCCTCGCACATCTCGAGGCGCGCCATGGCATCGCCGGCGAAGTAGGGGTGGTCGGCGAGCTTGGTCTTGATGCTGGCAATGGTGCTGACCGTCGCGAACGGCTTGCCGCAGCTGATGCACTCGAAGGCGGGCTCCTGCTTGGCGATCTGCCGTGCGCTACGCGCGTCGCTCGCCAGGAAACCGGGTATCAGGCTGATGGCGTTCTCGGGGCAGGCGCTGTCGCACAGGCCGCACTGGACGCAGTCGGCCTCGCGCAGGCTCAGCTCCGGACTTGCCTCGCCGCCCTTGAGCGCCGGGGTGGGGCACACCGCAACACAGCTCATGCACAGCGTGCAGGCCTCGCTGTCGATCGCCAGGCCACCAAAGGGCGCGCCCTGAGGCAGGTCATGACGCTCGCCGGAGGGGCTGCCATGCTGGCCCAGCCACTCGAGGCTGGCATTGAGGCGTTGGCGCTTGGTGCCGGTGGCCAGGGGGCCAACCGGCAGCGCCTGCAGGGTCGGCAGCGCATCGCGCTGCGTGGCATCGCTATCGGCCTCGAGCATCACCAGGCGGCGCCGGTCATGACCTAGCGCCTCGAGCAGGGCGTGGGCCTCGGCCTGCTGCGCCTCGACCTGGGCCGCCATGCGGGGCGGTAGCTCAGCGGGGCGCTGGATGCGCACCTCGCAGGCGCCCTGGGTCAAGGCCAGCAGCCAGTCGTCGAGGCCTGCCGCGCCGAGCTCCTCGAGGGGCACGTCGAGGATATGGCCTGCGGGTTCGGATGCTTCGGCGGCGAGGCTCGCACGATCGGCAAAGCGGACCACTGCCGCCTGGCCGTCGGCCTCATGGTAGGCGGCCAGCAGCCGGGCAATGTAGTCCTGCAGCGCCTCGGGTTTGGGCAGCCGATACTGGATGGCGCCGGTGGGGCAGGCAGAGGTGCAGCTGCCGGCGCCGTGGCAGCGGAACGGATCGATTTCGATCCACGCCTCGATGCGTTTCTGCTGGCTGGCGATGGCATCGGCCGGACACACCTCGAGGCAGCGGGTACAGCCCTGCTGGCCACGCCCGGCATGGGCGCACAGGTCGTGGTCGATCTGGAAGTACTTGGGCTTGTCGAACTCGCCGATCATCTCCGGCAGGGCGGCCAGGGCCTCGTGGTAAGCGTCGCTGCCCGGCGTCACGGCATGATAGCCGGGTGGCGGTAGCTCTAGCGTCAGGCAGGGCGTGGCGCCCAAATCGACAATCAGATCGAAGTGCGGTCGCGTGAGGCTGGCCTTGGCCAGGTCGATGGACTCGCCGGCACCTTCCAGGAGTACGCTGAAATTGCCCAGGTAGCCGCTGATCGACAGCGACTGGCGGGTGAAGTCGGCTCGCTGGCAGATCACGCCCGAGGGCAGGTCGTCGAGTGTTGCCGTGGAGCCCTCGGTAGCATCGATCATCAGGGTAATGCTGCTCAGTGCCTCGGCACCGAGGTGGGGGGCGAGGGCGTCACAGGCGGCACGGCAACTGGCGGCTCCGCCAATGATCAGCACGTGGCCGTGACTCTGGTAACTGACGCTTGCCGGCGTCAGGTTGGTTGGCCAGGATACGCGCGTCAACGCGGCGGACTTCGCCTGCCGGTTGTGTTGCGCGTCGAGCTGGGTCAGCGCGATGCGTTGCGTCATGGTCTCTCATCATCGGGTCAGGCGTGAAGCGGCGTCATGGCACCGCTTTCGTGGCATTGCTTGTACAGCGTAGCCTTATGATTAGCGCGCTCATTATGATGGCGTGCCGATATAATGCAACTAGTGTCGACGCCTGCGTACAGCGTCGCCAATGCCTCATTAGTCTATGCGCAGTTGACCAGGGCCAAGCGCTTTCAACGTTCGCCCTCCGGCGGCGGTTCTGCGCTCTCTGTGCTATGCCGTGCAACATGCCCAGCGTCAGGCGTAGCCGCCGCGTCGTCGTCTTGGGTGTCATCGATTGCTGCTGGCGCTTCGTCCTGCTCCTCGAGCTCGTCGAGCACTTTCCTGCCCCACTTGCGAACGTTCTCGCTGGTGGCGGCGCTCATCTTGCGCATCTGCGAATAGTCGAGATCGTAGTCGTCCAGGCCGTCACGAACGTTGTAGTTGCCGCTGGCCCACAGGCGACGCAGGGCGCGGTTCTTGAGCGCACTGCTCACCCCCGGCGCCAGGAAGGCTTTGAAATCGCTGCCCGGGCCCAGGCTGTCGGGGTCGGGCAGGGTATGGTCGAGACTGCCTTCGGGGGGCAGCTCGTCGCCGCCGGGCGAGACGGCGTCGAGGGCCGTGTCGCCGTCGGCTGGGGGGGAGTCGGCATCGCCGACCAGCGGGGCGCTATGCTGAGGTTCGTCAGCGGGGGGCGGGTCGCTCTCCAGGCCGCGTTTGCGCTGCGACCAGCGCGCGAAGCGATTCATACCTGGTCCTCCCGCGCTCGCCCGGCGCCCTTGCGCTTCTTCTTGCGACCCTCGGCCGGGGCTTCGCCATGGCGTGCCAGGTAGGCTTCCAACCACACCTGTACGGCCATGGGCATGGGCGCCTCCAGCACCTGCTGCTCTCCGTCCATCCAGCCAGCGGCGACGTCTTGGCTGGCGGTGATGGCAGTGGGGTGGGGGTGTTCGCCGGAAAATCCACAGCGTACGAACAGGCGTGGCTCGCTCGAGGTAAGGTTGAAGCGATAGGCAGCGCGCTCGGTCATATACAGCTGCAGGTCGAGCACATGTGGGCCCAGGTCGCCCGGCGCCAGGGCGGCGATGCGCCACTGCATGCGAGTGAAGCCCTTGACGGTCCTGTTCTCGCCGGCAAGTGCCAGGCTCAGTTGGCGTAGGCTGGGTGTCGACATATTGGCTGCTCGATGGGATGACTGAAGACAGTAAGCGACAGGAGTGCCATCATGGTCAAGCCACTGAACCGCATGGGGAAGCTCACGATATGACAGCCATCAGCCTGAGCCGGGCGCGCCTGCCGACGACCCTCGAGGTCGAGGTGATCGACGAGTTCGGCACCTCCCGTCGCCAGGCGATCGCCGCCGAACGTGCGCTGACGGTCTATCTCAACAAGCGCGAGATCGTCACCCTGATGACCCTGGGGGCCGAGCCCGAGGCGTTGGTGGTGGGCTATCTGCGCAATCAGGGGCTGCTGACGTCGCGCCAGGATCTGCTGGCGGTACACGTCGACTGGGAGGTCGAGGCCGCGGCGGTGGTGACCCGCCGGCTACCGGAGGACCTCGAGGAGCGGCTTGGCCAGCGCACGGTGACCACCGGCTGCGGCCAGGGCACGGTGTTCGGCCGCCTGCTGGACGTCACCGGGCTTGCCGAACTGCCTGACACGCGCCTGGCGCAGTCGACCCTGGGGCGCCTGCTGCACAACCTGGGCGCCTACAACGAGACCTACAAGAGCGCCGGCGCGGTGCACGGCTGTGCGCTCTGCCGTCAGGACCAGGTGGTGGATTTCGTCGAGGACGTGGGACGGCACAACGCGGTCGATACCCTGGCGGGACGCCAGTGGCTGGAGGCCACCCAAGCCGGCGAGGCGGATATCTTCTATACCACCGGACGCCTGACCTCGGAGATGGTGCTCAAGGTGGCGCAGATGGGGATCAGCGTGCTGGTGTCGCGCTCCGGCGTGACCCAGAAGGGGGTCGAGCTGGCCGAGCGTTTTGGCGTGCTGCTGGTGGCACGGGCCAAGGGCCGCCATTTCCAGGCGATCAATGCCGCGGGGCGCCTGCTGCTCGACGATGTGCCGCCGCGTCGTCCCGGTGATCGCAAGGCCTCTTGAGTCGCGCCTGCAGCGAGGGCGACTCAGCTACTCTCGGCGCGGGTGCATACCGACAGCACCACGGCATCCTCGTCGCTCACCGATACCAGCGCATGGCCCATGTCGCTGTCGAAGTAGATGCTGTCGCCGCGGGTCAGGCGCAGCGGCTCGTAGAACTCGGTATATAGCAGGATATCGCCGTCGAGTACGATCAGAAATTCCTCGCCGTCGTGGCGCACCCACTCGTTGAATTCCTCGAAGCCCCGTGCGCGGACGATGGTCTTGAACGGGATCATGCGCTTCTGGGCCAGCTGCCACGATAGTAGTTCATGCTCGTAGGTCGGCGTGGGGTGCTGCTGGCCTTCGCCGACCCGGGTCAGGTCCCGGCGTCCCAGGGTGCGGCTCTGGGGCTTGGGCGGGCTGAGCAGCTGCGGCAGGTCGATGCCCAGGCCGCCGATCAACTTCTGCACCGCAGTGAAGGTAGGCGAGATCTGGTCGTTCTCGATCTTCGACAGCGTCGAACGGGCAAGCCCGGTGCGCTGGCTGACGTCTTCCAGGGTCCAGTGATTGGCCAGTCGAATTTCCTTGAGTCGCTCGCCCAGGCGCAGCGGCTCGACGAACGGCTTGCGCCCTGAGGCGATGCGCAGGGCGGCGTCTTGATCGGTGGTGGCGCTCATCGGCAGTTCACTATTGGAAATTTAATTTCCTGAAGCATACCACAGCCGGGTCTTGACCGGCTGGCCAGGCGCGCCGCTGGCCTGCCTTATTGCGCCGCGCTGGATGACCAGGGCTGACCGAGCAGGGCCTTGACGTGGGCCTCGGCGCAGCGGCCCAGGGCGTCGGGGTCATAGCCGCCCTCGAGCACCGACACCAGGCGGTTGTCGGCATACAGGGCGGCGATCTCCAGCGCCAGCCGGGTCACCCAGTGGTAGTCGGCTTCGTCGAGATTGAGCTCGGCCATGGGGTCGTCGCGATGGGCGTCGAAGCCCGCGGAGAGCAGCACCAGGTCGGGCTTGAAGGCGTGCAGTGCCGGCAGCCAGTCATCCTCGATGGCGCGACGGAAGGCTGTGCTGTCGCAGCCCGCCTCGAGGGGGGTGTTGATGACGTTGTGGCTGTCGCTGCGCAGGTAGCGCCATGGATAGAAGGGGTACTGGAAGCTGGTGCAGATCAGTATCTCGGGATCGTCCTTGAAGATATCGATGGTGCCGTTGCACTGGTGCACGTCGAAGTCGAGGATGGCGATGCGCCGGGCGCCGTAGGCTTCCCGCGCGTGGGCCGCGCCCACTGCGACGTTGTTATAAAAGCAGAAGCCCATGGCGTCGCTTGCTTCGGCGTGGTGGCCGGGCGGTCGCACGGCGCAGAAGACGTTGTCGGCCTGGTGGCGAAACACCTGGTCGACGCCGCGCACCACGGCGCCGGCGGCCACGCGTGCGGCATCGAGGCTATGCGGGTTCATCAGGGTGTCGCCCGAGTCGATGGTCACCAGGCCGTCGTCGGGCACGCACTTGTCGAGGGCGTGGAGGTGGCGGGCCGGGTGGACCCGCAGCAGCTGCTCGTCGGTGGCCGGCTTGGCCTCCGACTGCATGGTCTGCTGCAGCACCCCGGCCAGCGCCAGGCGCGCGCGAATCGCCTCGAGGCGCAGCGGGCTTTCTGGGTGCTGCGGCCCCATATGGTGATCCATGCAGCGGGGATGAGTAATGTAGGCGGTGATCATCGCAGGCTCCGCGGGAGATGCTGCGACCTTAATCGGCAGCGGGCCTTGCAGGACAGTGTCAATAAGTCGTACATAGGAGTATCGAACATAGCAGCATCGCTCGGGACTGATCCGCCGGCAGGCCTACGAGGAGGCGCTATGAACCCTCCCTGGGCGCTACCTACGCCATCCATGGCGTAGAACCTCCTCTGCGACCTGCCGCCAGCGTCCCGCGCGCACATGAGGGTAGAAGGCTTCAGGAGAGAGTTCTTGGGTACACGATTTCTGCGGCATTTTTTCGAGCCACGCAGCCTGGCGATCATCGGCGCCTCGGAAAAGCCCCACTCCATGGGCGGGCTGGTTGTACGTAACCTGCTGGAAGCGGGGTTTCCCGGCCAGCTGTGGGCGGTCAACCCCAAGGGCTACGCCAGCGTGCACGGCGTGGCCTGCGTCAAGCGCGTCGGCGACCTGCCGGCCTGCCCCGACCTGGCGGTGATCTGCTCGCCGGTGGACAGCGTACCCAAGCTGATCGAGCGGCTAGGTAGCATCGGCGTCAAGGCGGTGATGGTGCTCTCAGGCGGTGCCTACCTCGACGACCGCCGTGGCGACGGCGGTTCGATTCGCGAGCGCATGATCAAGGCCGCCCGGGTCAGCGGGATTCGTGTACTGGGGCCGGAGTGCCTGGGGTTGATCGTGCCCGGGCGCAAGCTCAACGCCACCTATGCCAGCCAGCCGGTCAAGTCGGGGCGGGTGGCCTATCTCGGCCAGTCGGGCATGCTCGGCAATGCCATGATCGACTGGGCCGCGGGCCGCGGCATTGGCTTCTCGCACCTGGTGACGCTGGGCGACAGCGTCGACGTGATGCTGCCCGACCTGATCGACTACATCAATCAGCATGCGCCGACCCAGGCGATTCTGCTGCACCTCGAGCGCATTCACGACTCCCAGCATTTCATGACCGCGCTGCGCGAGGCGTCGCGCAACCGCCTGGTGCTGGCGATCAAGAGCGGACGGACGCCGGAGTCGGATCTCTCGGGACTGGCACCGACCCCGGGGATTGCCAATCGCGACGTGATCTTCGACGCTGCCCTGGCCCGCGCCGGGGTGGTGCGCGTCGATGACTCCGACGAGCTATTCGATGCGCTGGAGACACTATCGCGCATGAAGCCGCTGCGCGGCGATCGCCTGGCGATCGTCTCCAACGGCCTGGGGCCGGCGATGCTGGCCATCGACAAGCTGATCAGCGCCGGCGGGCGGCTTGCCAGCTTCAGCGACGCCACCCGCGATGCCCTGACCCGCGGTGACTTCGACATGAGCCTGCCGGGGCGCAATCCGGTGGACCTGGGCGGCAATGCCACCCCGGAGCGCATGGTCGATGCCCTCGAGGTGGTCGCCGCCGACCCCGACGTCGATGCGGTGCTGGTGGTGCATGCGCCGACCCGGTTGGCGCCCTCCAAGCTTACCGCCGAGGCCATCGTCGCCAATCGCAAGCGCTTCAAGCGCAACCTGCTGACCAGTTGGATGGGCCTCGAGGAGGCGCTTTCGGCACGCCATGAGTGCAACCTGGCCGGTATTCCCACCTATATCTCGCCGGAGAAGGCGGTCAAGGCCTTCATGCATATGGTCGACTACCAGCGCGTCCAGACGCTGCTCCAGGAGACCCCGCCGAGCCTGCCCTTCGCGACGACCGCAGAGATCCGCCAGCGCTGCCATGCGTTGATCGAACGCGCCCGGGAGGATGGACGCGAGAGCCTGACACACTCCGAGACGGCTCAGGTGCTGGCGACCTACGGGATTCCCGCTGCCCCCAGTCGCTACCTGCACAGTGCCGATGAGGCGGCCGCGGCGAGCTTCGATGAGCCGATGGCGCTCAAGGTGGTCCATGATCACAACGTGGTGCCATATCGCTATCGCCGCCACCCGCACAAGCTCTCCGCCGGCATGCTGCAGGACTTGACCACCCCCGAGCAGGTCGCCGAGGGCGTGGTGCAGCTCAGCGAAAAGGTCGCCGAGAAGTTTCCCGGCGTGACCATCCGCGAGTTCTGCCTGCAGCCGATGCAGCGCGGCAAGCACTCGATGCAGCTATGCGCCGGTATCACCCGCGACCCGATCTTCGGCCCGGTGATCGTGTTCGGTATCGGCGGCTACAAGGTCAACGTGCTGGCCGACCGCCACGTGTCGCTGCCGCCGCTCAACATGACCCTGGCCGACGATCTGATCGCGCGTACTCACGCCAGCAAGCTGATTCGCGAGCACTCCCGCGACCCGCAGCGCGACATCGCGCGGCTCTGTCAGCTGCTGGTCAAGCTCTCGCAGATGGCCTCCGACCTGCCGGCGCTGAAGGGGCTGGAGCTCAATCCGCTGCTGCTCAATCGCGATGGCGTGGTGGCGGTGGACTTCGCCATGGATCTTGGCACCCCGGCGCGCCATGCGATCATGCCGTATCCCGAGGAGCTGCGCGAATGGGTAACGCTGGGCAACGATATGGCGGTAGAGGTGCGCCCGATCCGCGCCGAGGATGCACCGCTGATCACTGCCTTCCATACCCAGCTCTCCGAGGAGAGCATTCGCTTTCGCTACTTCCATCACAAGGCCGACCTGACCAAGCGCGACCTGTCGATGCTGGCGCATATCAACTACGACCGGCAAATGGCGTTCATCGCCGAGCATCATCGCGATGACGGCAGCAAGGAGATGCTCGGGGTGGTGCGGGTGTGGAACGACCCAGACAACATTCGCACCGAGTTTTCGGTGATCATCCGCGACGACATGCACGGCCACGGTCTGGGCAGCCTGCTGATGAACAAGATGATTCGCTACTGCCGCGGGGTGGGCACCCTGGAGATGGTCGGCACGGTGATGGTCGACAATCACCCGATGCGTGCGCTGATGAAGCACCTCGGCTTTCGTCTGCGCTACGACATGGAGGAGCAGGTGATGCACGCCAGCCTGCGACTCAACGAGCCGGTCAGCGACTGGCAGAAGCTGCGCCTCGACAGTGCCATGGAGTAGACGACGCCCTTGATGGGGCGTCGTCTGCCGTCAGGGGGCGAGCCGGTACTTGTGCCAGTCGCCGTCGCGCTGCTCATAGCGGATGCGGTCGTGGAGGCGGCTGGGCTGGCCCTGCCAGAACTCGAGCATTTCCGGGACCAGGCGATAGCCGCCCCAGTGGGCCGGGCGAGCGATCTCCTGCTCGGCGTACAGCTGCTCATAGCGCGACTGGCGCTCCTCTAGCCAGTGACGGTCGGGTATCTCAACGCTCTGGGTGGCAATCCAGGCACCTAGTTGGCTACCCCGAGGGCGGCTAGCGAAGTAGTGATCGGACTCCTCGGCGCTGACCTGCTCGACGCGCCCTTCGACGCGCACTTGGCGCGATAGCGAGGGCCACCAGAATACCAGCGCCGCCTGGGGTACGTTGGCCAGCTCGCTGCCCTTGTGGCTGTGGTAGTTGGTGTAGAACACCATGCCCTGCTCGTCATAGCCCTTGAGCAGCACGATCCGCGCGTGGGGCAGGCCCTGGGTATCGGCGGTAGCCAGGGTCATGGCGTTACCATCGTCCCCCTCGGATTCGAGCGCCAGCTGGAACCATTCGTCGAACAGCGTGAAGGGCGTCTGTGGGGTGCCGTCTTCGTCGAGGCGGCCGCCCTCGTAGTCACGCCTGATATCGGCGATGTCTCGTGTCATGTCGATCTCCTGAAAGCGTGTGACCATCTTCGCCGCTCACGGCGCTGGGCTCAACCGAGAATATTGACCCTGCAATGGGCCATTGGTGCATGCTAGATCAAGCCGTTCGTGGCTGCCGGTAACCCAGGTTATGTCGCAGCCATGACGGCTGCGAGGTGGCGAATCAGCTCGCTTGGCGCAGCTGGCGGCTGCGAAAACGCGCGTAGCAGGTACTGGCGGCGAACAGCGTCATTGCCGTGAGCGCCTCGAACATGCCGAACAGCCCCTGGCCGGGCAGGGTCGCGACCATCACGCCCTGCATGAAGTAGAGCAGGCTGACGAAGGCCAGCCAGGCGTGGCCGCGGGGGCGGCGAGCAATGATCGAGGGCAGGAACAGGACCAGCGGCAGGCCGCGCACCAGGACCGGGATCCAGCCACCTTCCTCGATGCTGTGAATGACGGTGCCGCTATAGACCAGCAGTACCAGCAGCAGCACATAGCTACCCAGCACGCCGCGTCGGGCACGTTCGGTGAGGGCGTCAATACCGTATTGCGTCTCCCAGCGTTCCAGCATCTGCTTCATGTGCTGGCACTCCTTGCTGCGCCAAGCGCAAGCGCCAGGCGGGCCAGGCGCTGGCCCTGGGCCTGGCACAGGCTGCGCTCGTCGTCGTCGAGCGGTCGCTCGCTGCGACTGCCCGCCACGTGGCTGGCACCGTAGGGGGTGCCGCCGCTCTGGGTGGTAAACAGTGCGGTTTCGCTGTAGGGCAGGCCGGCATAGACCATGCCGTGGTGCAGTAGTGGCATCAGCATCGTGATCAGCGTGGTTTCCTGGCCGCCGTGCAGGCTCGAGGTCGAGGTGAAGGCGGTGGCCGGCTTGTCGATCAGCGCGCCGTTCATCCATAGCTCGCTGGTACCGTCGAGGAAGTACTTGAGCGGTGCGGCCATGTTGCCGAAGCGGGTGGGACTGCCCAGGGCGAGTGCGGCGCAGTGACGCAGGTCGTCGGCGCTGGCGTAGACGGCTCCCTCGGCGGGAATCTCGGGCTCGACCGCTTCGCAGGTGGTCGAGACCGGCGGTACGCAGCGCAGCCGGGCATCGATACCCGCTATACGCTCGACGCCTGCCGCGAGCTGTTCGGCCATCTGGCGGGTGGCGCCGTGGCGGGAGTAATAGAGGACCAGTACATAGGGCAGTGATGAAGACATCTTGGCTCCAGTCAATTGGGCGAGCTCAGGCGTTGTCGAGCAGGGCCAGCATGGCCTCGGGAGGGCGTCCGATAAAGGCTCGCTGACCGTCGTCGGCGATGGGGCGTTGCAGGAGTCGCGGGTCCTCGACAATGGCTTCGAGGGTGCGCTGCTGGTCGCCGATATCGATGTTCATGGCCTTCCAGCTGGTTTCATTGGTGCGTACCAGGCTGGCAAGGGGAGACTGGAGACGCGCCAGCAATCCTGTCAACTCGGTGATATCGAGAGGGGTGTCGAGGTAGCGACGCACCTTGAGCTCGATGTTGCGCGCCTCGAATAGCGCCAGGCCCTGACGAGATTTCGAGCAGCGCGGGTTGTGGTAGTAGATGATGGCAGCCATCACGTCTCCTTGGCAGGATAACTCAGCCGGCCATTGTAGAGTGCCCGCAGAGGCGGTCACAAGCGGCAGGCCTATAAGGGGTCACGTACTTATACCGTTATCTATGCAGATCGTGGCAGCAGACAACTTACCTCCTATAAGCGACGATAAACCCAGGCAGTACGTCCATCAGCCAGCTGCTTGGCGACTCGCTCATAGCGAATGCCAAGCCGTTCATAGCGGTCGAGTCGCGCCAGTTCTTCATGGTCGACGTGCAGCAGCAGGCCGTCGACGGCATCATCTGCAGCGGGTTCGAGGTCGAGTCGTGTGCGCCGAAAGCCTTCCAGCCTGGCCGGCTGGGGCGACCCCGTGCGTCCATACACCCACCAGCGCACCAGCGGGTGGCGCAGCGTGCCGTAGACGAAGACTCGATGTTCGCCCTCGGCCACCGGGGGCAGGTGGTCGGGGCGGTCGTAGGTGAGCGGGCTGAGCATGGTCAGCCACAGGTAGCCAAGCAGCAGCAAGGGGCTCAGGACAAGGGTGGCTATCAGCGGATAGCGTTTGCGCATAGGAGTCGAATCCGTGGCAAGCTTTCGATGTCAGAGCGACATGGTGATAATGATCGCTCAAGTATCGACGTGAGGAGAGAGCCCATGCAACAGGATGACGTCAGTTTCAGTCAGCTCATGGGTGACGTGCGCCCCTTGCCGAGAGGACGTGACAAGGCCGATGTTCGCCCGGCTCGCCGGGCGCCCAGCGATGCCCAGTTGGCACGCCGTGAAAATGCCGCCAATGCCACCAACGACGACAACTTCCTGTCCGATGACTTCGTCGAGCTGATCGGCGCCCACGATCCGGTGGAGTACCGCCACGATGGCATCCAGGTTGGCGTGCTCGAGCGGCTGCGCCAGGGCGGCTATCCCGCCGAGGCACGGCTGCATCTGCTCAAGCGGCCCCTTGCCGAGTGCCGCCGCGAACTCTTCCAGTTCATCCGCGATGCACACCACGCCGAGTTGCGCAGCCTGATGGTGATCCACGGCCGCGGCCGCGAGATCGACAGCCCGCCCAACGTGCTGCGCTCCTACCTGGTCAAGTGGCTTCAGCAGTTCGACGAGGTGCAGGCCTTCGCCTCGGCACCGGCTTCACAGGGCGGGCTGGGCGCCACCCTGGTGATGCTGCGCAAGTCCGAGCGGGCGCGGGCCAACAACCGCGAGCGCCAGCAGAAGCGCCGCGGCTGAATCCCGTGCACCTAACACCTGCCTGCCACGATGATGCCAAACGCAAGACGCCCGGCTAGGCCGGGCGTCTTGCGTCGGGGAGCCACGGATCAGGCGCCGTTGGCCTCGCGCAGGCGGCGCTCGAAGAGCGCCTCCTGAACGTCCACGCCGGGCTGGTAGCTGACGCTGAAGGCGCCAAGCGCGCGCAGCGCATCGTCGAGGTGCTGATCGTCGCGCAGGGCCAGGGCGTCGAAGCCGCAGCGGCTCATGTAGTAGAGCTGGTCGACCAGTACGTCGCCGATGGCGCGCACCTCTGCCTGGTAGCCATAGCGCTCGCGCAGCAGCCGTGCCAGGGAGTAGCCGCGGCCGTCGGTAAAGGCGGGAAAGTCGATGGCCACCAGCGGTGCCTTGGCCAGGGCCTTGGCCAGCTCATCGTCGAGCAGGGTGTCGCTGGCAAGCCACGGCGCCAGCTGCGGATCCTCGGCATTGGCCTGCCACAGGGCCAGCGGTACGATCACCGGACGCTGCGTGGGTAGCGCCTCCTCGACCCGCGACAGCGCCCACTCGTCCTGCTCCGGCTGGCCCAGCTTGATCAGCGTCTGGGCATGCTCGAGTTGTGTATCAGGCATAGACTCGCTCCTTGAACGGCTTGAGGCCGATGCGGCGATAGGTATCGAGGAAACGCTCGTCGTCATGGCGCTGCTCGACGTACACCTTGAGTACCTTGTCGATCACCTCGGGCACATCCTCGCGATAGAAGGAGGGGCCGAGTATCTTGCCCAGCGATGCGTCGTCGGTGGCATTGCCGCCGATGGAGATCTGGTAGTACTCCTCACCCTTCTTGTCGACGCCGAGAATGCCAATATGGCCGACATGGTGATGACCACAGGCGTTCATGCAGCCGGAGATATTGAGGTCCAGCGGGCCCAGGTCGTAGAGGAAGTCGAGATCCTCGAAGCGCTCCTGGAGCGCCTGGGCGATGGGGATCGACACTGCGTTGGCGAGACCGCAGTAGTCCCCCCCCGGGCAGCAGATGATGTCGTTGAGAGTGCCCACGGTGGGGTTGGCCATGCCCAGCGCTTCGAGTTCCTGCCACAGTGCTTCGAGCTGGTCCACCGGCACGTCGGAGAGCACCAGGTTCTGCTCGTGGGTGACGCGCAGCTCGCCGAAGCTATAGCGCTCGGCGAGGTCGGCCACGGCGTCCATGTGGTCGGCGGTGACGTCGCCGGGGGCATGCTCGCGGCGCTTCAGCGACAGGGTCACGGCCTTGTAGCCGGCCACCTTGTGGTCGGTGACGTTATTGGTCACGAAGCGTGCGAAGGCACGGTTCTCGCCGCGCAGTGCCTCGAAAGTGGCGATGGCCTGCTCGCTCACCGCGCGCCGCTCGGGCTCGACGAAGTGGGCGCGAGCGTTGTCCACGGCGGCCTGATTCAGGGTCTGCGGGCCATCCTTGAGATGCGCCCACTCGGCGTCGACGCGCCGCCGGAACTCTTCGATACCCAGCGCCTTGACCAGGATCTTGATGCGCGCCTTGAACTTGTTGTCGCGGCGGCCGAACTGGTTGTAGACGCGTACACAGGCCTCGAGATAGGTCAGCAAGTGCTGCCAGGGCAGGTCCTCGCGCACTACGTCACCGATCATCGGTGTGCGGCCCAGGCCGCCGCCGGCGAGCACCTTGACCTTGAGGCTGCCGTCGCTGTCGTGCCATAGCCGTAGACCGATGTCGTGAACCTGGATGGCGGCACGATCCTCGGCGGCGCCGCTGACGGCGATCTTGAACTTGCGCGGCAGGAAGGCGAATTCGGGGTGCAGGGTCGACCACTGGCGGATCAGTTCACACCAGGGGCGCGGATCCTCGACTTCATCGCTGGCGATACCGGCGAACTGATCGCTGGTGGTATTGCGAATGCAGTTGCCGCTGGTCTGGATGGCATGCATCTGTACCTTGGCCAGGTCGGCGAGAATCTCGGGCACGTCCTCCAGCGCCGGCCAGTTGAGCTGCAGGTTCTGACGGGTGGTGAAGTGGCCATAGCCGCGGTCGTAGCGCCGCGTGATATCACCCAGGGCGCGCAGCTGAGTGCTGGACAGCATGCCGTAGGGAATCGCGATGCGCAGCATCGGCGCATACTTCTGGATGTACAGACCGTTCTGCAGGCGCAGCGGGCGGAACTCTTCTTCCGGCAAGCGCCCGGCCAGATGGCGGGCCATCTGGTCGCGGAACTGGGCGACGCGCTCGTCGACGAGCGTCTGGTCGTAGGTGTCGTACCGATACATTCAGGGTTGTCCTGCTAGTCGGGGCGAATGGGTATAGCCGCTGGGAGGACGATACTCCTCTCGCGTTATTCTTTGAAAGAATAAATGATCATAGATTTTAATTAAAGAGTTATGAAGCGTGCCAGCGCTTCCGCGGCCGGCAGCGGCCGGCAGAAGTAGTAGCCCTGGAGGTGATCGGCACCGCTGGCAAGACAGCGGCTTGCCTGCTCGTGAAGCTCGATGCCCTCCACGGTAACGCTCAACCCCAAAGCATGACCCATTTCGATCATTGCTGCTACCAGTGCGGCTTGACGAGGGGCGGTATGGACCTCGCCGACGAAGCAGCGGTCGATCTTGACGATATCGAAGGGCAGGTGCTGCAGGTAACTCAGCGATGAGAAACCGGTGCCGAAGTCGTCGATGGCAAGCTTGCAGCCCAGTGCGCGTAGCGCATCGAAGGTTTCCCGCACGACGCTGTCGTGCTCCAGCATCACGTTCTCGGTGACTTCGAGGATGATGCGCTGCGCGGCCAGGTCATGCCGCTCGAGGCCGGCGGCGAGGCGCTCGACCAAGCCGCCGGCGTGAATTTCCCGCGCCGAGACGTTGAATGCGATGGTCTGGGTGTCGAGTCCCTGGCGGGTCGCGTCGGCGAGCCAGGCCAGGCCCTGCTCCATGACCCAGGCCCCGAGCGGCAGGATCAGTCCCGAGGCCTCGGCGACCGGAATGAAGGTATCGGGGGAGAGCACGCCTCGCTCGGGATGCTCGATGCGCACCAGCGCCTCCACGCCGGCCAGCGTCACCCGGGCGCCGGGCTGGGAGTCGGCGGTGACGATGGGCTGCAGCATCAGGCGCAGGCCGTCCTCGTTGAGCGCGCGATGCAGATCGCGCTCCAGCGCGATCATCTCGTGGGCCGGCAGATGCACGGTCGAGGGCCGGTAGAGCCGATACTCGCCGGGACTGCGCTCCTTGCCGCGGTGCAGGGCGAGCTCCGCCACCTTGAGCAATCCTTCGGCGGTGGCGGCGTGCTGGGGGAAGAGGGCGCCGCCCAGGTTCATCGACACGAATACCTGCTGGTCGAAGACCTCGAAAGGCTCCAGCATGTTGCGCTGCAGGGTGCGGGCATGGCGAGCCAGGGCGGGCGCATCGATATCGGCAAAGGCGGCCACGAACTCATCGCTGCCGAGCCGCGCCAGCGGCAGGCATAGCTGCGCACCAAGCTGATCTTCGAGACGCCTGGCGATATCGCGCAGCAGCTGGCTCCCGGCATCCTGGCCGAAGCTCTCGTTGATCCAGCGGAAATGATTGATGTCCATGTGCAGTATGCCGAGTGGCCGCTGCGGATGCATTTCCAGCCAGCCGCTGAGGTGCGCATAGAAGCCGTGACGGTTGAGCAGGCCGGTAAGGGCATCGCGCTGGGACTGGGCGGCGATCTCCTGGTGTGCGTGGTCGAGCTGCACCGCCAAGCTGTTGTAGGCCTGGAGCGCATCGCCGACCTCGCCCGGTGCATGGCTGACCAGCGGCATGAAGGGCTGGCCGCTGCGCATCGCGCGTAGCGTATCGAGAATGGCATTCAGCGGGGCCACCACGTGGAGCCGATTGAAACGCATGGTCCAGGCAAATACCGCCACCACCACCAGCGAGACCGCCAGCAGGGTGAAGAACACCGACCAACCGATCTGCTCGCTGAGCCGCTGGCGGGTGAAGGTCAGCTCGAGATACCCAAGCTGGCGGCGCAGCAGGGCATTCTCGAAGATGATGGCGGCGCGCCGCTGCTGGAGGCCTTGCAGGTCGTCGCCCGCGAAGCGCGACAGCAACAGCGTATCGGCATCGTCGTAGACACTGACGCTGGCCACGTCGGCGTCAGCCAGCAGTGTCTCGACCAGCTCGTTGACGGCCTGGTTGTCGAAGTTCCACAGCGGCGCGGCCAGCAGGCTTGCGCCGATTCGCAGCAGTTCGGTCTCCTTGCGATCCAGCTCGACTTCGAAGCGTTTGTGCAGGTGCCAGGCATTGGCCAGGCTCACCGCCATGGCCACCAGCAGCGCCAGCGGTACCAGGCGCAGCATGAACAGCTGATTGAGGCTCGGCCGTCGGCTCATTGCCGAGCCTCCATCAGCATGTCGAGGGCGCGCCGCGGCGAGAAGTCATAGCCGTCCGGGGTATGGCGGAAGCGCGCAAAGTCGATGTCTCGCCAATCCGGCGCGACGAGGCGTTCGCCGAACGTGGCCACGTCGTGGGTATCCAGGGCCTCCATGGGGAAGCGGATGCTGGCATCCGCTATGTCGATGACGCCGTCGGCCAGATCGCGCAGCATGACCATGGCCCAGGCACCGGCCAGGAAGTGGCCGCCGTCGGTGAGCAGCAGCTCGCCACGGGCAACTCGCCGGATGCCTTCCGGCGACCAGTTGAGCCCCACCAGCAGCACGTCTTCGCCGGGGGTAAAGCCGGCATCCTGCAGCGCCTCGATGGCGCCGATGGCGATCGGGTCGTTGGCTGCCCAGATCAGCGCGGGCGCTTCGTTGCGCCGCTCCAGCCAGCGCAGGTAGCCGGCGGTCAGGGTACGCGCCTCCTCCTGGTTCCAGTGCGCGGTCAGCAGGCGATCGAGGCGGACTCGCGGCTCGTCGAGGAGCACGTCGAGCATGCCGCCATTGCGACCGATGGAGGCGGGCGTGAGGGTATCGCCGAGCAGCGCCAGGGTGGGAAGTGGATCTGACTGCGCCGGCGCCGCCTCGACTAGCGCCTCGGCCATGCGTGCGCCGGCGGCAAAGTTGTCGGGCTCGATGGCGCCGATCCAGTGGCGGTAGCGTTCGCCGGGGGCGCCGGTATGCAGACGCTGCTCGGCACTCGGGCCGTTGAGCAGGAACAGCACGTCGACGCCGCGCGCCTCGGCCTGTTCGAGCAGGTCGACGGCATACTGCTCCTCATTGACCAGCACCAGGTAGTCCGGTAGCTGCTCGCCCTCGAGCACCTGCGTAGCGAGGGCCTGCATGACGTGTCGATCGCGCTGGGCATAGTGGACCGCAAGCCTGATATCGAGGTCGTCAGCCGCGGCGCGCATGGTGCTGCTGACCATGTCCCAGAAGCGCTCGCCCTGGTAGCCGGGATTGATGAAGGTGACGCTCAGTGGTGCGGCCAACAGCACCGGCGACACCAGGCACAGCAGGCAGATGGCCAACACACGCATGTACACGTCTCCTCGTTATCGTTATCGCGATCAGACCGCCAAGCGCTGCCAGCGCCGCCGCTGCCAGAGCAAGGCAAAACATAGCGAGTTGAGCGCCCGGTAGCCCAGTTGCACCCACCAGATGCCTGCCAGGCCCTGTTCGAGGGCGACACCCACCAGCCAGGCAAGTGGCAGGAACAGCAGCCACTGCATTGACAGGGTGAGCGTCATCACGGTGCGATTGGCGCCGGCGCCGAGCAGGGCCTGGGCGAGCACCAGGGCGGCGGCATCGAGCACGATCATCACCGCCGTCAGGCGCAGCGGCAGGCGGCCCATGTCTATCAGTGCCTCATTGTGCAGGAACAGGCCAAGTACCAGCTCCGGCATCAATAGCATGGGCAGGGCCAGCAGCGCCAGACAGGCCCAGGCAACTCTGACCACATCCCAGCCCCAGCGGTGGGCATCGTGGTGGGCGTCGCGGCCCATCGCCTGGCCCACCAGGCTCATGGCGGCCATGCCCAAGCCTACCCCCGGCAGGATCAGGAACAGCGAAAGATTGACCAGCACATGGCCCACCGCCACGCTCGCGGTATCGAGCTGGCCGAGAATCCAGAACAGCACCGCATAGCCCGCAGCAAACCACAGCTGCTGGAAGGAGTGCGGCGTTGCCAGGCGCAGCGTGCTGGCGTAGGTCGGTCGCCGCGGCCAGCGCGACAGGAAACCGCTGGCGGTAGCGTGGCGAGCGCTGATCAGCAGCCAGGTCATTGCCCCGACGAACAGCGACAGGCTGGTACCGGCGCCGGCCCCGGCAGGTCCCATGGCGGGCAGCCCAGCGTAGCCGAAGATCAGTCCGATGCTGGCCACCACGTTGACCAGGTGCATGAACAGGATGATGCGCAGGTAGATGGCGGTCTGCTGAATGCCGTTCCAGTAGCCGCGGAAGCAGAAGATCATTGCCACCGGTACCAGCGAGACCACCCGCCAGCGGAAATACTCCACCGCCACGCCAGTGACGTCGGGCTCCTGGTTGATCAGCGCCAGCAGCCGCGGCGCCTGCCACAGGCATACCAGGGTCAGCGGGCCGGCGACCGCCAGCGCGATCAGCAGGCCGGCGTTGAGCGCGGTGGCGCGCTGCGACCAGGCCTGTTCGCCGTGGCGACGTGCGGTCTGCGCCTGGACCCCGGAGGAGAGCCCGAACAGCATGGCGGTGACCAGGAACATCGCATAGCCGCCGATGCCGACCCCGGCCAGCGCCACCTCGCCAAGACGCCCGACCAGGGCGGCGTCGATCAGGTTGAGCAGACTCTGGGACAGCATCCCGGCGATGATCGGTAGTGCCAGCTTGAGGATGGTGCGGCGTCGGGTGGGCTCGGGCAGCATGCCGGGTTCCAGCGGGTCAATGACAGGGCCCGCTAGCGCGGGCCCAGGCGATGGTCAGTCAGCGTCGTAGGAGAGCACCGGCGACAGCCAGCGTTCGAGTTCGGTGCGCGGCATGCCCTTGCGCTCGGCCAGCACTTCGACCTGATCGCGGGTGATCTTGCCGGTGGCGAAATACTTCGACTGCGGATGCGCGAAGTACCAGCCCGACACCGCCGCCGCTGGCCACATGGCGAAGCTCTCGGTCAGCGTCAGGCCGCTATGGCGCTCGGCGTCGAGCAGCCGGAACAGGGTGGCTTTCTCGGTGTGGTCGGGGCAGGCCGGGTAGCCCGGTGCCGGGCGAATGCCCTGGTACTTCTCGGCGATCAGCGCCTCGTTGTCGAGCTGCTCCTGCGGCACATAGCCCCAGAACTCCTTGCGCACCCGCTCGTGCATGCGCTCGGCAAAGGCTTCGGCGAGGCGGTCGGTCAGCGCCTGGACCATGATCGCGTTGTAGTCGTCGCCGGCGGCTTCGTAGGCCTTGCTCAGTTCATCGACGCCGTGGCCGGTGGTGACCGCGAAGCCACCGATCCAGTCGGGCTTACCGCTCTCCTTGGGGGCGATGAAGTCGGCCAGGCTGTAGCAGATGCCGTCGCGATTCTTGGTCATTTGCTGGCGGATGTGGTGCAGCCGCTCGACCACCTCGCTGCGCGACTCGTCGGCGTAGACCTCGATGACGTCGTCATCGACGCTGTTGGCCGGCCACAGGCCGATCACGCCGCGCGCTTGGACGCGCTTTTCATCGACCAGCTTGGCGAGCATCTCCTGGGCATCGGCGAACAGGCTGCGTGCCGCCTCGCCAACCACCTTGTCGTCGAGGATCTTGGGGTACTTGCCGGCCAGCTGCCAGCTCATGAAGAACGGCGTCCAGTCGATGCGCTCGATCAGCTCCTCGAGGTCGTAGTCATCAAAGACCTTGAGTCCGGTGAACTGCGGGGCGGGTGGGGTAAAGCTGGTCCAGTCGGTGCGGAAGCGCCGCTTGCGGGCCTCGGCGTAGGAGAGGTCCGCTGCCTTGGGGCGGCGCTTGGCGTTGCGCTCGCGGACTTTCTCATACTCTTCGCGAATCTCCGCCACATAGGCCGGCTTGAGATTCGGCGTCAGCAGGCGACCGGCGACGCCGACGGCACGCGAGGCGTCGGTGACGTAGATCACCGGATGCTGGTACTGCGGCTCGATCTTGACCGCGGTGTGGGCCTTGGAGGTAGTGGCGCCGCCGATCAGCAGCGGCAGCTCGAAGCCCTGGCGCTGCATCTCCTTGGCGACGTGGACCATTTCATCCAGCGACGGGGTGATCAGCCCGGACAGGCCGATGATGTCGGCATTGTGCTCCCGGGCGGTCTGCAGGATCTTCTCGGCGGGCACCATCACGCCGAGGTCGATCACCTCGTAGTTGTTGCACTGCAGGACGACGCCGACGATGTTCTTGCCGATGTCGTGGACGTCACCCTTGACCGTGGCCATGACGATCTTGCCCTTGGCCTTGGTCTCTTCGCTCTTTTCCGCCTCGATATAGGGAATCAGGTAGGCCACCGCCTGCTTCATGACACGGGCCGACTTGACCACCTGGGGCAGGAACATCTTGCCGTCGCCGAACAGGTCGCCGACCACGTTCATGCCGTCCATCAGCGGACCTTCGATGACCTCGATGGGGCGCTCGGCTTGGGCCCTGGCCTGCTCGGTGTCGTCCTCGATATGCGCGGTGATGCCCTTGACCAGGGCGTGCTCGATGCGCTTGTTGACCGGCCAGCTGCGCCACTCGAGGTCCTCCTTCTTGGCCGCGCCGGAGCCGTCGCCCTTGTACTTGTCGGCGATGTCGAGGAGACGCTCGGTGCCGTCGCTGCGCCGGTTGAGCACCACGTCTTCTACCGTTTCGCGCAGTTCGGCGGGCAGGTCGTCGTAGACCGCCAGCTGGCCGGCGTTGACGATGCCCATGGTCAGGCCGGCGCGGATGGCGTGGTAGAGGAACACCGAGTGGATCGCCTCGCGCACCGGGTTGTTGCCGCGGAACGAGAAGGAGACGTTGGACACGCCGCCGGAGACCATGGCGTGGGGCAGGTGCTCACGGATCCACTGGGTGGCCTGGATGAAGTCGACGGCGTAGTTGTTGTGCTCCTCGATACCGGTGGCGATGGCGAAGATATTGGGGTCGAAGATGATGTCTTCCGGCGGGAAGCCGATCTCGTCCACCAGCAGCCGATAGGCGCGCTCGCAGATCTCGGCCTTGCGCGCGAAGGTGTCGGCCTGGCCGTCTTCGTCAAAGGCCATCACCACGATGGCCGCCCCGTAGCGACGGCAGGCGGTGGCCTGCTCGCGGAAGGCGTCTTCGCCCTCCTTCATGGAGATCGAGTTGACCACCGCCTTGCCCTGTACGCACTTCAGGCCGGCCTCGATGATCTCCCACTTGGAGGAGTCGATCATGATCGGCACCCGGGAGATATCCGGCTCGCCGGCGATCAGGTTGAGGAAGCGCACCATCGCTTCCTGTGACTCGAGCATGCCCTCGTCCATGTTGATGTCGATGACCTGGGCGCCGTTCTCGACCTGCTCCAGGGCCACTTCGAGGGCGGTGGTGTAGTCCTCGTCGACGATCAGCCGCTTGAAGCGCGCCGACCCGGTAACGTTGGTGCGTTCGCCGACGTTGACGAACAGCGAGTCATGCTCGATGTTGAACGGCTCGAGCCCCGACAGGCGGCAGGCCCGTGGACGTTCGGGCACCTGGCGCGGCGAGGTATTGCGTACCGCCTCGGCGATGGCCCGGATATGCTCGGGCGTCGAGCCGCAGCAGCCGCCGATGATGTTGACCATCCCGCTGTCGGCGAACTCGGCGACGATCTCCGCCATCTCTTCGGGGGTCTGATCGTACTCGCCGAACTCGTTGGGCAGGCCGGCGTTGGGGTGAGCCGAAACGAAGGTGTCGGCCTTGGTCGAGAGTTCCTCGAGGTAGGGGCGCAGCTCCGCGGCGCCCAGCGCGCAGTTGAGGCCCACCGACAGCGGCTGGGCGTGGCGAATCGAGTTCCAGAACGCCTCGGTGGTCTGGCCCGAGAGGGTGCGCCCCGAGGCGTCGGTGATGGTGCCGGAGATCATCACCGGCAGGCGCTCGCCGCGATCGTCGAACAGCTGCTCGAGGGCGAAGATCGCCGCCTTGGCGTTGAGGGTGTCGAAGATGGTTTCGATCAGGATCAGATCCGAACCGCCCTCGATCAATGCCTCGGCGGCTTCGTAGTAGTTGTCGCGCAGCTCGTCGAAGGTGACGTTGCGCTTGGCCGGATCGTTGACGTCCGGCGACAGCGAGGCGGTGCGTGAGGTGGGGCCAAGCACCCCTGCCACATAGCGCGGCACGCCGGTCTCACTGGCGACGGCATCGCACACCTCGCGGGCCAGCCGCGCCGCTTCGCGGTTGAGCTCGACCACCAGCGACTGCATGCCGTAGTCGGCCTGGGACAGCTGGGTGCTGTTGAAGGTGTTGGTCTCGATGATGTCGGCGCCGGCTTCCAGGTAGTCGCGGTGGATTCGCGTCACCACGTCCGGGCAGGTCAGCGCCAGCAGGTCGTTGTTGCCCTTGAGGTCGCTGGGCCACTCCTTGAAGCGCTCGCCGCGAAACTCCTCTTCGCTGAGGTCGGCATTCTGCAGCATGGTACCCATGCCGCCGTCGAGGATCAGGATACGGCGTGCGAGTTGCTCACGAAGCAAGGCGGTAACGGCGGTGTCAACGGCGGCCATGATGGGGATACGTCTCCAGCGTCAGGGTCTGCAGCGAGGGTCGGGGCAGGCGTCCCACGCCGTCTCGATATAGCCGCGTATGGTAACAGAAAGCGTCTGGCGCGGGGCAGGGGCGACAAAACCGAGTATTTCACTCGGGATTGTGTCGCCGAGGACTTTTCCTTACCATGGCACTATTCATCTGCCCATCGGTTCCAGGACTGACGACATCATGAGCCAGAGCATCGAGATTACCGATAGCGCCCAGGACTACCTCGCCGAGCTGCTCGAGAAGCAGAACGTCGAGGGCATTGCGGTGCGCATCTTCATCACCCAGCCCGGTACGCCCTACGCCGAGACCTGCCTGGCCTACTGCCGCCCGGGCGAAGAGGAGCCGAGCGACGAGCTGCTCGAGCTCGACAAGATCCGTGTCTACCTCGACAAGCACAGCTTGGCATTCCTCGATGAGGCGGTGGTCGACTTCAACGCTGATCGCATGGGCGGTCAGCTGACCATCAAGGCCCCCAATGCCAAGATGCCCAAGGTCAACGCCGACAGCCCACTGGAAGACCGCGTCAACTACGTGCTCTACAGCGAGATCAACCCCGGCCTTGCCGCCCACGGCGGCGAGATCAAGCTGATCCAGCTGACCGACGAGAACGTCGCGGTGCTGGCGTTCGGCGGCGGCTGCCAAGGCTGTGCCGCGGTCGACCTGACCCTCAAGGACGGCGTCGAAAAGACCCTGATCGAGCGCATCCCCGAGCTCGCCGGGATTCGCGACGTCACCGACCACTCCGACACCAGCCAGGCGTACTACCGCTAAGGGGGGCCGGCATCCAGGCCGGCTTTCCTCTCGCCTGTTCCCTTGCAGAGCCGCTCCATGAGCGGCTCTGCTGCGTTTGGGCATGCGTTCAGTAGGTAAAGGGTGGCAGGCTGGCCCTGGCCAGTCGCGCTTCGACTTCGGCTAGCCGCTGGCGGCTCTCCTCCAGGGCCTTCTCACGAGAGCTCAGCTGGCTGGTCAACGCATCGCTACGTTGCCGCGCATCGGCCAGCGCATCCTGCGCCTGTTGACGCTGCAGGCTCGCCTCGCGCTGACGGCGCTCCTGCTCGGCGAGGGCGCTACGCTGCTCCTGCAGCTGCTGATCGCGTGCCTCGAGGCGCGCCTCGAGCTGAGCCTGGCGCTCGGCGTGCTGCTTGTCTGCCGCCTGGCGCTCTTGGCGAGCGGCATCCAGCAGACCCATCAGGCGTGCTTCGGCGGCCTCGTGGCGCTGCTCTTCCTGCTGCAGCGCTTCGCGGTGGCGTTCGGCCTGGGCCTCCAGCGCCTCGCGGTGGGTTTCGGCCTGCCGGTCCCGCTGCTGCTGCAGCTGAGCCAGCTGCGCCGTGAGCCGCTGATGCTGGTGCTCGGCCTCCGCCAGCCGCGACTGCAGCGCATCGCGCTCCGCTTCGGCCTTGGCCAGGCGCTGGCTGCGCTCATCCAGGCTGGCCTGCACCTGACCAAGATGATCGGCGAGGGCGGCTTCGCGCTGGGCGGCATGCTCGGCGAGCCGCTGGCTCTCGGCGCTGGCCTGCTGCGCCGCCTCGACGCGTCGGTCGGCCTCCTGGCGATAGTGTGCAAGTCCTTCGCTGGCGGCTTCTTCCGCCTTGTGCCACAGCTCGCCCATGAGTGACTGCAGCGCCTCGGGGATCGCCTGGGGGTGGGGCGTGGCGCGGTTCTCCTCGCGCTGCTGACGCCACTCGCGGAGGTGATCGCTGATGGTCGTAAAGCTGCCGGTGCCCAATACCTCGCGCACCTTCTGCACGCTGGGCGTCTCGCCCCGCTGCAGCAGGGCATCGACCGCCCGCTGGACGTCCTCGAACTGCACGCCGTTCCTTGCCATATCGCTCTCCTCGTCACGGTGGCTGCAAACCGCTCGTTGCCATGCCGCAGCCTAGCGCCGTAGCGACCGAAAAGGAAGCATTTTACGTATTACGTTTTACGTAAAATACACTATGAAATGACGTATTAATTCATGATTACCCGCATTATCTTGATTATCTGCCGGCAATGGGTCGATACTGCGGGCTACGGGCAACCGAGGAGGCGGGCACTTGGAACAGCACGAGATAGCGACCCTCGGAGGGCTTGCGACAACCCAGCCTGAGCAGGCGCTACTGCCAAATGACGACGGCGTGCATATCGCTGCCCGCAGCGATAGCGAGGCGGTCAGGCTGTGGCTGGCGGAGTACGCGGCCAGCCCGCAGACCCAGCGCGCCTATCGCAAGGAGGCCGAGCGCCTGCTGCTATGGCTGGCCGGGCGCGGCTTGGCGCTGGAGGGGCTGCGCCGCGAGCACCTCGCCGAGTTCGAATCCTTTCTCGCCGACCCTCGACCCGCCGAGCGCTGGATCGGACCGCCGCGGCCACGGGCCAGCAGCGAATGGCGGCCATTTCGTGGGCCGCTGTCGGCGGCTAGCCGTCGGCAGAGCCTGGTGATTCTGCAGGGCATGTTTGCCTGGCTGACTGACGCCGGCTGGGTGCGCCACAACCCCTTTCGGCTGATGCGCGACAAGCGCCGCCGGCTCGATAATCGCGGCGGGCGCATCGAGCGTTACCTCGAGCGACCGCTGTGGGACTGGCTATGGACCTGGATCAACCAGCCGCCGGGGGAGGGCGCCAGCAGGCGCGAGGTGCTGCGCTGGCAGCGGCGTCGCTTCCTGTTCGGCTTTGTCTATCTGCTGGCCCCGCGCATCGCCGAGCTGGCCGCGGCGCGCATGGAGGATGTGTACCTGATCGAGGGTCGCTGGTGGTGGCGGGTGACCGGCAAGGGCGACAAGCGCGCCGAGATTCCGCTGCCGCCGGAAGCACTGGCGCTGCTCGGTGAATGGCGCCAGGCACTGGAACTCGCCGCGGAGCCCGATTCGCGTGATAGCGGCCCGCTGCTGCGCGGGCTGGATGGCAAGCGTGGGCTAGGCGACAACCAGCTCTATCGGCTGATCAAGTCGGCCTTCGCCGAGGCGGCAGGCGCCCTGGAGGCCGCGGGGGGTCGCGGCGACGTAGCGCCATCGCTGGCGGCCATGGCGCCCAGGCTGCGCCAGGCCTCACCGCACTGGCTGCGGCATACCGCCTTGACCCACCAGGCGCAGCGTGGCGTCGAGCTGCGCTACCTGGCGATGACCGCTCGCCATGCACGGCTCGACACCACGGCGCGCTACCTGCACGCCGAAGCCGAGGAATGGCAGCAGCAGGTCTCGCGTCATTCGCTGTATACCGGCAGTCGGCGGAGCGGGGCGGACACGAGCGGCGATGGGCCGGTATAATGACTCCATTCGAGGAGAAGGAGCCATCATGTCAACGCAGGAACCCACGACCCAGGCGGCCCAGCAGGCGCTCATCGACGAATTCGCGATGTTCGACAACTGGATGGATCGCTATCAGTACATCATCGACCTCGGCAAGCAGCTGCCGACCTTCCCCGATGAGTGGAAGACCCCTGACTACAAGATCCAGGGCTGTCAGTCCAACGTCTGGATTCGCCACGCCCGCGACGGCGAGCGCCTGCATTTCGACGCCACCTCGGATGCCGCTATCGTCTCCGGGCTGATCGCCGTGCTGCTCCGCATCTACAATGATCGCGAACCCCAGGAGGTGGTCGCCACCGAACCCAGCTTCCTCGAGGCGCTAGGGCTCGACAAGCACCTCTCGCCGACCCGCAGCAACGGCCTGCATGCCATGTTGACGCGGATTTACGATGTGGCCCAGCGCGAAGCCGCCTGAGCAAGCTAGGCCGATAGCGGTGGATGCGCGCGTTGCCGTTCTTCCCGGGCCAGGATCGCCGGTGCGTCAAGGGCGGCGATCGCCACGCCGCGATCGGTGGGAATGTCGCCGGCCAGCTGCAGGGCCTGGTAGCGGGCGCAGCAGACGCGCAGGAACGAGGCGAAGTTAGCCAGGTCATGGCCAGCCTCGCTGGATTCTCTGGCCAGGCGCGTCAGCAACTGCCCCAGGGTCAGCCCGTCACGTTGGCCGATCTCCTCGAGCAGGTACCAGAAGAAGCTCTCCAGTCGCACGCTGGTGGAGACTCCATCAAGGCGAATGGAGCGGGTCTGCGCCTCCCATAGATCGGGGTCGGCACCCACGAAGAGCCTGCACATCGTCGAATTCTCCTCGTACGCTACGGGATCGTCTCTCCCATAGCATAGTCTGGCGCCGTCGCCGCGACGAGGCGTCCGGCGCCAAGGATGCCGGGCGCGTCAGGCGTGGCTGATCCGCGTGCCGAGCAGGGCGAGGAATTGCGCGATCCAGGCCGGATGCGCCGGCCAGGCCGGTGCGCTGACCAGGTTGCCCTCGGTGATGGCGTCATCCACGGCAATATCGGCATAGCTGCCGCCGGCCAGCTCCACGTCGGGCCGGCAGGCGGGGTAGGCCGAGCAGCGCCGCCCCTCGAGCACGCCGGCAGCGGCCAACAGTTGGGCCCCATGGCAGATCGCCGCCACCGGCTTGTTGGTCTCGAAGAAGTGGCGCACCAGTGCGGTGACGTCAGCATTCAGGCGCAGATATTCCGGGGCCCGGCCGCCGGGTATGACCAGGCCGTCATAGTCGGCCGGCGTGACGCTGGCGAAATCCGCATTGAGGGTAAAACGATGGCCGGGCTTCTCGGTATAGGTCTGGTCACCCTCGAAGTCATGGATGGCGGTGGCCACCGAGTCGCCTGCGGCCTTGTCGGGGCAGACCGCATCGACCCGATAGCCCACCGCCTGCAGGGCCTGGAAAGGCACCATGATCTCGTAGTCCTCGACGAAATCCCCACATAGCAGCAACAGTCGTTGGGTGGACATGACGACACTCCTCCTCGTGATCTTGTGATTGGCGTCTCCGACACAGGCGGAGACGATCACTCTGGCATAACCAGGCGCCATCGAGGTGGTAGCGGGCTACTACAGGGAGGACAGGCTGGCGGGGGGAATCAGTGGTGACGACAGGCGCCGTCACGGGGCCGAAAGTGCTCGTCGAGCTCGGGATCCTCGCGGCATAGTCGCTCGCTTGGTCCACCGGGCACCGGGTCGATCCCCCCGTCGGCGCCGGGGTGGCAGCGCAGGATGCGGCGCAGGGCGAGCCAGCCGCCCTTGAGGGGTCCATGCGTCTGGAGTGCTTCCAGCGTGTAGTGCGAGCAACTCGGCCAGTAGCGGCAGCGGGGGCCCAGCAGGGGGCTGATCAGCCATTGGTAGACGTGCACCAGGCCGATCATCAGTCCGCCCAGCAGGCGGCTCGCCAGCCGGCCCAGCAGGTGCAGAAAACCGCGCACGTATCCGGCCAGGCGGCGCATCGTCTAGGCCTGGCCCTTGCCGTAGAGGGTATCCGGGTCGATCAGCGGCTCGCTGCTGACGCGCGCCCGCTCGGCATCCAGAGCCACATAGAAGCAGCTGCGCCGGCCAGTGTGGCAGGCAGGGCCGTGCTGGTCGACCTGCAGCAGCAGGGTGTCGCCGTCACAATCCAGGGCGGCGCTGACCAGGTGCTGCTGCTGGCCGGACGACTCTCCCTTGCGCCACAGCTTGCCGCGCGAGCGCGACCAGTAGCAGACCCGGCGGGTAGCGAGGCTTTCACGCAGCGCCGTGGGATTCATCCACGCCATCATCAGCACTTCGCCGCTATCGTGCTGCTGGGCAATGGCGGGTATCAGGCCGTCGGCGTTCCACTTGGCCGCTGCCAGCAGGGCGTCGAGCTCCACGCCCTCGCCAACGTCGGCGCGTTCGAGATCCTTGAACAGCTGACTCATGCGCTACACTCCTCGCAGATTCCCAACAGCTCGATGGTCTGGCGTTCGACGCGAAAGCCCAGACTGCTCGCCCGGCTGGCCAACTGAGCGTTGACGTCGTCGAGATGCAGCTCCTCGACGCGACCACAGGCGCGACAGATCAGCAGCTGAAAGCCGTGGGCGTGCTCGGGGCAGGGGCAGGCGACATAGGCATTGAGCGACTCGATGCGATGCACCAGCCCCTGTTCGATGAGAAATTCCAGGGCGCGATATATCGTTGGCGGGCGCGCCGACGCGTGCTCCACGGCGAGCTTGTCGAGGAGGTCATAGGCCTTCAGACCGCCGTCGGCGCTGGCGATCATTTCGAGCACGCGGCGCCTGATTGGCGTGAAGCGCACGCCACGTTGCTGGCACTGCCGATCCGCTTGCTGGATCAGGGAATTGGCGTCGGACATGATGAGCCTGATTATGCAATGAGCGGTTATTCTACGCGGCCAACCCGCTGACGGCCAATCACGCCGGGCAGGGAACCTGCTCGGATGGCTGCAGCTCGCCGCGGCGGGCAAAGTGACGCTGGGCGAAGGCGACGCGCTCCTCGACGCTAACCCCCGGTGGCTGCCGTTCGATGAGGTCGAGGCGTGGCCGCAGCCCTTCACCGTTGGCCATCTGAATGGCCAGCCCGGGGCGGGCGTTGAGCTCGAGCAGCATGGGGCCCTTGTCGCGGTCCAGCACCATGTCAGTGCCAAGATAGCCGAGCCCGGTCATCTCGAAGCAGCCGGCGGCGAGCTCCAGCAGTGTCTGCCAGCCGGGGATCTGCAGGCTGGCAAGCTCGTGTCCGGTGTCCGGATGATCGCTGCGCGAGCGGTCGAACTGTACGCCGCGCAGCGCACCGCCGCTGGCGATATCCAGGCCTACGCCGACCGCGCCCTGGTGCAGGTTGGCCTTGCCATCGGAGGCCGCGGTGGAGAGGCGCATCATGGCCATGACCGGGTAGCCCTGGAAGATGATCACGCGAATGTCCGGCACGCCCTCGTAGGTATAGACCGAAAGCGATTCGTCGAAGTTGATCAGCGCCTCGACCACCGCAACGTCCGGTGAACCGCCCAGTGAGTAGAGGCCCGACAGGATGTTGGACACATGCCGCTCGATATCGACATGGTTCAGGACCGCACCGCTGGGCTTGATGTAGCTGTCGCCTTCGGCCCGCTCGATGACCAGAATGCCCTTGCCGCCGCTGCCCTTGGCCGGCTTGATCACGAAGCCGGGGTGGGGGGCGACCATCCTGGCCACGCCCTTGACCTCGAACTGGCTCTTGATGGTGCCGATCAGCGCCGGCGTGGTAATACCGAACTCCTTGGCGAGTAGCTTGGTCTTCAGCTTGTCGTCCACCAGCGGATAGAGCCGGCGGTCGTTGTAGCGGCCGATATAGCGGATATTGCGCCGGTTCATGCCGACGATGCCCTTGGCTCTGAGCCGTCCTGGCGTGGTCCACATTGGCTCAATCCTCCGTGACCGGCTTGAAGCGGCGCAGTTCCAGCAGCCGATAGCCGGTGTAGTTGCCCAGCAGCAGGATCAACGACATCAGGATCATCTGCACGCCAAGGAAGTTGAAGGTGATGTGTCGCACCCAGGGGTTGTTCATCGCCAGGTAGGCCAGCACTGCCGTCAGCAGGCTGCCGCCGCCCTGGATCAGTACCTCCTTGGGACCTTCTTCCTCCCACAGGATCGACATCCGCTCGATGGTCCAGGAGAGAATGATCATCGGGAAGAAGGTGATCGTAAGCCCGGCGTTGAGGCCGAAGCGGTAGGAGAGCACCGAGAACAGCGAGATGATGGCGATGACCGTGATGATCACCGCCGACACTCGCGCCACCAGTAGCAGGTTGAGGCGCGACAGGTAGCTGCGAATCACCAGGCCTACCGCAACGATCAGCAGGAAACCGATCAGGCCTGTCATCAGCGTGGTCTGGATGAACGCCAGGGCGATCAGCACCGGCATGAAGGTACCCGAGGTCTTGATACCGATCAGCACCCTGAGCAGTACCACCACCAGCGCGCCAATCGGGATCAGCAGGATGGTCTGGAACAGCGCCTGTTCCTCCAGCGGCAGGCTATGGATCGAGAAGTTGATCAGGGTGTCGTTGGCCAACTGGTTACGCACCGCGGCGGCGGCAGGCTGGTTGTGCTGGATCATCGAGAAGCTGATGTTCGAGTTGGTGCCCCCCTGCACCTCGAGCACCGCCTGGCCGCTATCCTCCCACATCAACAGGTTGTCAGGGCGTCCCTGCTCACCGGTGACTGGATTGAACAGCGACCAGCGATCGTCATCGAACACCTGCACCCAGGTGGAGAGACTCTGCCGGCGGCGCCCATCCTCGAGCATCAGGCCACTGACCGCCCGGGCATGTACGCCGGCGTCGTTCAGCAGGCGAACCAGCAGCGAGGCGCGATCGAATTGATTGAGCAACAGTCGCGAGTTCTCGCCTTGGCGATCATCGCTGAAGTCGCGGATCAGTTCGCGAGCGAAGGTGAACGGGCTGGCGGAGCGCTGCCAGGCGCGCTCTATGACCTGGGTGGCGGCGGTGTCATAGGGACGCTCCCAGACGATGTCCTCCTGCAACGCGGGGCGCCGCGACTCAGGCGGGCGGGCGTCCGGGGCAACCAGCAGCTGCACGGAGTAGTAGAGCTGTTGACTGCCGGCGGCCTGGCGTATCGACCACTGTGCGCGGCGGCCGCGCTCATCCTCGAGGAATGACAGGCCATAGCCCGGCGAGGCGGTGTTTTCGGTCAACACGCGATAGCCCTGCTGATGCGAGGGCAGCGCCATGTCGACCATCACCGGTCCGCCCTGGGCGGTAAGGTTGACCTGGGCCTCGATCTCCCATACCTGGCGCTGTTCGCCGGGTGTCCAGGGGACCTCGAACTGCACGTGGCGGTGCACGCTGAGGGCGATGCCGGCGATCATCAAGGCGCCGACGAGTAAATAGAAGGGCAGGCGGGACATGTCAATTCCTTGTACAACGAAGGGGTCTCACGACCCCATCAGCGGCAGCGGCTCAGGACTCGTCGCCGTTGGCTTCGTTTTCATCATCGTCCATGACTTCATCTTCGCTGGCCTCGTCGGCCGGTCGACCACCCGGGAACTCGGGGCGTGGATGAAGGTAAGTTTCAGCGACGTCGATCATGGCAATGTCCATCATGAAACGCCGTCCCAGCAGTACAGGATAGTTGAGATGGCTGCGATCATTGAGGGTGAACTCGACCTGTTCGCGAATCGGGCCCAGCGTCATCATCATCCGTACCACCGGCCGCGACTCTTCGCCGGCCGCCTGGAGTATGCGCACGCGCCTTATCACCGGCGCCTCGATCCACTCATCGCGCACTTGCTCGACCACGACATCATCTTCGCCCAGGGCCAGCTTGAAACGCACCCAGGTGTCGCCATCACGTTCGAAGCGAGTGATGTCGGTAGCCGACAGCGACGAGGTGCTGGCGCCGGAGTCGACCCGCGCCTTGAGGTAGGTCCCCACGTCCGGCAGGCCGATCCATTCGCTGCGGCCGAGGATCTCCTTGTTATCGAGCGGGCTTTCGGCGTCTTCTTCACACTGTGCGGGGATGATCACCGGCTCGTCGGCGAGGAGGTCGATATCGCTGCGTATGTCGCGCAACAGGCTGCCGACTTCACGTACATCCGCGGTCAGGCGGCGGGTATCGTTGGCATTCTCGGTGAGTAGCTGATGATGGACGTCGCAGCGCTCGGCGAGCTGTTGCTCCAGTTGGACGACTCGCGACTCGAACTGCATCTGGGTCAGCGCTGGCTCAGGGGGAGGCTCGGGTTCTCCTTGCAGGAGAGCACAGCCGCCAAGAAGTGCCGGGATGGCGAGTGCCGTGGCAGGAAAAGCGCGTCGAATCCGCATCACAATCGACATGGGATAGGGGGAATCCTTGTAACTGGTCGCCTGATGATAAGGAGTGTGGTGGAGGCGTGTCCAATGGGTTTGCTGGTATGGACGGCGCTGTACACACTCAATTTAACATAATATACATTATGCGAAGTAGAGCATTGCCTCATGATATCGCGAACCCTGCGGCCAACTAAGGGTCACAGCGCTACAAACATCATGCAAGGGCTCGATTAATGTACAAGAAACTCCCACTGTTTCATCGCCATTGGCTGGTGCTGTGGCTGGCTCTGCTGCTGGCCGGCTGCGCCGGTGTCGACGTGGAGGATTATACAGGTAGCGAACCGCGCCTGGATATCGCCGAGTACTTCGTTGGCGAGACACGCGCCTGGGGCATGGTTCAGGATTTCCGCGGCGAGGTACAGCGCCGTTTCACGGTGGATATCGACGGCAGCTACGACGGCCAGACCCTGGTGCTCGACGAGCACTTCGTCTTCGACGATGGCGAGACCGACCGCCGCATCTGGACCTTCGAGCGCGTCGACGACAATCGCTGGCGCGGCAGCGCCAACGACGTCGAGGGTTCGGTGGACGCGGCACATCACGGCCACGTCTTCAACATGCGCTATCCACTGGACGTCGAGGTTGGCGGACGCAACATCACCTTCCAGATGGATGACTGGATGTACCTGCAGCCCGATGGCCGCTTGATCAATCGCACCGCGATGCGCAAGTTCGGCATCACCCTCGGGGAAATCACCATCGTCTTCGATCAGCAGCGCTGAGCGAGTCACCGATACACCGACGCCCCGCCAGGAGAACCTGTCGGGGCGTCGGTAGGCGCTGTATCAAGCGTCCCGCTCAGTCGTCGGCCGGCGCGTAGGAGCCATCCTCGCGATGCACTTCGGTGCCGGTGATCGGCGGCGTGAACACGCAGGCCAGGTGCATGGTCTTGCTGGCACGCAGCAGATGCTCGTCGTGCTGGTCAAGAATGTAGATATCGCCCGGCTTGATCGGCCAGATCTTGCCATCGGCCAGGGTCTCGACTTCCCCTTCGCCTTCCATGCAAAACACCGCTTCATAGTGATGCTTGTAGTGGATGTGGGTCTCGGTGCCTTCGTAGATACGGGTGATATGGAAAGAGAAGCCTCCATTATCGCTGGCCAGCAGCAGGCGCGTGCTGTCCCAGTTGCCGTTCTCGGCCTTGACCAGGCGCTCGGATTGACGTGCTTCTTCGAGGTTACGAACGATCATGGGTGTGATCTCCTGAATGCGGTGAATCGCGGGTGCCGTGTCGACAGGCGCGTAACGTAACGACGGCCCGCCGCGGCGGGCCGTGGATGTGCAGGGCGCCAAGCATGCCCAGTGCCCTACTCTATCTACTGTCTACTGCTCTACTGCCCCTTCCATCAAAACATGCTTGGCAGTATAGCGCCTTAGCCGAAAGCTTTTTTGGTGCTGGCGTCGAGAATGTCCAGCCCCTTGAGCAGATCCTCATCGCTGATGGTCAGCGGGCACAGGCACTTGACCACTTGTCCATCGTGACCGCTGGTCTCGATGATCAGGCCCTGCTCGAAGGCTTCTGCGGTAATCTTGTCGGCGTGCTCACCGCTGCCCACGTCGAGACCGCGCATCAGGCCGCGGCCGCGCTCCGAGGCGGGAATGCCCTTGGCGGTCAGCCACTCGGCGAGCTTCTGGAAACGCTCTTCGACGATACGCCCCTTGCGCTGTACATCGCGCTCGAAGGTGTCGTCGCTCCAGAAGTGGCGCATGGCGGCGGTGGCGGTAGTGAAGGCGAGATTGAAGCCGCGGAAGGTGCCGTTGTATTGACCAGGCTTCCACTTATCGAGCTCCGGGCGCATCAGCACGTGGGCAAAGGGCAGCCCAAGGCCGGACAGCGACTTGGAGTTGGTCACGATGTCGGGCTTGATACCGGCATGTTCGAAGCTGAAGAACTTGCCGGTACGACCGCAGCCGGCCTGGATGTCGTCGACGATCAGCAGGATATGATGGGCATGGCAGATCTTCTCGAGGCGCTGCAGCCACTCGATGCCGGCGGGGTTGATGCCGCCCTCCCCCTGTACGGTTTCAACGATCACTGCGGCGGGGATGTCGAGGCCGCTGGAGTTGTCGCCGAGCAGCTTCTCGAGATAGTCGAGGGTATCGGCGTGCTCGCCCAGGTAGCCGTCGAACGGCATGAACGAGGCGCCCTGGGTGGGAATGCCGCCGGTGGCTTCGCGGAACTTGCGATTGCCGGTGGTGGCCAGCGCCCCCATGGTCACGCCGTGGAAGCCGTTGGTAAAGGTCACGATGTTGTGGCGGCCGGTGGCCACGCGGGCCAGTCGAATCGCGGCTTCGACGGCGTTGGTGCCGGTCGGGCCCGGCAGGTGCACCTTGTAGTCCAGGCCGCGCGGCTTGAGGATCAGCTCTTCAAGCGTCTCGAGATACTCGCGCTTGGCGCGGGTCCACATGTCGAGGCCGTGGATGATACCGTCGCCGGCCATGTAGTCGATCAGCGCCTGCTTGAGCTTGGGATGATTGTGGCCGTAGTTTAGGGTGCCGGCGCCGGCCAGGAAATCGATGTACTGACGCCCCTCCTCGTCGGTCAGGCGCGCGCCCTTGGCTTCGGTGAAGACCACCGGAAACGAGCGTGAATAGGTGCGTACGTTGGATTCCATGCGTTCGAGAGTCTGGGTCTGCATTATCGACCTCCTGATCAAAGATGGTTGGCGTGACCGCTGTCACGCAGACAAAGGGAAGCCCTGCGGCCGTCTCGAGAACGGCCGCTGGGGACACAAACGGGGTCAGATACGATCGGGCTGGAAGGGGCCGATACGTACCAGGTTTTCCGGGTCGTGCTCACCGCCAAGCTGGTCGGTGGAGAAATACTCGCGGCTGTTGAGCGGCGCCTGCCAGCGGTCGGCGAGACGCTTGAACAGCCCCCAGGAGGCATCGTTGTCCGGGGTGATGGTGGTTTCGAGGTGATGCACGTCGGCGAGCTCCGGGCGCGACATGACCGCCTCGACCAGGCGCCGCGCAAGACCGGTACCGCGGGCCTTCTCACCCACGGCCACCTGCCACAGGAAGTAGGTGTCAGGCGCGTTGCTCTTCACGTAGCCCGATACGAACCCGACGATTTCGCCCTCTTCATTGGTTGCCACGGCGCAGCTATCGCGAAACTGGGTGGCCAGCAGCAGGTAGGCATAGGCGGAATTGACGTCGAGCGGCGGGCAGGCCTTGACCAGCTCATAGACGCCCCAGCCATCGTCGGGATTGGGCTTGCGTATGTACAGTTGAGAAGACGATTTACCGACCACTGCATCGGCGACGCTGGGGCGGGCAAGATCGGCGGAGGTCGTAAACGGCTGTGCGGATACGTTCATCGTTATACTTCGCAGTTGGCGAATTTGCGCCATATGATAACAAGCGCTTATGGATAAATCAAAAAGCCCTTTATCATGTGGCGCACAATCCATAATCCTGAGTTATGTGGGCGCCACCCAGCAGCCTCGCTGGCAAGGCAAGCCCCCTGATGACAACGTCACCCAAGGAGTTTAGCCCAGGCCAGCGCCTTGTGACGCTGATATAGCGCCTTGCCATCAACGCAAGAGGCCGCCCGCAGGCGGCCTCTTGATCATCAGGCAGGTGCCCTCAGCGACGCGTCACGCTACGCATGGTGACGAACTCCTCGGCGCCGGTGGGATGAATGCCCACGGTAGCATCGAAATCGAGTTTGGTGAGGCCGGCCCGCACCGCAATGGCGATGCCCTGGATCACCTCGCCGGCCTCCTCGCCGACCATATGCGCGCCGACCACCCTGTCGCTGATTTCATCGACGATCAGCTTCATCAGGCAGCGCTCGTCGCTGCCCGACAGGGTGTGCTTCATCGGCCGGAAGTCGGCAGTGTAGACACGCACCTCACCAAACTGCTCGCGCGCCGCCTCTTCGGAGAGGCCCACCGTGCCGATATTGGGGTGGCAGAACACCGCCGTTGCGATGTTGTGATAGTCGAGCGGGCGCGGCGGCGCATCGCTGAAGTGGTGCTGGACCATGTGCATGGCTTCGGCCAGGGCCACCGGGGTCAGCTCGGGGCCGCCGGTGACGTCGCCCAGCGCCAGGATCGACGGCACCGAGGTCTCGTAGCGTTCGTTGACCTTGATCGTGCCATCTTCGTTGAGCGCGATATCCAACTGGTCGAGGCCCAGGTCCTGCAGGTGCGGCTTGCGGCCGGTGGCGGCAAGCACGGCGTCGACCTCGAGCGTTTCGCCGTTGGTCAGGGTGACCCGATAGGCGCTTCCCGCCGCTTCGATGCGCTCGATATTGGTCTCGAAGTGCAGTTTGACGCCCTTCTTGGCCATTTCATCACGGGTGAATTCACGCACTTCGCGGTCGAAGCCGCGCAGGAACAGTTCGCCGCGATAGACGAGATGCGCCTCGCTGCCCAGGCCGTTGAAGATACTGGCGAACTCCACTGCGATATAGCCCCCGCCAAGCACCAGGAAGCGCTCGGGAAAGGCATCGAGATCGAACACTCGGTTGGTGTCGACGACGTGCTCGTTACCGGGGAAGTCCGGCACCCAGGGCCAGCCGCCGACGGCAACGAGAATTTTCTCGGCGCTGACGGTATCACCGCCGACCTCGACGTGATGGCCATCGAGCACCTTGGCGCGGGCGTTGATCAGGGTCACATCAGCGCCCTCGAGCAGGCGGCCGTAGATGCCGTTGAGCCGCTTGATCTCGGCGATCTTGTTGTCGCGCAGGGTGGCCCAGTCGAAGCGCGGCGCCTCGGGCAGGGTCCAGCCGAAACCGGCACTGTCGTCGAAGGCATCATGGAAGTGCGCGGCATAGGAGTAGAGCTTCTTGGGCACGCAGCCGACGTTGACACAGGTACCGCCGAGGTAGCGGTCCTCGGCTACGGCGACACGTGCGCCGGTGGCCGCTGCGGTACGCGCGGCGCGCACGCCACCGGAACCGGCACCGATGACGAAAAGATCGTAGTCGTACTGGGACACGGATATCTCCTGAAAAACGCTAAAGCATTGAATCGCTGCGCAGATGATACCAGCCCCCGAGCAGTGCCGGGAGTGGCGGTGACGTTGACCCTCTGCAAGACTCACGGTAAAAGAAGCGCCACCCATGTTGTCATTATAGGTTTGCCGTCATGAAAGAACGCATGCAAGCGCTGCTCGAACGCAACCGCGAGTGGGCGGAGCGGATGCGCGAACAGGACCCCGAGTTCTTTTCGCGCCTCTCGCAGCAACAGAACCCCGACTACCTGTGGATCGGCTGTTCGGACAGCCGCGTGCCGGCCAACCAGATCATCGCCCTGCCCCCCGGCGAAGTCTTCGTCCATCGCAATGTCGCCAACCTGCTGCACAACAACGACATGAATGCCCTGTCGGTGGTGCAGTACGCGGTCGACGTGCTCAAGGTAAAGCACATCATGGTGGTTGGGCACTACGGCTGTGGCGGGGTGCGGGCCGCCGTGCAGGGGGGCGAAAACGGCATCGTCGACTTCTGGCTGCACTCGGTGCGCGACCTCTACAGCCGTCATCGCGAGAGCCTTGCCGCGCTTAGCCTGGACGAGCAGGTCGACCGCATGTGCGAGCTCAACGTCAAGGCCCAGGTCGACAACCTGGCGCGCAACAAGATCATTCAGCGCGCCTGGCAGCGCGACCAGCCGCTGGCCGTGCATGGCTGGGTCTATGGGCTCGGCGACGGCCGGGTCACCGACCTCGACTGCACCGTCGAAGGGCTCGACCAGGTGCCACAGCTCTACCGCGTCGACCGCCTCGATCCCATCGAGCCATGAGCGGCGCTACGATGCGCGACCGCGACGCCCTGCACTTGGCCCATCTGGATGCGCTACAGCAGGCCTACGCCGGGCACCTCGAGGCGGCAGGCGTTGACGCGCTGTGGATCTACAGCGGCGCGCCCCACCAGCACTACGCCGACGACCAGACCGCTACCTTTCGCGCCTACGGCCACTTCGTGCACTGGGCGCCGCTGCCCGAGCTCAGCCACAGCTGGCTGCTGATCCGTCGCGGACGGCGGCCGCTGCTGCAGATCCATGCCCCGGCCGATTTCTGGCACCTCCCCGCCCGGCGCCCAGACGCGGCCTGGAGTCAGGCATTCGAGATTCGGCTGAGTGACGAGATCACGCCCCCGCCCTGCGCTGCCAAGCGTCGCGCGGTGATCGGCGACCTCGACGTCGAGCAGGCCAAGGCCATGGGCGCGACGCTCAACCCGCCGGCACTGCTCGCTGCGCTCGACCACGGCCGACTGCACAAGAGCGCCCACGAACAGGCCTGCCTGATCGACGCCAATCGCGCTGCGCTGGCCGGCCATGCCGCGGCGCGTCAGGCATTCGAACGCGGTGCCAGCGAGCTCGATATCCACCTCGCCTATCTGGCGGCGAGCCGGCAGCGCGAGTCGTCACTGCCCTACGACAGTATCGTGGGCCTCAACCGCCACGCCGGGGTACTCCACTACCAGCACTATGAGCAGACGCTTCCCGGCGAGCGGTATAGCCTGCTGGTCGATGCCGGCCAGCGTCAGCTCGGCTACTGCGCCGACATCACCCGCACCTGGGCAGGCCCTGAGGCGCCCGATCTCTTCGTGTCGCTGCTCGCAAGTATGCAAACCCTGCATCAGCGCCTGGTCGCGGCCTGTGCGCCGGGGGTCGCCTTCGTCGCGCTGCATCGCCAGATGCACCATGAGCTTGCCCAACTGCTCATCGAGCACGGCGTGCTGCGCTGCTCCGCGGAGGCGGCCGTCGACACCGGCCTTACCCGCGCCTTCTGCCCGCACGGACTGGGCCACTCGCTGGGCATTCAGGTCCACGACGTGGGCGGCCGGCAGGACGCTGCCGGCGCGCCGCTACCGCCGCCCGCCAGCGATCCCGCTCTGCGCCTGACGCGCACCCTGACGCCGAACATGGTGGTGACCATCGAACCCGGCTGCTATGTGATCCCGATGCTGCTCGAACCACTGCGCCGCGGCGCCGAGGCGGCGCAGGTCGACTGGACACTGGTAGAACGGCTCGCCCCCTGTGGCGGGATTCGCCTCGAAGACAACGTCGCCATTACCCCCAGCGGCCAGCGCAACCTGACCTTGGCCGCCGACGACGGCGACTGATCCCGGGCCATTGCCGAGTCGAGCGCAGCGGATCCGTCGGCAGGCCTTCACCAAGTCGATTGAGGGTCTCGCTCCAATACGGGTTGCGCGGCGCCGTCAGCGCGATAAGCTGGAAGTACGCCCACTCATCGAGACCGGCATGTCACGCACCATCGTTCCCGCTGACTACCGCCCTCCGCGCGGCCTGAGCAATCGCCATGTCCAGACGCTGCTACCGCGCCTGCTGCCTCGGCGACGGCTGGCGCGGGATACCGAAATTCTCAACCTGCCGGATGGCGACTTCGTCGAGCTGGCCTGGCTGCGCCAGGCCCCGAAGCGGGACGACGCGCCGCTGTTCATCCTCTTCCATGGCCTCGAGGGTTCGCTCGACTCGCCGTACGCCGGCGAGCTGCTGTGGAGTGCCCAGCAGGCCGGTTGGCGAGCGGTGATGATGCACTTCCGCGGCTGTGGCCAGGCCCCCAATCGCCTGCCACGGGCCTATCATAGCGGTGATACCGCGGATGCCTACTGGGTGATCGGCCAGCTCGCCCAGCGCTATCCCCACGCCATCAAGGTCGCCGCCGGGGTATCGCTGGGGGCCAACATGCTGGTCAAGCTGGTGGCCGAACAGGGCGGCGATGGGCTGGACCTGGCCGGCGCCATTGCCATCTGCGCCCCCCTCGACCTGGCGGCCAGTGCCGATGCCTTGAACAGCGGATTCGCCCGCGTCTATCAGCGGCATCTGCTGCGTTCGCTGAAGCGCAAGGTCATGGCCAAGATGGCCCAGGGACCCATGCCGATTGCGCTGTCGCCGCACCAGCTCAAGGAGCTCGACAGCTTCTGGGCCTACGACAACGAGGTTACCGCGCCGCTGCACGGTTTCAGCTCGGCAAGCGACTACTATCGCCGCGCCTCGGCGGGTCGGCTGCTCGGCGATATCGAGCTGCCGACCCTGATCCTGCACGCTGCCGACGACCCCTTCATGCCCGGCGACCTGTTCGACCGCTTGCCGACACCCTCGGACTCGGTGCGCGTGGAGATCGCCCGCCACGGCGGCCACGTAGGCTTCCTCGAATACCGCCGCGGAGGGCTGCGGTCATGGCTGGGGCGGCGCGTCGCCGAGCAGCTCAACGACTGGGCGGCGCTGGGCAGCGCCGCCAGCGGCCAAGCGCTGCCCTCGGCTAGCCGATCGGACAGCTGACGCCGGTGCCCTTCAGCCCGCAGTAGCCGTTGGGGTTCTTGGCCAGGTACTGCTGGTGGTACTCCTCGGCCACATAGAAGGCTTCGAGGGCGGCGATCTCGGTAGTGATCATACCGCGGCCGGCTTCCTCGAGCGCCCGCTGGTAGGCGTCACGACTCTGCTTCGCGGCCGCCAACTGGCCGCTGCTGGTGGTGTAGATCGCTGAGCGATACTGGCTGCCGCGGTCATTGCCCTGGCGCATGCCCTGGGTCGGGTCATGGGCTTCCCAGAACACCTGTAGCAGCGCCATGAACGGCAGCCGAGCCGGATCGAAGACCACCCGCACCGCCTCGGTGTGCCCGGTCAAGCCGGTACAGGTCTCCTCGTAGGTGGGATTGGGCGTATAGCCGCCGGCATAGCCCACCGCAGTAACGTGCACGCCGGGCAGCTCCCAGAACAGCCGCTCCGCGCCCCAGAAGCAACCCAGCCCCAGCACCACCTCTTCGAGGCCGTCGGGAAACGGCGGCAGCATGCTGGCACCGTTGACCAGATGCTGTCCGCTGATGCGCAGCGGCGTGTCGCGGCCCGGCAAGGCGCGCTCGGGGGCGACCAGGGACGTGTTGTCGCGTAATGGCATTAGGCTATTCCTCGCTTGTCGTCGTGCGCCTCAGCGGGTCTGCTCGGCGCGGCCCAGGCTGAACTGGTAGACCAGATCGACGGCCTGGGCTGCCCCTGAGACCGCCTGCAGATACAGATTACGCCACAGCGTGTAGCGTAGCGTCAGCTCGGCGATGGGCGAGAAGATCCCGACCCCGTAGCTGACGCGCAGATCGTCGGTCAGCTGCCCGCTGACCACCACCTGGCTCTCGTCCCCGGTGCCGGCGGTTTCCAGCGCCAGGTCATCGACGCCAAAGGCCTGGCCGATCTGCCCCACCGCGCCGCCGGTCTGCGACAGCGATAGCCCGATCAGCGCCGAGGCCAGGGCGCCGTCGGCGTCACCCTCGCCTGGCGCGCGGCCGCGCAGCAGGTAAGAGAGTGCCCGCGCCTCGTCCATCGACGGCTCCGAGAACACCTGCAGGTCGGGGGCTTCGGCGGCGCCGGTGACGCGCAGCCCGGCGATCACATCGTCCTCGGTGACATTGGGGTTGCGAATCGCCTCGAAGTCGAGCAGCGGCTGGTCGGCGGGGCCGCTGAACAGCAGCTGGCCGCGGCGAATCAGCAGGTCCTGACCGAAGGCGCGGAAGCGGCCGTCGACCAGGTTGACCTCGCCGAACAGCTGCACCGGCCCGGTCTGCTGGCGTACCTGAAGGTTGCCGCGCAGGCCGCTCTCCAAGCCATAGGCCTCGAGCTGCATGTCGGGACCGAGTGCCAGGTCGATCTGCACGTCGAGTTGAATGCCGGCCTCGGCCAGCGCCTGGGAAGTGGCTTCGTCGGCGCCCTCTTCGGCACGCTCGGCGGCCCGTGCCTCCTCACGCTGGGCGCGACGCTCATCGCGCTCGCTGATGATGATCTCGTCGCTGCTGGGCGTGACCGCCGAGGCGGGCATCTGGCCGATCTCGAGGCGTGCCCAGGGTACCTCGACTCGACCGCGAACCTCGAGGCGCTCGGGGTCGGCCTCGATCGACAGGTTGGGGGCGATGCGCAGCCGGCCGACATCGGGCAGCTCGGCGAGCAGCGGATCGCTGCGGCCGTCCAGGGTAATGGCTGCCTGCCAGGCGTCGGCGCTGGGCCAGCTGGCGCTGCCGTCGATGCTCAATTGGCCCTGCTCCGCAGCGATCAGACCGCGGATATCGGCGCGATCGCCGGCCAGCAGGATCTCCAGATTGCCGTCGCGCACTTCTACCGGCACGTCGCCGCCGCGCGCCTCCAGGCCGCTCAAGCGAATATCGCCATCCAGGCTGGGCTCCGCCAGGCTACCGCCGATGGCGACGTCGCCGGTCACCGAGCCCTCGAGGGTCTGCATGTCGGCGACCAGCGCCTGATAGGGCGCCAGGCGGATATCGTCGAGCACCAGGCGCCCACTGAGCGGCCCCTGGTTGACGGGATCGTCGATATCGATGAGCAGACGGATGTCACCGGCGTCGGCCAGCGACACGTCGAGCTGGGCCTCGGCGCGGGCCTGGGTGGCGTCGACCGCCAGCCGCAGCTGTGAGGCCGGCAGCTCCCACGGCTGGCCGAAGGCGTCCAGGCCACTCAATGCCAGGTTGCTACCCAGCCCCAGGTCGAGCGACCAGCGCGACCCGCCTGCGGCCCACTCGGCGCGTAGCTCGGCCTGGGTTTCGCCGGCCACCGACCAGCCTTCGGGCATGAACTCTTCGAGCAGCGACATCGGCAGGTCGCGAATCGCCAGCGCCGCACTGCCCCGCTCGCCGCTGGCGCTCAGGGTGTCGGTGACGCAGAGGCGTCCGCCGCGGTCGTAGATAAGGCAGAATGGCTGCACCTGCACACTGCCGGCGTCAAGGTTGGCGGCCAGCTCGATGGGCTGGTCGAGACGCACGTCGCCGTGCTCGCTGTCGACCTCGAGCGGCGACAGGCTAGCCCGGTAGCGGTCACGGGCCTGGTTCATGCTGCCGTCGAGGGCCAGCGCCGCACGTGATAGCGGCATGCCGGGCCCGGCGAGCGCCTCGAGTTCCAGGCGGTGCGCCGAGAGACGACCATCGAGTCCCAGACTGATGCTCGAGAAGCGCTGCCCGCTGGCGTTGAGCTGCGCTATCTCGAGAGTCGCGTCCAGGCTTGGATCGTCTAGCCCGCTGACCCGCGCGCTCAGCGTCAGCTGTTCGAGACGATTGTCGGCGGCGGAGAGCGAGTCGCCGACCAGATCGAGGCGCAGCTGCGGCGCCTCCAGGGTGCCGGCCACGTCGAAGTCGCCCTGCAGGCTGCCACCCAGCTGCGGCGACAGGGTGGCAAGATCCGGCGCGCGCAGGGTGCCGCTCAGGTCGAGGCGCTCGGCGACCCGGCCCTGGGCGGTCAGGCGGTTGCTGCCCTGGCGCAGATCCAGCGCAGTGATATCCCACTGCATCTCGCTGTTGCCGCTGAGTTCGGCATCCAGGGCCAGCGGCAACTCCTGCAGCTCACCGCGGATGCTCAGCGTGGGGACGTCCAGCGACCAGCCCTCGGGCGACTGGGCGAAGCCCAGCGCGGCATTGCCGCTGAGCCGGCCCTGCACGGCGTCGGTGAAGGCGCCCGGATCGAGGTTGTTGAGCTGCAGCCGGGTGCTGACATCGAGCCCCTCGGACCAGCGCACTTCGCCGTGACTGATCAGCGAGCCGCCCTGTTGGACGGTGACCGATAGCGGCGTCCAGGCGAATTGCTCGAGATCGCCGTTGCCATTCAAGGCCAGCCGCATGCCGGGCAGTTCGGGTCCCTCGGCGTTCACCGACAGCGCCGCCTGGTACTCCAGCAGGCTCCCCTCGAGGCGCAGCACCAGGTCGTTGAGTGCATAGGGCGACTCGGCGTCGTCGCCCTGCTGCTCACGCTGCGCGGAAAGTGGCCACTCGAGGCGTTCGGCGCGGGCGCTGACGCGCATCGGCAGGGTCGGGTCGAGGGCATCGAGCTGCGCCGAAATGGAGCTGTTGATCTGGCCGCTGGTGATCAGTTGGGCGTCCAGCGCGGCAAGGCTGCCGCTCAGGGTCAGACCGAACCGCTCGCCGGCCAGTTCGGGCATGATCTCCGGGAGAAAGAGTTCGCCGTCGAGCTGCGCCTCGAGCGGATAGTCGTCGCGCAGCGTCACGCTCGCTGCGAGTGTCAGGTCGGCATCGGCGGTGGCCAGTTCAAGGCTCGACAGCTCGACCTGCTGGCCCACCGCGCTGACCGCCAGCGCCAGGCGTTCGACGCGATACTCGACGGGCCCCTGGAGCTCACTGTCGAGGATCTCCAGGGATGGCACGCTGACGTTGAGGGGGAGTGATATCTCCGGCAGGGCGATACGCTCGCGCTCCTCCAGCGGCACGCTGGCCAGGCCCTCCAGTTCGGCGGCGGCCTGCGCCGGCAGCGGCGACTGGGCGGCGATGGCGGCATCGATGGCCGCGGCCTCGATGCGCGGCGTGGCGTCGTCATCGGCCGGCAGTGCCAGCCTGGCCCCCGGGGTCAGCGGCAGCATCACGCGCAGGCCCGCCAGTTGGGTGGCGTGCAGCTCGAGGTCGCTGCCCTCGGCGGTCGCCCCGCTGGTGAAGCTGGCCCAGTACAGGCGGGTGCCGTCGGCCAGCCGGATGTCGATATCCTCGAGCGACAGGGCGCGCAGCTCGATCGGGAAAGGCAGGGAGATCGGCGCGGTATCGTCGGCCGCCTCCGCGGCTGGCGTCTCGTCATCGACCGCCGGGTCACCCGCAGCCAGGCGCACGCTCAGGCCGCGTACCGCGAGCCGATCGATGCACAGCCGTCCGCTGAGCAGGCAGTCGTCGGCCCAGGCCAGTTCGAACTCGGCCACGCTTACGCTGGCCGGCCCGGCCTCGAGACGCAAGCCGTCGATGCGCAGGCGATCGAGCGGTGCCCCCTGCGCCGCCTCGTAGCTGTACCAGCCACGCTGCTGGCCCTGTTCCAGCAGCACGCCGGTGCCCCACGGCGACAGCGCAAGCCCCAGGGCGAAGATCACCAGTCCTATCAGCCATAGCGGCAGCCAGAGTGCAGCGCGTAGCAGCGCCCAGATCAGTCGAGTAATGATTAGAACTCCGGTCCGATCGCGAAATGAATTCGCCAGTCGTTTTCGTCATCGTCGAAGGGGTGGGCCACATCGAAGCGAATCGGCCCCACCGGGGAGATCCAGCGCACGCCAAGGCCAGCGCCGGTGTTGAGCTGGTCGGGGCCCCAGTCATCGAAGGCGTCGCCGGTATCGATGAAGGTGGCGCCCCACCAGTCGCCGGTGACCCGGCGCTGATATTCGAGGCTGGCGGTGAATAGCTGCTGGCCACCCAGCAAGGCGCCCTCCTCGTCTCGCGGCGCAAGGCTTTCGTAGGCGTAGCCGCGCACCGAGCGATCGCCGCCGGTGAAGAAACGCAGCGAGGGCGGCATGCGTTCGAATTCGCTGGTCTCGACGCTGCCCAGGCCGACTCGGCCGATGAAGCGGTTGTCACGACCCAACATGCGGATCCACTGCGAGTCGGCGGTGCTGCGGAAGAACTCGATGTCCGAGCCCCAGGCGGTATTGGAGTATTCGATGGCCACCCGCTGACGATCGCCCCAGCTCGGGAAACGCGGGTTACGGGTGCGGGTACGTGACCAGCTGATCCCCGGGTAGAGCAGGAACGTCTGATCCTCATCGACCCCCTGGGTGAAGTCCTCGAAGGTGCTGCGCAGGTAGGCGCTCTGTACCCAGCCGTTTTCGAACTCCCAGCGCCGCGCCAGCTCGACCGAGGCCTCGAGGCTACGGGTGTCGTCGCTGTCGCGATGACGAAAGCCGTACTGCAGCCGGTAGCTATCGCGCAGTGGATCCTCCAGCGGAATCGCATACTCGCCGGTAAAGCGCTGCTCCGGGCCAGACAGGAACAGGTCGTGATTGAGGCTGTGACCGAGGCGGTTGATCCACGGCTGCTGCCAGCCAAACCGCAGTCGCGGGCCGACATCGGTGGCATAGCCCACGCCGACTTCAAACTGATGGCGATCGGCAGGTACCAGGGTGACGTCGATGGGGACGTCGAGGGACTGTGGGGTAACGCTACGCACTGCGGCAAGCGTCTGGGCGCTTATCATCGGCCCCTCGACCGGGGTGTCCGCCGGGGGTGACGCCGGCGCGCCTTCGCCCTGCAGGTCGGCCTGCTGCCACCAGCCGGGGCCTGCCGGGGCGTCCAGCGCCAGGCTCGCATCGCCGCCGACCCGCGGGCGCACGCTGATCGAGCTGAACCAGTTACTCTGGCCAAGTCGCTGGTTGTAGCGTGCGATGTCGCCGGCCAGGTAGGGATCGCCCGGCTCGAACGGCAGCATGCGACGCAGGCGGTCTTCGTCGATGTGGCTGCCGTGGAAGCGTGGCTCGCCGAAGCGGTAGCGTGGGCCGCTGTCGAGTGTCAGATAGAGCCGTGCGCTCTGCTCCCACGGGCGGACTTCCATGCGCCGGTCGAGAAAGCGCGAATCGAAGTAGCCGCGCTCCAGCGACAGCGCCGAGAGGCGGTTGCGCAGACGGTCATAGGGGGCGTGCTCGAGGGGGTCGCCCTCGCTGAGCGGAAAGGCTTCGAGAGCGTCGACGAACGTCTCGTCGCGTCTCGCCTCGCCGCGCACCTGAAAATTCAGCGACTGAATCACCACCTGAGGCCCCGCCTCGACCATCACGGTGACGCGCTCTACTGGATCTCCCGCAAACGCCAACTGTAGCTGGGGCTCGTAATAGCCGTAGACCCGCAGCGCCTCCATGCTACGTCGACGCACCACCGACTCGAGCCGCGACTGGCTGTACTGGGCGGCATCCAACCCACCGAGGTAGATGGCGATATTGTCGGCGGGGCGTCCCGAAATACCTTGTACGTCGGCATCCAGCGCCCAGGCCGGTGCAATGCTTGCCAGGCAGGCCACCACCGACCCCAGGCGCGCTAATGCGCGAAATTCCATATCAGTTTCCCAACTGGCTCTGCAGGGCTTCCAGTTGCGCGCTCGTCGCTAGCTGCGACTGTCTGAGTTCGGTGAGCTCGGCTCGGGTAGAGTCCAGTCGGTCACGTAGTTCGGCAACTTCCTGCTGCTCATCTTCGCGCACCGCGTCGAGCTGCTCAAGTGCCTCCTGCAACGCATCGAGATCGCTGGTGAGTTGATCGAGACGCTGTGGATCGAGTTCGGGGCGCTCGTCGAGGCGCGTGGCAAGCGCCTGCTGCTGCGCCTCGAGGTCCTCCAGGCGCGGATCGAGATCACGCCACTGCTCGCCGAGCGAGGCGAGGCGAGGCGTCTGCTCATCGCTGCGCGTTTCCAACCGCTCGAGACGCGCGTCAAGGCTCGCCCTGGCCTGCTCGCCGCCCTCCTCCAGGGCGTCCAGCGATTGGCGCACCACACCGATCAGGCCGTCGAGGGACTCGACCTCTTCGCTCAACTCCTCGAACTGCGCGGCAAGGCGCTCGACCGCTTCATCCTCGGCGCTGGCAACGCGAATCGACTCAATCAACTGCTCCTGCTCCTCGAGGCGATCACGCAGCGCCTGCTGGCCATCATTAAGCGACGCCAGGCGCTCGGTGATCGGCTCGAGCTCACTGTCCTGCTCCTGGTCCAGGCCGTCGAAGCGAGCATGGACGTTGGAGAGCTGGCCTTCGAGTCTATCCAGCTCACGCAGCAGCAGCAGCCGCTCCTGCCAGGCAGCGAACGCCAGGCCGGCCAGCGCGCCGATCAGCACCAGGATCATCAGCCACAGCGGCCACAGCCGAGCGCTGCGCGGCTGGCGCAGATGATTGGCGGTCAGACTAGCGTTGACATCGGGGACTATCGGCGACGAAAGGCGCTGTTCCTCCGGGCGCTCAGCCATTGGGTGACTCCTTGCCGTGAGAGCGTCATAAGACGGACGGGGTAGACTCCCGTCGTGAGCGGCGTCGGCCTGGCCGAGCGACGCCCTCGTCATTGGCGAGCATACCCCAGGCTGCTATGATCTGGCGACACCACTTACGCATATATGGTTGCAGCGTAAGGCTTTTTGCAGGAGCAACAGGCAATGGCATTCGAACTACCCGCGCTACCCTACGACAAGAATGCGCTGGAGCCGTACCTCTCCGCCGAAACCCTGGAATACCACTATGGCAAACATCATCTGGCCTACGTGACGCGCCTCAATGCCCTGGTCGAGGGCACCGATGACGATCAGAAGTCGCTGGAGGAGATCATCCAGTCGAGCGCCGGCGAGCTGTTCAACCAGGCCGCCCAGGCCTGGAACCACACCTTCTACTGGCACTGCCTGTCACCCAGCGGCGGTGGCGAGGCGGATGGCCCGGTGGGTGAGGCCATCGTCGCCGAATTCGGCTCCTTCGCAGCGTTCACCCAGGCCTTCGAGACCGCCGCCCTCGAGCATTTTGGCACTGGCTGGATCTGGCTGGTCAAGCGCGCCGACGGCGGGCTCGAGATCGTGGCGACCCATGATGCCGATACTCCGATTGCCCATCACCAGACCCCGCTGCTGGCCGTCGACGTCTGGGAGCACGCCTACTACATCGACTACCGCCACGCCCGCGCCAAGTACCTGCAAGGCATCTGGCAGCTGACCAACTGGGATTTCGTCAACCAGAACTTCAGCTGAGGATGGTTGCGACGCCAGGGCGCCCCGCGAAGCGCAGCGCCCTGGCACCCAGCCTCAGGGATCTGCGCGGCGACCGATACCCCGATACACCAGCCCGCGGGCGGCGACATAGGCGGGGTCGTAGATATTGCGACCATCAAGCACCAGGCGCTCGCTCAGCGCTTCGCCGAGACGCCGCCAGTCGGGGTTCCAGTAGCACTTCCACTCGGTAACCAGCATCAGCGCGTCGGCGCCCTGGCACGCCTCGTAGGGGTCGGCCTGGCACAGCGTGAGCAGCGGGTGTTCGCCGACCTCCTTGCGCAGCGCCGGCAGTGCCGCCGGATCGTGCAGGCGCACATGAACGCCCTGAGCCCACAGTGCGCGCAGCAGCGTCAGCACCGGTGCATGATCGATACGCGCAGTGCCGGGCTTGAAGGCAGCACCCCATACGGCCACGGTAAGCCCCTCCAGCTGGCCGTGGAAATGCCCCCACAGCTTGCGGAACAGCGTCTCCTTCTTGTGCTCATTGATATCCAGGACCTGCTCAAGCAGCGCCGACTCGCGGCCACTGGCCGACTGCACGTCGGCCAGGCGCATCAGGTCGCGTGAAAAGTTGGGACCGCCGAAGCCACAGCCCGGGTAGAGGTACTGGTAGCCGATGCGCGGGTCGGCACCCATCCCCTGGCGCACGTGCTCGACGTCGACGCCCAGCGAGTCGGCAAGCCCGGCGACCTCGTTCATGTAACTGATGCGGGTCGCCAGCATGCCGTTGATCGATAGCTTGGTGAGCTCGGCGGCACGCCGTGGCATGCGCTGGAAGCTGTCACTGCGGCGGTTGAAGGCGCGCAGCAGTTCGCGCACCTGGGCGGCGGCCTGGTCGTCCTCGCAGCCTAGCAGCCAACGGCTGGGCCGGGTGAAGGCCTGCCAGGCGCGCCCCTCCTCGAGCATGTCGGGCAGCGCCACGGCAACCTGGCCGGCATGCCCGAGCAGCGCTTCGAGCTGCTCGGTATCGCCTACTGGAAAGGTCGAGTTGTTGACCACTACCAGCGGCGTGGACTGGAGCCCGGCGATCCGGTCGACGCTGTGGGTGGCGAGCTCTCGCTGGTCCGGGGCGAGGGCCAACCACAGCACGTCGAGGGGCTCATCGCCAGCCAGTGTCGACAGCGCCGCATCGCTGTCGAGGATCTGCAGAGCTCCACCGCGCTGGGCCTCGTGGAGCTGGTGCAGCAGCTCGGGCTCGCGGATCAGCCAGTCGGCCTGCTCGAGCTCACGCCACGGGTGCTGGGCCAGCGTCAGCCATGCGACCCGGTGCCCGACGCTGGCCAGCGCCGCGGCGGCGGTAGCCGCCGCCAGCTCACTTCCCTGTATCAGGACTCGCATGGCGCATCACTCCTTGGCGGCGTACTTGTCGAGCAGCTCGGCGAAGCCGTCGGCATACTTGGGGTGGCGCTTGGCGAAGGCCAGGATCGCTTCGAGATAGCCGAGCTGATGGCCGCAGTCGTAGGTTGCGCCGCGCATGCGATAGGCGGCTACGCCCTCGCTGGCGCGGAGGGTATCGATGGCGTCGGTGAGCTGGATCTCGTTGCCGGCGCCGGGCGGGGTGTCGGCCAGCAGCGGGAAGATCGAACCGGGGAGCAGGTAGCGACCGATCACCGCCAGTGTCGAGGGCGCCTCCTCCACCTTGGGTTTCTCGACGACCCGCGCCATCGGTGCCGATTCGCCGGCCTCCGGGGCGTCGCCGTCGATGGCGACGATGCCGTACTTGTAGACCATCTCACGTGGCACGTTCTCGACCATGATCTGCGACTGGCCGCTGGCGGCGAAGGCGTCGATCATGCCGCCCAGATCGTTGCCGGACAGGCCATGGCCATCCACCAGCACGTCGGGGAGCAGCACTGCAAAGGGCTCGTCGTCACCGATCACCGGACGCGCGCAGAGCACCGCATGACCGAGGCCCAGCGGCTCGGGCTGACGCACGCTGATGATCTTGACGTCGTCGGGGATGATATTGCGCAGCTCCTCGAGCAGCTCGGTCTTGCCCTTGGCCTCGAGGCTCGCCTCGAGCTCGAAATGCTTGTCGAAGTGGTTCTCGATCGCCGCCTTGCTGGAGTGGGTGACCAGCACGATCTCCTTGATGCCTGCGGCAACGGCCTCTTCCACCACGTACTGGATCACCGGCTTGTCGACGATGGTGATCATCTCCTTGGGAATGGCTTTAGAGGCGGGCAGGCAGCGTGTGCCGAGGCCGGCCACCGGAAGTACGGCCTTGCGGATCATCGGGATCCCTCCTGATCATGAGTGCGGTTGGATTATGCCATAGCCGCCCGGCCAGTGGATGATGCAGGACGGCAACAGTTGTGCTTTCGCGCCGCGAGACGGACAAGCCAGCATTCGACAGAGTAGAATGAGACGACCCCGATGGACAGCAAGAGGCACCCGATGACAGCCACTCAGGATCCGGCTCAGCGACACGACAATCCCCACCATGGCAACGTCGATCACGCCGAAGTCGCCAAGTTCGAGGCCTTGGCCAGCCGCTGGTGGGACAGGGACAGCGAGTTCAAGCCGCTTCACGACATCAATCCGCTGCGGCTCGACTTCATCGATGCCCGCGCCGGCCTGGCCGGCAAGACGGTCATTGACGTCGGCTGCGGCGGCGGCATCCTCGCCGAGGCCATGGCCCATCGCGGCGCCGAGGTGACCGGTATCGACATGGGTGAGGCGCCACTGGCCGTCGCGCGCTTGCACCAGGAACAGAGCGGCGTGACCGTCGACTACCGCCAGGCCAGCGCCGAGCAGATGGCGGCCAGCCACCCCGGCGAGTTCGATGTGGTGACCTGCATGGAGATGCTCGAGCATGTGCCCGATCCGGCCTCGGTGGTGCGCGCCTGCGCGACCCTGGTCAAGCCGGGTGGCCAAGTGTTCTTCTCGACCATCAACCGCAATCCCAAGGCCTACGCCTTTGCCATTCTCGGCGCCGAGTACCTGCTGCGGCTGCTGCCCCGCGGTACCCACGACTATCGCAAGCTGATCCGCCCCGCCGAGCTGTCGAGCTGGTGCCGTGCCACCGGGCTCAAGGTGTGCGAACAGAGCGGGCTGGTCTACAACCCGCTGACGCGCCGCTATCGCCTCGCGCCCCGCGACGTGTCGGTCAACTACTTGATGCACGCCAGTCGGGAACTGCCATGAGCGTGAGCTACCCAGCACCGCGCGCCCTGCTGTTCGATCTCGACGGCACCCTGGTCGACACCGCGCCCGACCTGGCTCGGGCCACCAACGAGCTGCGTGCCCATCACGGCCTCGCCCCGCTGCCCTACCCACAGATTCGCAGCCAGGTCTCCAACGGCGGTAGCGCGCTGGTCACCCTGGCGCTGGGACTTGCCAGCGAGCATGTCGATCATGCGGCGGCACGCGCCTTCCTGCTCGACGCCTACGGCCGCGATGTCGCCAGCCAGAGCCGCTTGTTCGATGGCCTCGAGCGCCTGCTCGAGGCCTGGGCAGTGCCCCCGCGTGGCTGGGGAATCGTCACCAACAAGCCCCGCGCCTACGCGGCGCCGCTGATCGAGGCGCTGCAGCTGATGCCTGGCGCGCTGCTGTGTGCCGACGACCTGCCGGTCAAGAAGCCGGCCCCCGAGCCACTATGGGAAGCGGCACGTCGCCTCTCGATAGCGCCGGCAGAGTGCTGGTACATCGGTGACCACCTGCGCGACATGGAGGCCGCGCGCAGTGCCGGGATGACCGCCGTGGCGGTGGGCTATGGCTATATTGCCGAAGAGGATGACATCGGCCGCTGGCCGGCAGACCTGTGGTTCGAGACGCCGCAGGAGCTGGTGGGGGCCTTGATACGGGAGCTGTGAGGCGCGCGCAGTGGCATCTTGGCCGCTGCGCGCGGTTCGCTCAAGCGCGTGGCGGTTGCGCGTCGAACTGCTCGCCGGTGACACCGCGGCTGTCGGGACCCATCAGCCACAGGTAGGTCGGCATGATATCGGCCGGCCGACGCAGGCTACCGGGATCCTCGCCGGGATAAGCGGTCTTGCGCATCTGGGTACGCGTAGCGCCGGGATTGAGGCTGTTGATACGGATGCCGGGATTGTTGACGAACTCCTCCGCCAACACCTGCATGAAGCCTTCGGTGGCGAACTTGGAGACCGCATAGGCGCCCCAGTAGGCACGCCCCTTGCGGCCCACGCTCGACGACGTGAACACCAGCGAAGCGTCGTCGCTGCTCAGCAGCAACGGCATCAGCGCCTGAGTCATCCAGATCGGGCCATTGGTATTGACCTGCATGACCTGCTCCCACAGCGCCGGGTCATACTGCTCGAAGGGTGTCAGGCGCCCCAGCAGGCCGGCATTGTGAAGTACGCCGTCCAGCCGCCCGAACTCCTTGTCGAGGGTCTCCGCCATGTCGCGGAAATCCTTGAGCGTGGCACCCTCGAAGTTGAGCGGGAATATCGCCGGCTGCGGGCCACCTGCGGCCTCGATCTCGTCATAGACCGCCTCCAGCTTGGCCACGGTGCGGCCCAGCAGGATCACCGTGGCACCGTGGGCGGCATAGGCCTTGGCGGCCTCGCGGCCGATACCGTCACCGGCACCGGTGACCAGGATCACGCGCCCGGCAAGCAGGTCGGGGCGCGCTTGGTAGTCGATCTTGCAGGACATCGGGGCTCCTCTGGCAACGGCCGTCACAGGCCTGACTGGTTGAGAAATTCGCTGGCCAAGGCTGCGGCATTGCTGTCCGGGTAGGTTTCCATCAGCTCGTCGAGCAGCTCGCGGCTGGCGTCCGGCTGCCCCTGGCGGGCGCGCAGCAGTGCCAGCTTGTAGAGCGCGTCCGGGACCTTGTTACTCGAAGCATAGTCGTCGATCACGGTCTGGAAGGCGCTTGCGGCCTGATCGAGATTCGACTCGGCGGAGTGCAGCTCACCCAGCCAGTAGTAGCCGTTGGCGGCCAGGTCATGGTCGGGATAGTCGGCCACGAAGGCGTTGAAGGCGCTGATCGCCGCCGGAAAATCGCGCGCCTGAACCTGCTGGAAGGCTTGCTGGTAGTCCGCTTGTGCGCCGCTGCCGTCACCGCTGGCGGCGGCTACCTGCTGCGCGGCGCCGGCATCGACGCTGGGGCTGCCGCCTACGGTGCCGACTGCTGCCAAGCGCTCCTCGAGGTCGATGTAGCGCTCCTGGTTGAGCTGGCGCATCTGCTCGAGCTGGTGTCGCAGCTCCTCCATCTGGCCGCGCAGCTGCTGGATCTGACGCTGGTTCTCTTCCAGCTGGTTGAGCAGCATCAGGCTGCCACCGCTGGGCTCGCGTACTTCGGTCTGTTCATAGAAGCTGCGCGACTGCTGCTGCTGTGCCGAGAGGTCCTCCACGATCGGGGCGGCCCCAACGGACAGCGGGAGCACCAGGGCTCCCGCGCCGCACAGCCTTTTCAGGCTGTGTTTCATGCTTCACTCCACTGGCGAGTGTGGCTCAGTAAGAGAAGACCACACGACGGTTCTGGGCGTAGGAGTCTTCGTTCTGGCCGCGCACGGCGGGACGCTCCTCACCGTAGCTGACCACTTCGAGCTGCGACGGCGAAACGCCCTGCACGCTCATGAAGCGCTGCACGGAGTTGGCACGCCGCTCGCCGAGCGCCATGTTGTACTCGCGGGTACCGCGCTCGTCGGTATGGCCTTCGAGCACCACGCGGGAGTTGGGATTGGCACGCAGGTACTGAGCGTGGGCATTGAGTACCGACTCGAACTCGCTGCGAATGGTATCGCGGTCGAAGTCGAAGTAGATGGTACGCACGCTGGGGATACCCTGCTGGCTGGCCTGGCTGCTGCCGTTGCCGCCGTTCATGCCGGTACCACTAACCTGGCCACTACCGACGCCCTGGCCGGCAGCACCGCTGCCGCTGGTGCCATCCATGGACCCGTCCTGGGTGCCGCCGCTGCTGGAACAGCCGGCCACGAAGACGAGAGAAGCGGCCAGCGCCAGACCCTTGGCGTAAGATGAGAATTGCATGTTCAACTCCTTGCAAGAATTGAATGACACTAATGTCGATCAGTTCAAAAACGGTGACCACGCGGGTTCGCGAACGTCACCTCGTGCTGCGGGCAGGCGGAACGCGGCTCTTCCGTCGGCCGACACTGCCCCCAGCACACCGTTGTTACCCTGTTGGGTAGCGAAGATTACCATGCTCCCATTCGGCGCAACACTAGGAGATTCATCCGCGCGTGAATCGGTCAGCGTGGTGAGGCGATTGGACCCAAGATCCTGGCGCGCCACCTGATAACCGTTGTTGCCACGATGAATCAGAAACAGCGATTCCCCGTCCGGCGAATAGCGGCCGCGGGCATTGTAGTTGCCAGTGAAGGTCAGGCGTTCAACCTGCTTACTGGCGACATCCATCTGATAAAGCTGCGGCCCACCGCTGCGATCCGAGGTGAACACGATGCTGCGGCCATCCGGTGACCAGCTGGGTTCGGTGTCGATGGAGCTGCTGTCGGTCATGCGCTCGAAGCTGCGTCCGGCGATGTCCATGATGTAGATTTCCGGCTGACCATCCTTGGACAGCGACATTGCCAGGCGCCGGCCGTCGGGTGACCAGGCCGGTGCACCGTTGATGCCCGGGAAGGAGGTGGCGCGCACCCGCTGGCTGGTCGCCAGGTCCTGGATATAGATCGCCGGGCGTTCGGTCTCGAACGAGACATAGGCCAGCTTGGTGCCGTCCGGCGACCAGGCCGGTGACAGGATCGGCTCGCTGGAGCTGAGGATCTCCTGGCTATTTCGGCCGTCGGCATCGGCGATGAACAGTGCAAAGCGCATGTCATCGCCGGCACCTTCAGAGGTGACGTAGGCGATACGCGTCGAGAAAGCGCCGCGCAGCCCGGTGATCGCCTCGAAGATCTGATCGCTCATGTAGTGAGCGGCACTGCGAAGTTCGTTGCGGTCGCTGGTGACCACCTCGCCGATCATGCGCCGCTGGCCAAGCACATCCATCAGCTCGAACTGCAGCCGGTACTGGCTGCCCTCCTCGCTGGCCCGTCCAACCACCAGATAGTCGGCGTCGACGGCTCGCCAGTCGCGATAGTTGACGTCGCTACTGCTGCTGGGCCGTGCAATGAGTGAGTTACGCGACAGCGGGTCGAACTGACCGCTGCGCTCCAGGTTATCGCTGATCACCTGGGCGACGTCGTCAGGCAGGGAGCCGCCGCCCTCAACGGCAAACGGCACGATGGCAATCGGAATCGCGCGGTCGCTGCCGCGGGTGATCTCGATGGTCAGATTGGCCTGGGCCTGGGTGGCAAACAGCACCAGCAAGGCGGCAAGCCAGAGGTTCAGCAAGGCTTTCATCAGCGTACATCCCCGGGTCGGAATCTCAGATTGAACTGACGGAATTGACTCTGCGCGGCCGGTGGCAGCTGGCGCATCTCGCGAAACGGCGAGGCGCGCTCAACGGCCTGGATCACCGAGCGATCGAAGGCACCGTCCCCACTACTACTTACAATCCTAGCCCCAATCAGTTCGCCGGTGGGCAACAGATCGAGTTGCAAGGTGGCCTCGAGGCCCGACGCCGAGCCGGCCGGAATGATCCAGGCCTGCTCCACCGCGTTGCGCACCAGGTTCTGGAAGCTGTTGGCAGCCTGCTCGGCCTGGCGTGCATTGGCGATCGACTCCTGTTCACCGGCGATCAGGCTATCGATATCGCTGGCCGCCTCGGCGGCGGCTCGCGCCGCCTCCTGGCGCTGGCGTTCGGCTTCCTGTTCAGCCTGGCGTCGGGCTTCCTCTGCCTGGCGCTGGCGTTCGGCTTCCTGCTCTGCCTGGCGACGGGCCTCCTCCTCTGCTTGGCGCTGGCGCTCGGCCTCGGCTTCCTGCTCTGCCTGACGCTGACGTTCCGCCTCCTGCTCAGCCTGGCGCTGACGCTCGGCCTCGGCCTCCTGCTCGGCTTGGCGGCGACGCTCGGCCTCGGCCTCCTGCTCGGCCTGGCGGCGCGCTTCTTCTTCCTGGCGCTGGCGTTCGGCGGCCTCGGCCTCGCGGCGCTGCTGTTCCTGGCGCTGGCGCTCAGTCTCGGCGGCAGCCTCCTGCTCCTGGCGCAGCTGCGCCTGACGCTCAGCTTCTTCGGCGCGCCGCTGTGCCTCGGCCTCGGCCTCTCGACGCTCCTGCTCGCGCGCCTGCTGCTGGGCTTCACGTTCGGCTTGCTGCTCTGCCTGGCGCTGGGCGGCCTCCTCTTCGGCTTGCTGGCGCTCGGCCTCGGCGGCGGCTTCTTCCTCGGCCGCTGCGGCCTGTTCGTCGGCCTGTCGCTGGGCGGCCCTGGCCCGCGCCTCTTCAGCGCGTAGTGCCTGGTCGGTGGTGGTTTCGGTGCTCACCAGCGTGGCCTGCACCACCGACGACGAGGTCGCCTCCGGCTCGCGGCTGGGCAAGGTGATGACGCTCATCACCACTACCAGTACGTGCAGGCCGACGGCGAGCAGGGTGGGCAGGCCATAGCCTACACGGCTATCGTGTCTGGCCATGAGGTTCCTCAATCTTCACTCGAAGGCGGCTCGGAGATCAGCCCCACATTGGAAACACCGGCGACCTGCAGCGTACTCATCAGCGTGACCACCTGGCCATAGGTGACGTTACGATCGCCGCGCACCATCACCGGCGTATCCGGGCGGCGGTCGAGAATGATGATGATCTGATCGGCGATATCGTCGAGCGACACCGCGGTCTCTTCGTCGCCCAGCGAGATGTAGTAGTCGCCCTCGCGGTCGACCGAAACGATGATCGGCTCACTGTCATCGATGTCGTCGATCGGCTCGGAGGTGACCTGTGGCAGGTCGACGCGTACGCCCTGGGTGAGCATCGGTGCGGTGATCATGAAGATCACCAGCAGCACCAACATGACGTCGATGAATGGCACGACGTTGATCTCACCCATCGGCTTGCGATTGCCGCCACGGTTGAATGGACCATGCATTGCGGTTCTCCCTCAGCCGGCGTCGCTGTCGCCACGCCCCTGCAGATTACGGTGCAGGATGGAGTGGAACTCTTCGGCGAAATCTTCGTACTTGCCGAGCAGTTTGCCGGATTCCGATGACAGGCGGTTGTAGAAGATCACCGCGGGAATCGCTGCGAACAGCCCCATGGCGGTGGCGATCAGCGCCTCGGCAATCCATGGCGCAACCGTGGCCAGGGTGGCCTGCTGGGTCATCGACAGGCTCTGGAACGAGCCCATGATGCCCCACACGGTGCCGAACAGGCCGATGTAGGGGCTGGCCGAGGCCACCGTGGCGAGGAACACCAGGTGCAGGTTGAGGCGCTCCTCTTCCCGCGACCAGGCCACGCGCATCGAGCGCTGTACGCCGTCGAGAATCGCCTGGGGGCTGCGGGTCTTGGGCAGCAGACGGTTGAATTCGCGGAAGCCGGCACGAAACACGTGCTCGGCGCCGTTGGTTTCCTGCTCGGAGGGTGTTTCACGATACAGCTCGTTGAGATCGACCCCTGACCAGAAGCGTTCCTCGAACGCCAAGTGGGCCTTCTTGGCACGGCGCATCACGAAGGTGCGCTGGAAGATCACGATCCAGGAGGCGATCGAACCCACCGTCAGGAGCAGCATGACCAGCTGCACCACGGTGCTGGCGCTCATGATCAGGTGGGGAATGGACATGGAGTCGTTCACGGGTATCCTCGTCAGTCTTGCAAGTGTTGACCGCTCAAGGCGGCACGCAGCGGCGCTGGCCACCGCGTCGGTTTGAGGCGAGTCGCATCGATACAGGCGATGTCGACCCAGGCATCACATAAGGGTTCCCCGCGGCGCGTCACGCGTTGATGAAAGCTCATCTGGCAGGCGCCGTAGCGCTCGACCTGGGCGCTGACCTGCAACGCATCGTCGAGCCGGGCGGGCTTGGCGTAGCGGCATTCGAGGCGATGTACCACCAGTTGGATATCGGCGTCGAGCAAACCCTGCTGGGTGAGCCCGAGCTGGCGTAGCCATTCGCTGCGTGCCCGCTCCATGTATTTGAGATAGTTGACGTAGTAGACGATGCCCCCGGCATCGGTGTCTTCGATATAGACCCGCACCGGCCACTGGAAGCCACTCATGCCTCGCGCTCCGCGTCGCTGCTATCGGGCGTCGTCGGCGCGGCCATGCCGAAGTGCTGGTAGGCGTGGCGGGTGACGACCCGGCCGCGGGCGGTGCGCATCATGAAGCCCTGCTGGATCAGATAGGGCTCGATGACATCCTCGATGGTGTCGCGCTCTTCGCCGATCGCCGCAGCCAGCGAGTCGACACCCACCGGGCCGCCCTCGAACTTCTCGATCATCGCCAGCAGCAGGCGACGGTCCATATGGTCGAGGCCGTGGCGGTCGACGTGGAGCATGTTCAGGGCGCTATCGGCAATGGCCGCATCCAGGGTGCCGTCGCCGCGCACCTCGGCAAAATCACGCACCCGGCGCAACAAGCGGTTGGCGATACGCGGCGTACCGCGGGCGCGGCGCGCGATCTCGGCGGCACCGGGGCGATCCGCCGTGACGCCCAGTAGCCGCGCCGAGCGGCTGACGATCTCGGTCAGCTCGGAGATGGCGTAGAACTCGAGGCGCTGGACGATCCCGAAACGGTCGCGCAGCGGCGAGGTCAACAGCCCGGCACGGGTGGTCGCCCCCACCAGCGTGAACGGCGGCAGGTCGAGCTTGATCGAGCGTGCCGCGGGCCCCTCGCCAATCACGATATCCAGCTGGAAATCCTCCATGGCCGGATACAGCACTTCCTCGACCACCGGCGACAGGCGGTGGATCTCGTCGATGAACAGCACGTCGCCCGGCTGCAGGTTGGTGAGCATGGCGGCCAGGTCGCCGGCACGCTCGAGCACCGGCCCCGAGGTCGACTTTATATCGACGCCCATCTCGGCGGCGATGATGTTGGCCAGGGTGGTCTTGCCCAGCCCCGGCGGCCCGAACACCAGGGTGTGATCGAGGCTCTCATCGCGGCCGCGGGCAGCGCTGATGAAGATCTCCATCTGCTCGCGCATCGCCGGCTGGCCGATATAATCGGCCAGCCGCTGAGGGCGAATGGCATGATCGATCCGGCTCTCACCCGGCTGGCCATGGGCCGCGATCAGGCGATCACTGTCAATCATGTCTGCTCTCGTGGCGAGTCATGCGTCCCTCCTTCAGCCTGCCAGCTTGCGGGTCAGGGCGGCCTTGATCAAGGCCTCGGTGGTGAGCCCCTTGTCGAGGCCGCTGAGCATCTTGCTGGCCTCGGTGGGCTTGTAGCCGAGTGACACCAGCGCCGCCTCGGCGTCGAGCAGCGGGTCGCTGCCGGCGCTTGCCGGTCCGGCTGCCTGTGTCAGGTCATCCAGCGCCGTGCCGCCCTGCTGCCAGTGCGGGAAGCGGTCACGCATCTCGATGATCAGCCGCTCGGCGGTCTTCTTGCCGACGCCGGGCAGGCGAGTCAGCGCCTTGGCGTCGTCATCCATTACGCAGCGGATGAACTGCTCCTCTTCCATGCCGGAGAGAATTGCCAGGGCCAGCTTGGGACCCACGCCGTTGACCTTGATCAGGGCGCGAAACAGGGCCCGCTCCTGCTCGCGGCCGAAGCCGAACAGCAGATGCGCATCCTCACGAATGATCAAGTGAGTAAACAGCTGGGCCTGCTCGCCGGTGGCGGGCAGGGCCAACAGGGTGTTCATCGAGGCTTCGAGCTCGTAACCGACCCCGCCGACATCGAGTACCAGCCAGGGCGGCTGTTTCTCGAGCAGGGTGCCACGCAGGCGTCCAATCATGCATCACATCCTTGAGCTGACTGGCTTGCCACTATACTGGTCGCCGCGACGACTGACCAGCGTCTTCAAACACTGTTTGATAATCCTTCGAATCACGCCCAGGACTAGCCAGGACGGTAGTCACGCCAGCCCTTTCCGCGCCCCTTGGCGGCGCTGCGACCACCGTAGCTGCCGCGTTGCACCAGGCCCAGCCGCGCATGGGCGTGGGTCAGGGCAATCGCCAGTCCATCGGCGGCATCCGCCTGCGGCGTGGCGCTGAGGCCGAGTATCGCGGTGACCATATGCTGGACCTGGGACTTGTTGGCAGCTCCGGTGCCGGTGACCGCCTGCTTGATCTGGCGCGGCCCGTATTCGCTAACCGGCAGGCCATGGTTGGCGGCACACACGATGGCCGTACCGCGCGCCTGGCCAAGCTTGAGCGCCGAATCGGCGTTCTTGGCCATGAATACCTGCTCGATGGCGAACTCGCCGGGGCGATGCACGGCAATCAGCTCGCTGATACCGGCGTAGACCTGGGCCAGCTTCTGAGCCAGGTCATCGCCCTGGATGCGGATGCAGCCGCTGGCCACGTAGCGCGGCTTGGCCAGCGAGACGTCGAGAACCCCGTAGCCGGTAATCCGCGAACCGGGGTCGATGCCGAGAATCAGCATGACGGCTGCCCTACCCGGCCGGCGCAGACGACATCGGCGCCATACGGGCGCCGATGAACTGCGGTAGGGGCATCACGGCAATCACTCGCCGGTCGTCTCCGGCTTGGCTTTCTGACGCAGCCGGATATTGAGCTCCTTGAGCTGCTCGGCGCTGACCTCGCCGGGGGCATCGGTCATCAGGCAGGCGGCGCTCTGGGTCTTGGGGAAGGCAATCACTTCACGGATGGTCTTGGCACCGGTCATCAGCATCACCAGGCGGTCGAGGCCGAAGGCCAGGCCACCGTGGGGGGGCGCGCCGAACTTCAGGGCGTCGAGCAGGAAGCCGAACTTCTCCTCGGCCTCGGCCTCGCCGATGCCCAGCACCTCGAACACCGTACGCTGCATGGCCTGGTCATGGATACGGATCGAACCACCGCCCAGCTCGGTGCCGTTGAGCACCATGTCGTAGGCGCGTGACAGGGCCGTTGCCGGATCGGACTTGAGCGCCTCGGGGCTGCACGAGGGCGCGGTGAACGGATGGTGCAAGGCATGCAGGCGGCCTGCGTCGTCGGCCTCGAACATCGGGAAGTCGACCACCCACAGCGGTGCCCAGGCCTGGGTGTAGAGGTCGAGATCCTCGCCCAGCTTGACGCGCAGCGCGCCAAGCGCCTCGTTGACGACCCGCGTCTTGTCGGCACCGAAGAAGATGATGTCGCCGTCCCGGGCGTCGAGGCGCTCGAGCAGTTGATCGATCACGTTCTCCATGAACTTGACGATCGGCGACTGCAGCCCTTCCAGGCCCTTGGCACGCTCGTTGACCTTGATCCAGGCCAGGCCCTTGGCGCCGTAGATGCCGACGAACTTGGTGTATTCGTCGATGGCCTTGCGCGACAGCTCGGCGCCACCCGGCACCTTGAGCGCCGCCACGCGGCCGTCGTCGGCGGTCGCCGGGCCGGAGAAAACCTTGAAGTCGACCTGGCTCATCAGGTCATCGACGTCGGTGAGCTCAAGCGGAATGCGCAGGTCAGGCTTGTCGGAACCGAAACGCGACATCGCCTCGCTGTAGGGCATGCGCGGGAAGCGCGGCAGTTCGACGTCGAGCACCTCCTGGAACAGCCCGCGAATCATCGCCTCGGTGATGCCCATGATGTCGTCCTCTTCGACGAACGAGGCCTCGAGATCGATCTGGGTGAATTCGGGCTGGCGATCGGCGCGCAGGTCCTCGTCACGGAAGCACTTGGCGATCTGGTAGTAGCGGTCGAAACCCGACACCATCAGCAGCTGCTTGAACAGCTGCGGCGACTGCGGCAGCGCGAAGAAGCTGCCGGCGTGGGTACGGCTCGGCACCAGGTAGTCGCGGGCGCCTTCCGGGGTGGCACGCGTCAGGATCGGTGTCTCGATGTCCAGGAAGCCCTGGTTCTCGAGGTAGGCGCGAACATTGTGCGAAATCCGCGAACGCAGGCGCAGCTTGTCGATCATCTCCGGACGGCGCAGGTCGATGTAACGATGCTTGAGACGCACCTCCTCACCCACCTTGCCGTGCTCGTCGAGCTGGAACGGCGGCGTCACGGCGCTGTTGAGCACCTCGACCTGCTTGGCCAGCACTTCGATCATGCCGGTCGGCATATTGGGATTCTCGGTGCCCTCAGGGCGCGGCCGCACGCGGCCGGTGATGCGCAGCACATACTCATTGCGGGCGCGATCGGCGGTGGCAAAGGCCGCCTCGGTGTCGGGATCGACCACTACCTGGGCGATGCCGTCGCGGTCGCGCATGTCGAGGAAAATCACCCCGCCGTGGTCGCGGCGACGGTGTACCCAGCCGCACAGGGTGACCTGGTCATTCACCAGGGTCTCGTTGAGCTGGCCGCAATAATGGCTGCGCATGTTACATCCTGTTCTGTTGCATGGATCGAAAGTGTCAGGCACGGCGCCCGGCTCAGGCCGCGGCACCGTCCTTGCTGGAGGTCTTGCTCGACGCCTTGCTGTCAGCGCCGTCGCCGGCCAGGTTCTTCTTGCTGCCGGACTTGAAATCGGTTTCGTACCAGCCGCCACCGGCGAGCCGGAAGCCTGCTGCCGAGACCAGGCGGCTCAGCGCCGGCTGTTCACAGCTGGGGCAGTCTGTCAGCGGTGCGGCGCTGATCTTCTGAAGCTTTTCCAGGCGCTGGCCACAGGCCTTGCACTCATATTCGTAGATGGGCATGGTTCTTATCTCTCCGAAAGACCACAATGCGACAAGGTCGTGGCGCACACAGCCGGTGGCAACGCCTGCGACCGAACCGTGATATAGGGCCAGCCGCGTTTATTACAAGACTCACTACGAGGCTAATTACAAGACAAGGGACTTTCCAAGCCTGCCTTGAAAGCCGGATAGTATAGCGTGTTGCGCCCCCTAGCGGGCAAGGCAAGCCGATCTCCTGACCAATGCCGATGAGGAACCGCCATGAAAGCCGTGATCCTGGATGCTGCTACCCTGGGCGAGGACGTCGACCTGGCGCCGCTGCGTGAGCAGGTCGACAGCCTCGAGGTGCATGCCATTACCGACCCCGCGCAGCGCCTCGAACGCCTGGCCGGCGCACGCATCGCCATCGTCAACAAGGTGGTGCTGGACGCCGAGCTGCTCGACCAGCTGCCGGCCCTCGAGCTGATCTGCGTGCTCGCCACCGGCACCAATAACATCGACATGGCCGCCGCCGAGCGTCACGGCATCGAGGTGCGTAATGTCACCGCCTACGGCACCGCCAGCGTCGCCCAGCACACCCTGATGCTGATGCTGGCCCTGGCCAATCGGCTGCCGCTCTACCAGCAGGATGTCGCCGCCGGGCGCTGGGGCGAGAGTGCGTTCTTCTGCCTGCTGGGCCATCGCACCCTGCAGCTGTCCGACAAGCGGCTGGTGATCGTCGGCCAGGGCGAGCTTGGCTCGCGGGTCGCCCAGCTCGCCGAGGCCTTCGGCATGCAGGTGACCTTCGCCGCGCGCCCCGGCAACGAGGCACAGGATAGCCGCCCCGGCCTGGCCGAGCTGGCGCCGACGGCGGATATCATCAGCCTGCACTGCCCGCTGACCGACGCCACCCGCGGGCTGGTCGATGCCGACATGCTGGCCCGTATGCGCGACGACGCCCTGCTGATCAACTGCGCCCGCGGTGGCATCGTCGACGAGGCCGCGGCCCTTGCCGCCTTGCGCGCCGGCACCCTCGGCGGCCTCGGCGTCGACTCGCTGCCGGTGGAACCGCCCCGCGACGGTCACCCGCTGATCGACGCCAGCCGCGAGCCGCTCAACCTGATCGTCACCCCCCACAATGCCTGGATCAGCCCCGAGTCACGGGCCAATGTGGTCAAGCTCACGGTCGACAACTTGCGCGCCTGGCGCGCCGGCAGGACAGCCTGAGCGGCATTTGCTAGCCTTTCGCGCCTGGCCACATACGCAAGGAGCCCGCATGCCTCGCCCTCTTCACAACTTCGGTTCGATCAATATCGACCACGTCTACCGCGTGCCGCATCTGGTGCGTCCCGGGGAAACCCTGGCCAGCCGCAGCTTCCAGCAGGTGCTGGGCGGCAAGGGCGCCAACCAGTCCCTGGCCATGGCCCGCGCCGGCGGTCGGATCGAGCACTGGGGGCGGCTGGGTCAGGCCGACGCCTGGGCCCTGCAGATCCTCTCCCAGGCCGGGGTCGGCCTCGACGGCACCGGGCTTAACGACGAGCCCAGCGGTCACGCGCTGATTCAGGTCGATGACCAGGGCGAGAACGCCATCATCCTTCACCCCGGCGCCAATCACGGCTTCAGTGAAGCGGCCATCGATGCCCTGCTGGCCCAGACCCGGCCCGGCGACGGCCTGCTGCTGCAGAACGAGTGCAATGGCCTCGAGCACCTGATGCGCAGTGCCCAGCAGGCGCAACTCGAGATCGCCTTCAACCCCGCGCCGATGAACGAAGCCGCTGCGGCCCTGCCGCTGAGTGCCTGCCAGCTGCTGTTCGTCAATCGCGGCGAGGCCGCGGCACTCGCCGAGCTGCCCGAGTCGAGCTCGCCACAGCGGCTGCTCGAGGCCTTGGCGAAGCGGCTGCCAACCACCGAGCTGGTGCTGACGCTGGGTGGCGACGGCGTCTGCTTCCACAGCCAACGCCAGCAGTTGGCACTGCCGGCACATCGCGTCGAGCCCATCGACACCACCGCCGCCGGCGATACCTTCATCGGCTACTTCATGGCCGCCCGCCAGGCCGGCGAAGACGTCGAGGCCTGCCTGCGGCGCGCCAGTACGGCCTCGGCGCTGTGCGTGCAGCGCGAGGGGGCGGCGCCCAGCATACCGCTGGCCGCCGAGGTCCAGGCGGCCCTCGACGACTGGCCGGCGCTTGCGCTCTCGGCATACTAGGTTTCTACACCCACTGTCTTTCCAGCATAAGGACGCAGCATGACGACTCCGATCATCTTCGATACCGACCCGGGCGTCGACGACGCTCAGGCGATCGCCATTGCCCTCGCCCATCCCGACATCGAGCTGCTGGGTTTGACCACCACCTACGGCAATGTCGACATCGCTACCGCCACCCACAATGCGTTACTGCTCAGTGAGCTGGCCGGCCAGTCGATCCCCGTGGCCCAGGGCGCCGCAGCGCCGCTGGTCAAGCCCAAGCACCCGGCACCGGCACATATCCATGGCGCCAACGGCCTGGGTAACATCGAGCTGCCGGCGGTGAGCGGCCAGGCCGATCCGCGCAGTGCGGCACAGTTTATCGTCGACACCATCAATGCCCGCCCCGGCGAGGTGACACTGGTGGCGGTGGGCCCGCTGGGCAACCTGGCCGCGGCCCTGCAGCTCGACCCGGGCATCGTCGAGCGGGTCAAGCAGGTGGTGATCATGGGCGGGTCGATTCGCGAAGGCGGCAACGTCACGCCGGTGGCCGAGGCCAATATGTTCAACGACCCCCATGCCGCGTCGCGCGCCCTGACGGCCGGCTGGCCGCTGGTGATGGTGGGGCTCGATGCCACCCATCGCTGCGTGCTCTCTCCCGCCGACATGGACACCATCGCCGCCGGCCAGGGGCGTCTCGGCGACGTCCTCAAGGGCAGCTATGGCTTCTATCGCGACTTCTACCAGCAGGCGTTGGGCATCGACGGCTGCTGCCCCCACGACAGCTGTGCACTGGCCTGGCTGATGGCGCCGCAGCTGTTCACCAGCGCCCGCGGATACCTGACGGTGGTGACCGATGGCGATGCCGAGGGGCAGACGATCTTCGCCCCCGAGGGGCGTGACTTCATCGACGCGCGCTGGTCGCGTACGCCGCCGGTCGAGGTGTGCCTGAATGCCGATGGCCCGGGTGTGGTGAGCTGGATCGTCGACACGCTGCGCTAAGCCCTAGAGCGTCTGGAAGGTATCGCGATCGCGGTATTCGACGCCTTCCAGCTCGACGTGGGTCACCCGGGCGCCGGGCGGCCCTTTCCATAGCCACTCGACAACCGCGTTGACGGCGCTGCTCTCGCCACACAGCAGCACCTCGACGCGACCATCCGGCAGGTTCTTGGCATGGCCGGTGACGCCGTGCTGGAGCGCTTGCTCCTGGGTGGAGCGGCGATACCAGACGCCCTGCACCTTGCCGGTGACCATGGCCTTGACGCAGCATTTGCTCATGGTGCTCTCCTCACTCATCGACTTCATGGCGGACCACCACCGCCGAGTTGCGCGGCACGATAGGCCTACCCCGGGCCAACAGATGGCACTTGGTGAAGGCCGCGCCGAACAGCAGGATCAGCGAGCTGTAGTAGACCCACAGCAGGATCACCACCACTGAGCCTGCCGCCCCGTAGGTCGAGGCGGTAGCGGTGTAGGCGAGATAGGCGGCGATGCCATAGCGGCCGAGGGCAAACAGCACCGCGGTCACCGCGGCACCTACCACCACGTCCTTCCAGCGCAGCACCACGTCCGGGAGTACCTTGAAGATGGTGGCGAACAGTGCGGCGATCATCAACAGCGAGATCAGAAACTCGGCGCTACCCGCCAGCACGCCCAACACTGGCAGCAGATTCTCGGCGTGATTGAGGACCGCACGCAGGGCTACCCCGAACACCAGCGATACCAGCAGAATAAAGCCGATCGACAGCACCACGGTCAGCGACAGCACGCGATTCTTGAGGAAGATCAGCAGGCTGTTGCCGCTCGGTTTGGCGATCACGTCCCAGATGGTATTCAACGAGAACTGCATTTGTGCGAACACCGTGGTCGCACCGACCAGCAGCGCGCCGATGCCCAGCAGCGTAGGCAAGAGCCCCGACTCCTCGATGCGCGACTGAGCGACGGCCTGCTGGACCATGATGGCGGCATCCTCGCCCATGGTGCCCTGCAGCTGAGCAACGATCTGGCCCTGGGCGGCATCTTCACCCAGCACCACGCCGATCACGGTCACCGCGATGATCACCGTGGGTGCCAGCGAGAACAGCGTGTAGAACGCCAACGAGCCGGCGTAGCTGAAGGCATTGCGCTTCAGCCATAGCTGAATGGCGGCGTGAACGATTCGCCACCAGTAGAGGGCGTGTTGCTTGATCATGCAGTCTCCCAGGCGTGATTAGGGTCCTCTAAAGCATACGTTAGAGAGGCTACTGCTGCAGACGCACGATCAACGCCACATTGCAGCCAGCCCGGCGAGCTCGGATAATGCTCCCACCCACCAGCCCACGGAGCCCGCATGGCGTCGACCCAGCAAGTACGATCCGCGCAGCACGATTACGACTTCGACTGCCTGGTCTTCATCGGTCGCTTCCAGCCGCCCCACCTGGGGCATCTGGCGGTGATTCACGAGGCGCTCAAGCGCGCTCGTCAGGTGATCGTGCTGGTCGGTTCCGCATGGCAGGCGCGCTCGCTGCGCAACCCGTGGCGTTTCGATGAGCGCCAGGCGATGCTGCGCGGCTGCTTCGACGAGGAGGATAACCAGCGCCTCGACATCGAACCGCTGCTCGATGCGCTTTATAACGACGACGTCTGGGTGCGCGACGTACAGCGCAAGGTGCGCGACGTTGCCAGCCCCCAGCATGGCCGCCTGCCGCGCACCGGGCTGATCGGCGCCAGTCGCGGACAATCCAGCTACTACCTGTCGCTGTTCCCGCAGTGGGAATCGGTCAGCGTGCCGCTGGTCGAGGGTATTTCGGCCAGCCAGATCCGTGAGCGGCTGTTCCGTTCGCACTCCTCGGCGGGCGACTACCTTTCCACCGGTGCCGCCCACGACCTGCCGCCCAGCGTGCATACCGCCCTCGGTACCTTTGCCGACGAAGAACCCTTTCAGCGCCTGATCGAGGAGCAGCAGCTGCTCGAACAGTATCGCAGCGCCTGGGCCGAGGCCCCCTACCCGCCGATCTTCGTCACCGTCAATGCGGTGGTGGTGCAATCCGGCCACGTCCTGCTGGTCAAGCGTACCGCGGCGCCGGGCAAGGGACTGCTGGCCCTCCCCGGCGGCTTCATCAATCCTCATGAGCGCCTGCTGGACGCCTGCTTGCGCGAGCTTCGCGAGCGGCTGCGCCTCAAGGTGCCTGAGCCGGTGCTCAAGGGCTCGCTGCGCGGCCAGCGGCTATTCGACGAACCCCACCGCAGCTGGCGCGGCCGGACCCTGGCGGAAGCCTTCTACTTCGCACTGCGCCCGGAGCAGCAGCTGCCCCAGCTCAAGCCGGCCAAGGGCGGCGACCACGCGCGCTGGGTAGCGCTGGCCGACCTCGAGCCCGAGAGCCTGTTCGAGGACCACTTCTTCATCATCCAGAATTTCCTGGGACTGCCCGCCGACTTCGGCGGCAGCTAGGCTTGCAGGAAGTCACGCGGCAACTTCATCATCTGCCGCCAGAGCTTCTCGACTCCGGGTTTGTGGACCAGCGAGCAGCGATACAGACGTATCTCCAGCGGAATGTCCCACTCTTCGCCGCCGGCCCTCACCAACTTGCCGCACTTGAGTTCGTCGCGGATGCAGAAATCGGGGATCCAGGCCATGCCGGCGCCCTGTAGCATCATGCCCTTCAAACCTTCGGCCATGGCGGTCTCGTAGACCGTGCGCAGGCGCATGCGAAGTGGGTCGTTCTTGAGCAGCATGCGCACGCTGCGTCCCAGAAAAGCGCCCTGAGTATAGGCCAGGAAGGGCACCGACTCGCTGCCACCAAGCGGGAAGCGCGCAGCCCCACTGGCATCCGGCAGGCATACCGGCACCATCTTGACCTGGCCGATCGAGAACGACGGAAACACCTCGGCATCGAGCTGCATGCTGGCATAGGGGTCATAGTAGCCGAGCATCAGATCGCAGTTGCCTTCGCGCAGCACATGGATCGCCTCCCCCATGTTCATGGCGATCAGCCGGGTGGGTAGTTCACCGGTGCCCTGCTGCAGACGCGAGATCCACTGCGGATAGAAGGTCAGCGCCAGGGAGTGCGCCGCGACGATGTCCAGCGCCTCGTTGGCCATCGACAGGCCTCGCAGATGGCCCAGGCACTCGCTGAGCTGCTCGACCAGATTGCGCGCGGTGACCAGAAACAGCTGGCCTTCGGGGGTCAGGCCCACGGGAGTGGTCGAACGGTCGACCAGCGTCACCCCTACCGCCTGCTCGAGAGAGCGGATTCTGCGGCTGAACGCCGGCTGAGTGACATGGCGCTGACGTGCCGACGCCGAGAAACTGCGCGTATTGGCCAGGGCGACGAAGTCTTCAAGCCACTTGGTTTCGAGGTTCACCGCGACTCCCGTGTCCGACAATCAAGCTTGAATGGCCACCACACAGGCGAGCCAGGATAAAAATCAGCACGTTAGCGTGCAGAAGAGAGTTCGACAAGCACGCCGTCGAATCGCTGTAACGATATGCCGCATCAGTCTACTGAATCGGCGACAGCAGATAGGCCGCGCGCGACACCAGCTTGCGCCACAGCGCGCGGTCGCGCAGCTCGTCGTAGCTGATGCGACGGCAGTCGGCGAAGTCCTTTTCCAGCATCAGACGCACCTCGGCCGCGAAGCGCCGATCGGGCACGAAGGCAGTGATTTCAAAATTGAGCCGGAACGAACGGTTGTCGAGATTGATGGTGCCCACGGTGGCGCTGTGATCGTCGATCAGCATCACCTTCTGGTGCAGGAAGCCAGGCTGATAGCGATACACCTTGACCCCGGCGCGCAGCATGTCGGGCAGGAACGAGAACGCCGACAGGAATACCAGCAGATGGTCGGGCCGCTCGGGAATCATCACGCGCACATCGACACCCCGCATCGCCGCCAGGCGCAGTGCGTCCTGGACGCCCTGGTCGGGCACGAAGTAGGGGCTGGTGACCCATAGCCGCTCCTTGGCACTATGGATCGCCTGCTGGACCAGCAGGCTGGCGGTTTCCTGCCGGTCGGCCGGCCCCGAGGGGACGATCACCACGTTCTGGCACTCGTCGCAGGTGCTGTGCGGCATCCAGGTCAGGCTCAGCACCTCGCCGGTGGCCCAGTGCCAGTCCTCCCAGAACGCTTCCTGTAGACCCAGCACGCTGGGGCCAGTCAGCTTGAGATGGGTATCGCGCCACGGGCCGTGCTTGCGGTGCTGGCCGAGATATTCGACGCCGACGTTGAAGCCTCCCAGCCACCCCTCACGACCATCGACCACCAGTACCTTGCGGTGATTGCGAAAATTGAGCTGGAATCGATGACGCACGCCGCGCGATGAGTTGAAGGCACTCACGGCTACCCCGGCGTCATGCAGGTCATTGAGGTAACCTTCACCCAGCTTGCGACTGCCGAGCTCATCGTAGAGGAAGTAGACCCTGACGCCGCGCTCGACGGCGCGCTCGAGATGGTCCTTGAACTGCAGCCCCAGGGCGTCGTTGCGGACGATGAAGAACTGTACCAGCAGGTACTCCTCGGCCGCATCGATACCGGCGAACAGGCTGGCGAAGGTGTCTTCACCGTTGATCAGCAGCTCGGCGCGGTTGCCACTGGTAAGCGGCATCATCGCCAGTTGCTCGACGGCGCGAATCTCGCCGATGCCGGGATCGGCCAGGTAGGGTTCTATCTGCTCGCGGTAGCGCGCCAGGACGCGTCGCAGTACCGTGTCGCGCTCGCCACGGGCCGAAACATAGCCATAGAAGCGTGGCCGACCGAAGATCCAGTAGGCGGGCAAGGCTGCGTAGGGGAAGGTGATCAGCGAGATGATCCAGGCGATTGCGCCCTGGGAAGTACGGCTCGACATAAGTGCCAGCACCGCTGAGAGAATACCCAGCAGGTGCACCATGAAGATGGCCAGGCCCATCAGCCAGGATGTCATGGACGCTCCCTGATCCGTGAATCGGGCTGCCATCATACCTGTAACGCGCGCAGCCCCGCCAGGGGCGGGACTGCGACAAGATGAGCGGGTGTCAGGCGCGCTCGGCGATGATCTCTTTCCACTTGGCGGGGCCGGTCTGGTGGACCGAGGTGCCGACGCTGTCCACCGCCACCGTTACCGGCATGTCCTCGACCTCGAACTCGTAGATCGCTTCCATGCCCAGGTCCTCGAAGCCTACTACGCGGGACTTCTTGATGGCCTGGGCCACCAGGTAGGCGGAGCCCCCCACGGCCATCAGGTAGCAGGCCTTGTTGTCGCGGATCGCTTCGATTGCCGCCGGGCCTCGCTCGGCCTTGCCGACCATGCCCAGCAGGCCGGTCTCCTCGAGCATGGTGCGCGTAAACTTATCCATGCGCGTGGCGGTAGTCGGGCCAGCCGGGCCGACTACCTCGTCACGCACCGGATCCACCGGGCCGACGTAATAGATGAAGCGGCCGCGCATGTCCACCGGCAGCGGCTCCCCTTTGCCGATCATCTCGACCATGCGCTTGTGTGCGGCGTCGCGGCCGGTGAGCAGCTTGCCGTTGAGCAGCAGGGTGTCGCCCGGCTGCCAGGACTGCACCTCTTCCGGGGTCACGCTATCGAGATTGACGCGCTTGACGTTGTCGCCCGCCTCGCGGGTGATCTCCGGCCAGTCCTCGAGCTTGGGCGCCGGCAGCGCCGAGGGGCCGGAACCGTCGAGGGTGAAGTGTGCGTGGCGGGTAGCGGCGCAGTTGGGGATGATCGCCACCGGCTTGTTGGCGGCGTGTGTCGGGTAATCCTTGACCTTGATGTCGAGCACCGTGGTCAGGCCGCCGAGCCCCTGGGCACCGATGCCGCTCCTGTTGACCTTGTCGAACAGCTCCAGGCGCAGCTCTTCGGCACGGTTGGAGGCGCCGCGGGCCTGCAGTGCCTGAATGTCGATGGGATCGAGCAGCGCTTCCTTGGCGATCTCCATGGCCTTCTCCGCGGTACCGCCGATGCCGATGCCAAGCATGCCTGGCGGGCACCAGCCGGCGCCCATCTTGGGTAGCTGTTCCATCACCCAGTCGACCACGCTGTCGGAGGGATTGAGCATGGCGAACTTGGACTTGGCTTCGCTGCCGCCGCCCTTGGCCGCCACGTGGACCTCAACCGTGTCACCGGGCACGATCTTGTGGTGGATGATCGCCGGGGTATTGTCGCCGGTATTCTTGCGCTGACCGTCAGGGTCGGCCAGCACCGAGGCGCGCAGTACGTTGTCGGGGAGCTGATAGGCACGCCTTACGCCCTCGTTGACCATATCGTCGAGGCTCATCTCGGCCTCCCACCGCACGTTCATGCCCACGTGCAGGAATACCGTGACGATGCCGGTGTCCTGACAGATCGGGCGATGGCCGAGGGCACACATCCGCGAGTTGATCAGGATCTGGGCAATCGCATCCTTGGCCGCCGGATTCTCCTCCCGCTGATACGCCTCATGCATGGCGTCGATGAAATCCTTGGGATGATAGTAGGAGATGTACTGGAGGGCGTCGGCGACGCTCTGGATCAGGTCATCCTGGCGGATCACGGTCATCAGCGGCTAGCTCCTTGGCTATGGCTATGGCGCACGGCACAGCGGTCAGGAGGCGGTACCGTGGCGAGGGAACGATCGAGCGGCGCAGATTATACCCCATTTGCAAACTGCGATCAGGCGATAGCTCAAGGCTCAATCTGACGTTAGATGCAGCTAGAGTTTAGATAACGGTATAAACCCGGATCATCAGCCTCAAATCAGCGCTGACAGCCTGGGCACAGGTAGAGCCGCCGCGATGCCACGCTGTGCTTTTCGATAAAAGCGCCGCAGGCGTGGCACGATTCGCCGGCTCGGTCAAAGACCGCATGCCGCCACACCCGGCGAGGCAGCCCCGCCTGCTGCAGCGCCTCACGCCACGCTGGCCGGTTGGTGACGCCTGCTTCACGAAAGGCCTGTGCCATGGTGCCGACCATGACCTCGCCCAGCCGCTGCAGTTCATCCTCGGCGAGGCTCTCGGGGCGCCTCTGCGGCAGCAGGCCGGCGAAGAACAGCATCTCTGAGCGTAGATAGTTGCCGATGCCGGCATAGCAGTGCTGGTCGAGCAGCAACCCGCCCAACCCCCGCCGCCGGAACCGCGGCGTCAGCAAGCGTGCCGTGACATCCTCCGGCGTTACCCGATGGGTCAACAGGTCCGGTCCCAGCCGGCGTAGAAAAGGATGCTCATCGAGCGCGGCCGCATCGTCATGCAGCGAAATGTCCGACGCGCTGTAGAGACTGGCGGCATGGGTCTCGGTGGTAAGCCGCAAGCGCAGGCTCCGCGTGGTGTTCGGCGGCAGATCTCGCGCATGCAGCATCCAGCGACCGTAGAGCTGGTTGTGGGAGTAGAGCACGCGGCCATCCTCGAAACGCGTCAGCAACGCCTTGCCCCAGCTGTCCACTGCGCGGATGCGCTGCCCCACCAGCGTCGCCGCCGACCGCTGCAGCTCGGGAAAGGCGAACCACACCTCAATCAGCGGGCGATCGACCAGCAGCTTGCCAAGGCGGTCGGCGGCGCGCCGAATCTCGGGGCCTTCCGGCATCGGCTCAGCCCAGCGCCAGCAGGCGCGCCTTGTGCTCTTGAAGGCGGTCGCGCAGCCTCGCCGCCTCCTCGAACTCGAGGTTTTGCGCCGCTTCGAACATGGCATCCTCGAGCCGGCTTATCTCGCGGGTCAAGCCGGCGGCATCCAGCGAATCGAGGGAGGCGGCGTAGTCGCCCTGCCCTTCGGCGACCTTGCGCTCGGCCTTGCGCCCCTTGCTCTTGCGCGACCCTGGCGCGGCCGCTGCCTCGAGAATATCGGCCACCGAGCGCGTCACCGTGGTCGGGGTGATGCCGTGCTCCAGGTTGTGGGCAATCTGCTTGTCACGCCGCCGCTCGGTCTCGTCCATGGCGCGGCGCATCGAATCGGTGACCCGGTCGCCGTAGAGGATGGCGCGGCCGTTGGCGTTACGTGCAGCACGCCCGATGGTCTGGATCAACGAGCGCTCGTTGCGCAGGAAGCCCTCCTTGTCGGCGTCGAGGATCGCCACCAGCGACACCTCGGGGATATCGAGCCCCTCGCGCAGCAGGTTGATCCCTACCAGCACGTCAAACTTGCCCAGGCGCAGGTCGCGAATGATCTCGACCCGCTCCACGGTATCGATGTCGGAGTGCAGGTAACGCACTCTGACGTCGTGCTCGTCGAGGTACTCGGTGAGGTCCTCTGCCATGCGCTTGGTCAGGGTGGTGACCAGTACACGTTCGCCCACCTCGGCACGCAGGCGAATCTCCGACAGCAGGTCGTCGACCTGCGTCGAGGCCGGGCGCACTTCGATGGCTGGATCGACCAGGCCGGTGGGGCGCACCACCTGCTCGACCACCTGGCCGGTATGCTCGGCCTCGTAGGGCCCGGGCGTCGCCGAGATGAAGATGGTCTGCGGTGAGATACGCTCCCACTCCTCGAATTTCATCGGGCGATTATCCAGCGCCGAGGGCAGGCGGAAGCCGTACTCGACCAGGGTTTCCTTGCGCGAGCGGTCGCCCTTGTACATGCCGCCCACCTGGGGAACGCTGACGTGGGATTCGTCGATGAGCAGCAGCGCATCCGCCGGCAGGTAGTCGAAGAAGGTCGGCGGCGGCTCGCCCGGCGCACGCCCGGACAGGTAGCGAGAGTAGTTCTCGATGCCGTTGCAGTAACCCAGCTCGAACATCATCTCGATGTCATACAACGTGCGCTGCTCGAGGCGCTGGGCTTCGACCAGCTTGTCATGCTTGCGCAGCCAGTCGAGCCGCTCGGCCAGCTCGACCTTGATGCTCTCGGCCGCCTCGAGAATGGTCTGGCGCGGGGTCACGTAGTGTGACTTGGGGTAGATGGTCATGCGCGGCACCTTGCCGCGTATCTCGCCGGTGAGCGGGTCGAACAGGCTGATCGAATCGATCTCGTCGTCGAACAGCTCGACCCTCACCGCCTCCTCCTCGGCATCGGCCGGGAAGATATCGATCACGTCGCCGCGCACCCGATAGGTACCACGACGAAAATCCATGTCATTGCGGGTGTACTGCAGCTCGGCCAGGCGGCGCAGCATCTTGCGCTGGTCGATCAGCTCGCCGCGATTGACGTGCAGGCGCATCTTCAAGTACTGCTCGGGATCGCCGAGGCCGTAGATCGCCGACACCGACACCACGATCAGCGCATCGCGACGCTCGAGCAACGCCTTGGTCGCCGACAACCGCATCTGCTCGATATGATCGTTGATCGAGGCATCCTTCTCGATGAAGGTGTCCGATGACGGCACATAGGCTTCGGGCTGGTAGTAGTCGTAGTAGGAGACGAAATACTCCACGGCATTGTCGGGAAAGAACGACTTGAACTCGCCATAGAGCTGCGCTGCCAGGGTCTTGTTGGGTGCCATGACGATGGTCGGTCGCTGCAGCCGCTGGACCACATTGGCCATGGTGAAGGTCTTACCCGAGCCGGTCACACCGAGCAGCGTCTGGTGGGTCAGCCCCGCATCCAGGCCCCGGACCAGGGCATCGATGGCCTGCGGCTGATCACCGGCCGGCTGGAACTTGGACTGCAGCTCGAAGCGCTTCTGCATCTGCTATTTCCCCACCAGATAGATAACGGTATAAATTCGACGTCAGGCCTGCCGGGTGGTGATCTCCACCGTGGCGCTGGTCATCAGCCGATGAATCGGGCAGCGGTCGCTGATTTCGGTGAGTCGCGCCAGACGTTCAGGGTCATCGACCCCGTGAAAGGTCAGGGCAACCTCGAGGCGATACAGGCCACGCCGCTCGTCACGCTCATCGCGGCTGACCACCGCCGTCACTCCGCTCAGGGCCCAGCCCTTGCGCTGGGCGTACATCTGCGCGGTAATCGCCTTGCAGGCGCCTAGCGACAGATCGAAGTAGTCATGGGGATCGGGAGCGCTCTCCTCTCCGCCTACGATGCGCGGCGCGTCTACATAGAGGTCGTCAAAGCCCTCGAGTTCCACTCGCTGGCGCAGCGTGCCGGCTTGTTGACTGATTACGGTAATCGGCATCAGCGCACCTTGACCTTGAGCGGCGCCAGCGCCTCGATGAGCGCTTCGCGGCGCACGCGGCCGTCCACGTCGGCGCCGTGGCGACCGACTTCGGCGCTGTCGACGCCGTCGACCATCATCAGCGCGGTGGTGATGCGATTGATCAACTCGGCGTCGTCGACGCCCTCGAAGGTCAGCGATATCTGCGCCATGTCGCGCTCCCTACAATCGTCACGATAAGCCTGCCAGTTTAGCATGCTGCGGCCGCGACACGCCTTGAATCGCCACTCAGTGCCCCCATTGGAGTACCATGCGTGGCATTATGCCGCGCCCGTTATGCCACCCTTCCGGAGTCGTCATGCTTGACTGGAGTCGCCACCAAGGCGCCACCCCCTGCGGCCCTCAGCGCGTCACCTTCGCGCCCGATGTCGCCAACGCCCTGCCCCCCGAGCAGACTGCCATCGCCCCACTGGTGCATCTCGGAGTGCTGGAGATACACGGCCAGGGTGCGGTGCGCTTCCTGCAGGGCCAGACCAGCGCCCAGGCCGAGCTCGCCGACGGCCGCGGCGCACCGCTGACCTGCTTCTGCACCGCCAAGGGCCGCATGCTCGCCAACGCCCAGCTACTGCGCATCGATGCCGAGCGCCTGTGGCTGATCATGCCCGTCGAGCGAATTGCTCCGCTGCAGGCACACCTGGGCAAGTTCGCGCCCTTCTACCAGGTCACGCTCAGCGCCCGCGACGACCTGGCCCTGGTCGGCGTCATGGGCAGCGACGCCGCGGCACTCAGCGAGGCCGAGAGCGGCCTGACAGCACCCCGTCCTTGGCAGCAGGCAGGCGATGCCACTCTGCTGCTGCTCAACCATCCGGGGCCGGTACCGCGTCGGATGCTGATCGCCTCTCAGGAGGTCATGACGGCGCACTGGCAGCGGCTCGCCGCCAAGGCAACCCCGGTGGGTAACGCCCAGTGGTGCCTGCTGGATATCCAGGCCGGCCTGGCATGGGTCGGTGACGCCCACCAGGACGCCTACCTGCCGCAGATGTTCAACTGGGAGGCGCTCGGCGGCATCAGCTTCAAGAAGGGCTGCTATACGGGCCAGGAGGTGGTGGCCAGGGCGCACTTCCGCGGCCAGGTCAAGAAGCGCCTGTCGCGCCTGCAGTGCACGGGGGATGCGCTGCCGGCGCCCGGCGACGGCGTGGAAGATGCCAACGGCAAGCGCCAGGGAGATGTGGTCGCCGCCGAGTTCGATGCGCATGGGCGGATCGAGCTGCTGGCCGTGCTCAGCACCCGTGAGGTGGCCGAGCCGCTGGCGGTCGCTGGACACCCCTGCACGCCACAGGAGCTACCCTACGCGCTGGAACGCCTCGACCCCGAGACACTATTCGCGGCCTCCTGAGGCTGCGCTGCCAATAACGAATAGCCGCTGCACGGTGGCGCTGCTGGCCGCGGCCACCCGTTCGACGTCCTGGCCTCTCAGTGCCGCTACCTGCCGGCACACCTCGGCCACACGTGCCGGTTCATTACGCTGCCCCTGATGGCCGGCCAGCGGCATATCGGGGCTGTCCGTCTCCAGCACATAGCCATCGTCGGGAAGTGCGGCAACGGCGCGCTGCAGGCGCTTGGCTTGCGGATGGGTGAGCGCTCCGCCCAGCCCGACCACGAAGCCGAGTTCGATAAAGGCCCGGGCCTGCTCGGGGGAACCGGCAAAGCCGTGAATCAGCCCGCCGTGAGGCGGAGCCAGCTGACGCAGCCGCTTGGCGAGCCGGTCGTTGGCGCGCACGCAGTGGACCACCAGCGGCAGCCCATGGCGCTTGGCCAGGCGTACTTGCGCATCGAACAGCCGCCACTGAGCGTCCCAACTCTCGCTGAAGCGCGCGTCGATCCCGCACTCGCCCACCGCCACCACCTGGGAGTTGGACGCCAGTGCGTCGTCCAGGGCCTGCAGGTCATCGTCGCCATGCTGGTCGATAAAATAGGGGTGCAGCCCCAGGCACACCGTGACATCGTCGCGGCGCCCCAGCGCCAGCACGTCCGGCCAGCGGGCGCGGGTAGTGCCCGGCACCACGAAGCCCTCGACGCCCACCGCCTTGGCACGCGCGATGACCGCCTCGCGGTCGGCATCGAAGTCGGGGAAATCAAGATGGCAGTGGGCGTCGATCAACATAGGCTGTACCGTGCTGGAGAGATCTCCTACGCCGGAACGGGCCGGCGCTTGCCGCGTACAAAAGCGAACTTCATTCTTCAGGGAAGAAGAATGGAGCGCCCAGGGAGGGGTTCACAGCGTGTGAGCGTTGTACGCGGCAAGGTTAGCCGGCCCTGTCGCGTGCTCTGGCTGGAATGCCCCCTTACTGCTGAGCGCTTAACACTTAATGCTCCCTTGTCGCTGCAAAGCGAATATCCGGCCAGCGCTCCTGGGTCATCTGCAGATTGACTCGCGTGGGGGCGATATAGGTCAGGTAGCCGCCACCGTCCAGCGCCAGGTTGGCGCTCGCCTTGCGCTTGAACTCGTCGAGCATCTTGGCATCGTCGCAGTAGATCCAGCGCGCGGTCTGCACGTTGACCGCCTGGTAGACACAGTCGACCTTGTACTCCTCCTTGAGCCGGTGGGCGACCACGTCGAACTGCAGCGACCCCACCGCCCCGACGATCAGGTCGTTGTTATCCAGCGGCATGAAGACCTGGGTCGCACCCTCCTCCGAAAGCTGCTGCAGGCCCTTCTGCAGCGCCTTCATCTTCAGCGGGTCCTTGAGCTGAACGCGCTTGAACAGCTCCGGCGCGAAGTGCGGAATCCCGGTGAAGCGCATGCTCTCGCCGACGGTAAAGGTATCGCCGATCTGGATGGTGCCGTGGTTGTGCAGGCCGATGATGTCGCCGGGCCAGGCCTCCTCGACCTGAGCGCGATCCGAGGCCATGAAGGTCAAGGCATCGGCAATTTTGACATCCTTGCCGATCCGCACATGGCGCATCTTCATGTTCTTGTCGTACTTGCCGGAGCAGACCCTCAGGAACGCCACGCGGTCGCGGTGCTTGGGGTCCATGTTGGCCTGGATCTTGAATACGAAGCCGCTGAAGCGCTCGTCGTCGGCGCGGACTTCGCGGGTATCGGTGTCGCGCGGCTGCGGCGCCGGGGCGAACTCGACGAAGCCGTCGAGCATCTCACGCACGCCGAAGTTGCCCATGGCGGTGCCGAAGTACACCGGCGTCAGTTCACCGCGGCGGTAGGCCTCGAGGTCGAAGTCATGGGAGGCGCCGCGCACCAGCTCGACCTCCATGCGCAGCTCCTCGGCCTGGTCGGCCCCCAGCACCTCTTCGACCTGGGGGTTGTCGAGTCCCTCGATGCGCTTGTCATCGGGAATCCGACTGCCCTGGCCCTGGGTGTAGAGGTGAATGACGTCGTTGTAGAGGTGATAGACACCCTTGAAGTGGCGGCCCATGCCGATCGGCCAGGTCATCGGTGCGCACTGGATATTGAGCACCGTTTCCACCTCGTCCATCACCTCGATGGGGTCGCGGATATCGCGGTCCATCTTGTTGATGAAGGTCAGGATCGGCGTGGTGCGCAGGCGGCACACATCCATCAGCTTGATGGTACGGTCCTCGACGCCCTTGGCGCCGTCGATCACCATCAGTGCCGAGTCCACCGCGGTCAGGGTACGGTAGGTGTCCTCGGAGAAATCCTCGTGCCCGGGCGTGTCGAGCAGATTGACGATGCGTCCATTGTAAGGGAACTGCATCACCGAGGTGGTTACCGAGATACCGCGCTCCTGCTCCATCTTCATCCAGTCGGAGGTGGCGTGGCGCTCGGCGCGCTTGCTCTTCACCGACCCGGCAAGCTGAATGGCATTACCGAACAGCAGCAGCTTCTCGGTGATGGTGGTCTTGCCCGCATCGGGGTGCGAAATGATGGCGAACGTACGGCGCAGCTCGGCTTCGCGAGCAATGGCGGTGTCTGGCATGGTCGGCCCTGATGACGAATGAGCGGTCGCCCGTATCGCAGGCGACAAGAGTGGCGCGCATGATAGCGCATCACGCCCCCACCTCGCACCCGCCGCTACTGCTCGCGCAGGTAGCGCACCCCGTCGAGCTCCAGCGACTCGACGTCGCCGAACGACACCACATGGCCCTCGAGATCGCCCGGCGCGCCGTGGCTGCCCTCCAACTCGGGCTCGGGAATCACCTTGAGCCCCGTCGCCCCGACATGCTGCACCCTGGCCGGATAGCGCGCCTCGGCGGTGACCACCACCACCCGCTCACCTGCCATGCACTTGTGCAGCCGCTCGATCAGCTCGGCCTGGGAGATCCGTTCCTCGTCCATCTCATTGCTCCTCTTGGATGCCTGACCCTATGAGTCTAGGCAGTTGAAATCTGGGCCTCAAGGCGGCCTTGCGGCTGAGCCAGCGGCGGCAATGCGCTATCATGGCGCGAGAAAATCTTCGGAGCGCCCATGCATCCCGCCCTACCCCTGCCGCTATCGACGCCCAATCGCAACCTGGTAAGACTGACCATCGTGCGCGGCATCACCTGGACCGGCTTCCTGGCAGCAATCATCTTCGGCATCGAAGTGATCGGTTTCCAGCTGCGCGTGGTGCCGGTGATCTGCGTGATCGTGGCCATGGGCCTGATCAACGTCGCCACCTGGTGGCGGCTGGGCCGCCCGCGGGCGGTCACCGATACCGAGTACCTGTTCCACCTGCTGGCCGATGTCGCCGGTCTGACCCTGCTGTTCTATTTCACCGGCGGCTCCACCAACCCCTTCATCACCTACTACCTGGTGCCGATCACCATCGCGGCGGCCACCCTGCCATGGCGCTTCGCCTGGCTGATCGCCAGCGCCTCGATGGCCGGCTACACCTTCCTGATGCTGTTCTTCGAGCCGGTGCCGCAGCTCAGCCACGGCATCATCGTTGGCTCGATCAGCCTCCACGTGCTCGGCATGTGGCTCAACTTCGGCCTCTCGGCGGGCCTGGTGACCTTCTTCATCTACAAGATGGCCCATGCGCTGCGGCGTCGCGACCAGACGCTGTCACGTACCCGTGAGGCGGCACTGCGCAACGAGCAGGTGCTGGCGGTGGCCACCCAGGCCGCCGGCACCGCCCACGAGCTTGGCACGCCGCTGTCGACCATGGCCGTGCTGCTCAAGGAGATGCGCGAGGATGCGCGAGACGATCCGCAGCTCGGCGCCGATATCGATCTGCTGCGCCAGCAGGTCGATATCTGCAAGTCGCGGCTGCAGCACCTGGTGGCCAATGCCGACCGGCGCCGCCTGGCCGAGCCCGAACAGCGCCCCGCCGGCGAGTGGCTGGCCCAGGTGGTACAGCGCTGGCTGGTGCTGCGCCCCGACGTCAGCCACCGCCTGGAGATCGCCGAGCGCCGCGGCATGCCGACCCTGGCGGTGGATGCCACCCTCGAGCAGGCGCTGATGAACCTGCTCAACAACGCCGCCGATGCCAACCCCGAGCGCATCGCCGTGAGCCTCGACTGGGACACCGACGAGGTGATCATCGACATCCGCGACCACGGCCCTGGTGTGGCGATGTCGATCGCCGACCAGCTCGGCGACACCTTCGTCTCGACCAAGAGCAAGGGCATGGGTATCGGTCTGTTCCTGACCCATGCCACCATCAACCGCCTCGGCGGCGGCGTGAGTCTCTACAACCATGAAGAGGGCGGCACCCTCACCGAAGTGAAACTCCCGCGCCTGGATACCAGTCAAGGTTAAGGGTGCCACTGCACCACCCGTCACGAGGAAAGCGCATGCACGACCAACCGCAACGCCTGCTGATCATCGACGATGACGATATGTTCTGCCACGTCATGCAGCGCGCCATGACCCGCCGTGGCTTCGACGTCGAGGTGGCCAACGACGCCGAGCAGGCGCTGATGCTGGCCCACCGCCAGCAGCCCGACATCGCCACCCTGGACCTCAAGCTGGAGCACTCCTCGGGACTCAAGCTGCTGCCCGAACTGCTCGACGTGGTGCCCGATTGTCGGGTCGTGGTTCTGACCGGCTACTCGAGCATCGCCACCGCGGTGGAGGCGATCAAGCTCGGCGCGGTCAACTACCTGTGCAAGCCCGCCGATGCCGATGAGATCCTCGCCGCGCTCGACAAACAGGACGGCGACCCCAACACCGAGCTGGCCGACAACCCCCCGTCGATCAACCGGGTGACCTGGGAACATATCCAGAAAGTCCTGCAGGAGCACGACGGCAACATCTCGGCCACCGCACGCGCCCTGGGCATGCACCGCCGCACTCTGCAGCGCAAGCTGCAGAAGCGACCGGTGCGGCGCTAGGCCTCGCTCAGCACCCGCTCGACCATGTGCTGGGCCAGCCGATTGGCCTCGTGCAGCGAGGCAAGGTCAGATACATCATCGAGCAGCGGACAGTGCCACAGGCCGTCATCCTCCCCTAGCGCCAGCGGCGCGAGAGGATACTCGCCGCCGGGTAGCGCCAGCCAGCGCCGCGGCATGTCATCGCGCACGGCGACCGGCGTGGCGCTGACCACGCAGAGCGCCAGCGAGACCGGCGTGATCAAGGCCCCCAGCAGCTCGTCGCCGGCGTGAGGCTCGGGCAGCGGCTGGAAGCACAGCAGGTCGACCCCCAGCCGCGGGTTGCGCGCAGGGTGGCGCTTGATGGAAGCGGCACAGCGGTGCTGGTAGCGGCGTGCCAGCTGCTGCAGCCGCGCATACTGCTCGACGGTCAAGGCCTGCACGGCGTCTCTCCTCTGTCATCATGGCGACGTCACCGGCGCGCAGCGTAGACTGATCACTTCGTCACGGCAACGCCACAAGGAGACGCCATGCGTCACGCCACTCGCCTCGACACCGCCATCGAGATCGCCCACGACGCCGGCCGCATGATCCGCGACGCGCGCCGCGACCAGACCTTCGGCCAGCGCTACAAGGCCGGTCATGAGCTGGTCACCGACACCGACCTGGCAGTCGACCAGCAGATCGCCGAGCGGCTCGAGGACGCCTTCCCCGGTGAAGCCCGGCTCACCGAGGAGCTCTCCCCCGAGCGCGATGCGGTCGAACGACGCGGCCCGCTGTGGGTAATCGATCCCATCGACGGCACTGTCAACTTCGCCCACGGCCTGGCTCACGTTGCGGTATCCATCGCCTGGTGCGAGGACGGCCAGACCCAGCTCGGCGTGGTGCACGCGCCGTTCCTCGGCGAGACCTTCAGCGCGCTGCGCGGCGAGGGCGCCTGGCGTAACGGCGAGTCGATCCAAGCCAGTCGCTGCGATGATCTGAACCGCGCCCTGGTGGCCACCGGCTTCCCCTATCGCCGCGAGTCGCGCCCGCCGCTGCTGCGTCGGCTGCAAGCGGTGCTCGGCGAGTGCCAGGACATCCGCCGCAACGGCTCGGCGGCGCTCGACCTGTGTGACGTCGCCTGCGGCCGGCTCGATGCCTACTATGAAAGCGTATCGCCCTGGGATTTCGCCGCCGGGGTGCTGATTGCCCGCGAGGCCGGCGCACGCACCGGACACCTCTATGCGCCGCCCGGCGGCATACCCAGCGACCTGTACGGCGAGAATATCGTGGTTGCCGGCCAGGCCATCCATCGCCCGCTTTGCGAGCTTCTCAAGCGTGCCGACGAGGGGCGCTGAACACCAGCCATAGCAGCCGATCATCATCGGCGTAGTACACCGCTATTGGCATCTGGTCGCGAGTTGCGAAACAATAGCGGCCAGCTTCCCGATAGTTTTTGAATCTCTCATATTGCACCGCAAGGAGTTCCCCTATGTTCGTTGTGATCTTCGGTCGTCCCGGCTGCCCGTTCTGCGTACGCGCCAAGGAGCTTGCCGACAAGCTCAGCGATATCGGTGCCATCGGCGGTTACCGCTACGTCGACATCCACGAGGAGGGCATCACCAAGGCCGACATGGAGAAGACCATCGGCAAGCCGGTCGATACCGTGCCGCAGATCTTCATCGACCAAACCCACATCGGCGGCTTTACCGAGTTCGACCAGTACGCCAAGGATAACGAGCTGATGCCGGAGACCGCGGCACAGTAATCCTCTAGCGCCTGCCACACCGCCCCCACGCCCGGCCCTTGAATCGAACAAGTGCCGGGCGTTTGCGTCTTCGCCGCGTTGAAAGCCACTCCCGGCTGCCGCCTATACTCAGCTGAAAATCATGTTAGAGGCGGGAGGTAAGGACACCATGCAGCGCCAGGAATTCCTTCAACAACTGTGGTTGGACTACATCCACCTCCACCCCGAGCTTGGTGCGCTGCGAGTCTGGCCGACCGATGCGCCTGCCGAATACCTGGCGCTACTGACCCTCAATCATGGACGCTACGCCGCCAGCGCCGTGCTGCCCACCCTGCAACACTTTGGCTACCGGCCAGTGGAGCGCTACGCCATGGCCGACCGCGGACTGCTGGCCACCCTGCTCGCCGCGCCTGACGACGGCGCCTGGCTGATGCTCGGCGAGCTTCAGCTGAATACGCTGCCACGCAGCGCACGCCAGGCACTCAAGGCATTGGTCGACACCGCTCACCCCGCCGACGCCCGCGGGCAGAACCTGCTGTGCCGGGGCCGTCCCTGGCCAATGCCCGACTGGCAGACGTTTCGACTGCTCGAGATGGCACATCCGCTGGCGGCATGGCTGGCGGTAATGGGGCCACGCCTGCATCACGCCGGCTTCGACAGCGAGCGCCTCGGACACGAGCTCGACGAACTCGACCAGCAGCTGCGCCAGACCGGCCTGATCGGCAGCAGCGATCGCCACCATGGCGTGTTCCCGATCTCGCCACTGCTCAACTATCGCTTCTACCCGACCTGCTCGCGACGCATGGCCTTCGCCGAGGGCGATGAGCACCGCATTGCCCTCGGCGGCCTGGCGCTGGTGCAGAAGTGCCTACCAAGCCACGCCGAACGCGCCGCTGAACTGCTGCTACCCCAGCACACCCGCTGTGAGATCGCGTAAACGGCATGGTCAGGTTATGCACATTTCCTGTGGATAACGCTGTGCAAAGCCCTTGCACAATCGCCGAGAAGCGCGACGTCACTGACGCTCTACTCAGAATGGTCAGTTTTTCGACATCCCACTGTCATAGCTTTCCACTGCCGCTGTCATCTCCAGGGTAGTAGGCCTGTCACCCCGCAGCGCCTGCAGGCGCTGGGCATCCCGTTGATCTTGCAGTAGGATTGGCTTTTTGCTGCGGTTCTGGAGGCCCTCCATGGCGACCCTCAAGGGACTGGTCAGCGTGCTGCTGCTGATCGCGACCACGCTGTTCTGGGGCATCCCGCTGTTCGTGTTGATCCTGCTCAAGCTGTTAGCCCCGGGGCGCCGCGCCAAGCTACGCGTGCTGGCCGGGCTCAACGCTGTGGCCCTCAACTGGATCGGCGCCAACCTGTGGTGGATGCGCTACTGGCTCAAGCCCCGGCTCGACATACGTCGCCCCGACGGCCTGTCACCACAGCGCTGGTGGCTGGTGCTCTCCAACCACCGCTGCTGGACCGATATTTTCGTGCTGCAGTTCGCGCTGCACCGGCGCATCCCCATGCCGCGCTTCTTCCTCAAGCACCAGCTGATCTGGATCCCCATCGTGGGCCAGGCCTGGTGGGCCCTCGAGTTCCCCTTCATGCGCCGCTACAGCCGCGAGCAGCTGGCCCGCAACCCGACCCTCGCCGAGCGCGACCGTCGTGCCACCCAGCGCATGTGCGAGCGGGCACGCCAGACGCCGCTGGCAATCTACAACTTCGTTGAAGGCACCCGCTTCACAACCGCCAAGCGCGACGCGCAAAATAGCCCCTACCGGCACCTGCTGCGGCCCAAGGCCGGCGGTACCGCCCAGGTCGCCGGCCTACTCGGCGAGAGCCTCAGCGGCATTCTCGACGCCACCCTGAGCTACACCAACCCGGCCCCGACCTTCTGGGGCTTCCTGTGCGGCCGTGAAGGGCAGATTCACTGCCATATCCGGCGTCTCGACGTGCCCCAGTGGATGCCCGGCGGCGATTACCACCAGGACCCGGACTACAAGGAACGCTTCCATACATGGATCAACGCGCTGTGGCAGGACAAGGACCGCGCTCTCGACACCTCGTCCTGATGCTGCTGCTGGCGTGGCTGCTGGCCGGCTGTGCCGGCGCCGGGTCGGCGCCGCAGCGGCTCGAAGGCATCAACGGCCAGTGGATTACCGTTCAGCGTGGCGACACCCTCGGCGCCATCGCCGCGCGTGCCGATGTACCGCTGGAGCGCCTGACACGTTTCAACCCCGGGGTCGAGCCACGCCACCTGGCGGTAGGCCAGCGCCTGCTGATCCCCACCCAGCAGGAGCGCGCCCCCTCCGGCGGCCCTTACCGCTATCAGGTACGCCCCGGCGACACCTACTCGGGCATTGCACGACGCTTCGGCACCAACCCTGCCCGCGTACAGTCGGCCAATCCCAACATCCCCGCCCACCGCCTGCAGGTCGGCCAGGTGATCCAGGTGCCCCTCAGCGGCGCAAGCGCAAGCACCAGCAGCGCAAGTTCAAGCGGATCCGGCGCAGCATCCAGCAGTAGTGGCAGCAGCGCCAGTCGGCCGCCGGCCCAGCGTCCCGACCCCGGCAACCTGCCCAGCAGTGCACGCAACTGGCCCTGGCCGCTGGACGACTATCGCGTGGTCAGGCGTTTCGGCCCAGACGACCGCGGCACGCTGCAGCCCATGCTGCTCGCCAGCCAGAATGGCAGCCAGGCCAAGGCAGTGGCCGATGGCCAGGTGCGCTTCGCCGGCAGCATGCGCCAGCTGGGGCGCGTGGTGATCGTCCACCACGATGGCAACCTGCAGAGCGTCTACGCCCTGTGCGGCGAGCTCAAGGTCGCCGATGGGCAGACCGTGAGCCAGGGCACACCGGTCTGTCAGGTCGACTACAGCAACAGCACCGAGCGCCATGACCTGCTGTTCGACCTGCGCCACGGCGGCAAGCCCGTCGACCCGACCAAGGTACTGCGCTAGACGCCCATCGTCATCGATCCGTCATCGACCTGTCGGCCTGCTGTCATGATGGTCGGTGAAGCTGGGAGGAGTTCACCACGCGGGAGCTCCTCATGCGTTTATGCCTGGTCAGTGAAACCTGGGCGCCGGACATCAACGGCGTCGCCCATACCCTGGGCCAGTTGACGGACGAACTCCGGCGACGCGGGGTGACGTTGCAGCTGGTTCGACCGGCCCCCCGCGAGGCGCACAGCGATTCGCGCATGGCCAACGAACTGCAGGTGCCAGGCTTTCATCTACCGCGCTACCCAGACGTGCAGTTCGGCCGGCCCTGTGGCCGACGGCTGCTCGGCGAGTGGCGAGCCCGGCCTCCCGATGCGATCTATCTGGCCACCGAGGGACCGCTGGGCTGGTCGGCGCTGCGCAGCGCCGAACGCCGCGGCAGCCCGACCCTGAGCGGCTTTCATACCAACTTCGACCACTACGCCAGCGACTATGGCCTGGGTTGGCTGCGCGGCGGCGTGCTCGGCCTGCTGCGGCATTTCCACAACCGCACCGGCGCCACCCTGGTGCCAACCCGCCAGCAGGCCGAAACGCTGGGTGCCCAGGGCTTCGAACGTGTCGCCGTGATGGGTCGCGGCATCGACTGCCAGCACTTCAATCCCGATAAACGCGATAGCGAGTTGCGCCAGCGCTGGGGCGCCAGCAACCACCAGCCGGTGGCCCTGCATGTCGGCCGCCTGGCCAGCGAAAAGAACCTCGACCTGCTGGTCGAGAGCTTCCAGGCCATGCACCTGGCGCAGCCCGACCTGGTCAGCGTGGTGGTCGGCGATGGGCCCCTGCGCAAGCGCCTGCAGCGGCGCTTGCCGCAGACCCACTTCACCGGCTTCATCGACAGCGACCAGCTCGCCAGGCACTACGCCAGCGCCGACCTGTTTGTATTCCCGTCACGCTCCGAGACCTACGGCAACGTGGTACTCGAGGCCATGGCCAGCGGACTGGCGGTGATCGCCTTCGACTATGCCGCCGCCGGCGAATGGATAGTCCCCCACCACCACGGCCTGACGCTGCCCCTCGACGCCTCCAGCGCCTTCGTCGAACGCGCCGCGCAGCTGGCTCGCTCACCGGCACTCTACGGCCGCCTGGGTCGCGCGGCGCGAGTGCGCGTGGCCGACTGCCACTGGTCGCAGATTACCGAACGCTTCCTGCATGTCTTGCATACCGCCATGGAGCACGCCCATGACCGCACCACGCACCCTGCCGGTCTTTGACCGTCTCGACCTGCTCGAATGGCAGCTCTGCCAGCGGCTCGCCCGCCACGGCAGCCGCCGCGGCATACTGATGCTGCTGCGTGCAGCCAGCCGGCTTGGCGACTGGCCGGCCTGGGTGCTGCTGGTTGCCGCAATGCCGGTGATCCACGGCGCCCACGGCTGGTCGCTGACATGGCATCATCTACTGCTGTCACTGCTGGCAATAGGCGTCTACCGAATGATCAAGACGCGGCTGTGCCGCGAACGTCCCTCGATCACCTTTCAAGCGATATGCTGCACCGAGGTACCGCGTGACCGCTACAGCTTCCCCAGCGGACACACCCTGCACGCGGTGATGTTCAGCCTGCTGACCGCTGCCACCACGCCGGCACTGCTCCCGCTGGTGGTGCCTCTGGCCGTCCTGATCGCCGTCTCGCGGGTCGGTCTCGGCCTGCACTACATCAGCGACGTTATCGGCGGCGCGCTACTCGGCGGTCTGTTTGCGCTGCTCGGCTGGTGGACGCTACCCACACTTACGTGACACGCCGCCACACCGCTGGCATGCTCGGCCTATGCCTCCCCCGACTACCTGGCAGAACCTTCTCGACATGCCGCCGCTATGGCGGCATGACGCCTTGCTAGACGCCGACCAAGCGGACCGGTTGCTGGGCTGCCTTGAGCGTGACCTCGCCTGGCAGCAGCCCAGCCTGACGCTGTTCGGCCGCGAGCACCCGATCCCACGCCGCCAGGTGTGGATGGGCGACCCAGAGGCACGCTATCGCTACTCCGGCCGCGACTTCTTGCCTGAGCCCTGGCACCCCCAGGTGGCGCGGCTGGCCGAGCGCATCGCTCATGCCCTGCGTCCCTTCGGCGAGGTCCCGCGATTCAACAGCGTGCTGCTCAATCGTTATGCCAGCGGTGAAGAGCGCATGGGCTGGCACAGCGACGACGAGCCGGAGCTCGGCCAGGCGCCGCTGATCGCCGCCGTCAGCCTGGGCAGCGAGCGGCCGCTGCGCTTTCGCTGGCGCGACCGCCGCGCACCGGCCTTCAATGTCAATCTGCCCCACGGCAGCCTGCTGGTCATGGGGCCCGGCATGCAGCGCCTACTGCAGCATGCCCTGCTGCCGCGAACAGGCCATGGCACCCGTATCAGCCTGACCTTTCGGCATATCGTTATCCCCACCTGATGACAACCACGAAAAGGCCGTTCGCCAAGGCGAACGGCCGGAGGGTGCTGATGCGCTATGGTAGGCGCAAGATAACGGTATAACCAAGAAGATCAGGCGTCAGCCGCGATGGTAGCCCGGCGTCACGAACGGCATCTTGCTGACCGTCATCGGCAAGCGCTTGCCGCGTACCTCAGCAAACACCTGGGTACCCGCTTCGGCTTGATCGATCGCTACATAGCCCATGGCCACCGGTCGGCCGACGCTGGGGCCAAAGCCGCCCGACGTCACCACGCCGATCTTGACATCGTCGGCGCTGAACAGCTCGGCACCCTCGCGCACCGGTGCCCGGCCCTCGCCGAGCAAGCCGACCCGCTTGCGGGTGTGATCCTTGGCCTCGACCTGATGCAGGATGAGATCCGCCCCCGGAAAGCCCGCGGGGCGCTCACCGCCGCGCCGCCGCGGCTTGCCGATGGCCCAGATCAGGCCCGCCTCAACCGGGGTGGTGGTGGTGTCGATATCGTGCCCGTAGAGGCACAGGCCAGCTTCGAGGCGCAGCGAGTCGCGGGCCCCCAAGCCGATGGCCTCCACCTCCTCTTCCGCCAGCAGCAGGCGCGCCAGTGCCTCGGCCTGTTCCGCCGCCACCGACATCTCGAAACCATCTTCACCGGTATAGCCACTGCGACTGATCCATACCGCAATGCCGTCGATCTCATAGCGGCCATGCTGCATGAATACCAGCTCGCAGGCCGCCGGGCACAGCCGCTGCATGACGCTGGCCGCGGCAGGCCCCTGCAAGGCAAGCAGGCCGCGATCCACGACCTCGACCCGGTAGTCGCTGCCGAGCCCGGTACGCAGGTGGCTGATGTCCTGCTCCTTGCAGGCGGCATTGACCACCAGATAGAGATGCTCACCGGCGTTGACCACCATCAGGTCATCGAGGATACCGCCCTCTTCCGCGGTGAACAGCGCATAGCGCTGCATGCCGGCGGGCAAGCCGACGATATCCGCCGAGACCAAGGTTTCCAGCGCCTCGGCGGGCGTCGGCCCATGGATCAATACCTGACCCATGTGCGATACATCGAACAGGCCGCACGCCTGGCGAGTATGCTCATGCTCCTTCTTGACCCCAAGCGGGAACTGCACCGGCATCTCGTAGCCGGCGAAGGGCACCAACTTGCCGCCCAGTTCCAGATGCAGGTCGTAGAGTGGCGTCTTGCTGAGTTGCGTCATGGTATCGATCCATTGGCGAGTGGCTAGCAGATTGGCCACGCGGCAGGCTGGTGCCGCGTGGCCATACGGTTACTTAGGCAGATCTTCGCCCGGCAGCACCTCCTTGCCGTCGAAGTAGTCGCGGGTCAACTTGAAGACCATCGGCGACAGCAGCGCCAGTGCGATCAGGTTGGGGATCGCCATCATGGCATTGAAGGTATCGGCCATCAGCCAGATGAAGCCCAGCTGCGCCATGGCGCCGAGCGGGATGGCCAGCACGAACAAGGTCCGGTAGAGCATGATCGAACGCGTGCCGAACAGGAACTGGAAGCACTTCTCGCCGTAGAACGACCAGCCAAGAATGGTCGTGAAGGCAAAGATCGCCAGCGCGATCGAAACGATCTGGTTACCCACCCCAGGCAGCGCCGCCTCGAACGATAGTGCGGTCAACGATGCCCCGGCCTCGCCGTCGATCCATACCGTGGAGGTCAGAATCACCAGCGCGGTGATGGTGCACACGATGATGGTATCGATGAAGGTGCCGAGCATGGCGATCAGGCCCTGACGCACCGGATTCTTGGTCTTGGCGGCGGCGTGGGCAATCGGCGCACTACCCAGGCCGGCCTCGTTGGAGAAGATGCCGCGCGCCACGCCGAAACGAATCGCCGCCATCACCGCCGCCCCGGCGAAGCCGCCCATGGCCGCATGCGGGTTGAAGGCGTAGTAGAAGATCATGCTGAAGGCGCTGCCGATCTCGCTGGCATTGATGATCAGCACCACGATGCCGGCAGTGATGTAGGCAATCGCCATGATCGGCACCAGCTTGCCGGCGACCTTGGCGATGCGCTTGATGCCGCCGAGGATCACCGCCCCGGCCAGCACCATGATCACCACCCCGGTGATCCAGTGAGGCAGGCCGAAAGTGGAGTCGAGGGCGTCGGCTACCGAGTTGGACTGCACGGTATTGCCGATGCCGAACGCTGCCACGGCGCCGAAGAAGGCGAAGGCACCGCCCAGCCACATCCACTTCTTGCCCAGGCCATTCTTGATATAGAACATCGGCCCGCCGACATGGTTGCCGGTACTGTCGGTCTCGCGATAGCGCACCGCCAGGACCGCCTCGGCAAACTTGGTGGCCATGCCAACCAGTGCCGTGATCCACATCCAGAACACCGCGCCGGGTCCACCCAGCGCAATCGCGGTCGCCACGCCGGCAATATTACCGGTACCGATGGTGGCCGATAGCGCCGTCATCAGCGCATTGAAGGGCGAGATCTCGCCGTCCTTGTCGGACTTATCAGCACCGGGCTTGTCGCGTCCCTGCCACAGCAGGCTGAAGCCCATGCCGAGCTTGCGGATCGGCATCAGCTTGAGGCCCAGCTGGAGGTAGAGGCCCACCCCCAGCAGCAGTATCAACATCAACGGGCCCCATACCACGCCGTTGATGGCGGTGAAGAGACTGGTCAAGGTTTCCATGGTCGTTCCTTTCAATCCTGGTTCGTTATTGTTGTGCCCCGGGCTGAGCTCAGCGCCGGACACCTGGCCTCAACCGCAAAGGGACTAGGCGTCCCCGTGGTCGAATGGGCGTACCATAGCGGATAACCTCATCCAAGCTCTACTGCTGCAGGTCATTGCGTTGCCAATATGCGACTACAGCGTGAAATCATCGGCTTCTGCCGCCGGCGAGTCCGTCCCTCGCCCCACTCAAAGAAACTAATTTCTTATACGAAACACAGGGCAGCTTACTGGCCTCCCCCGGCGTCCGCAAGCATGCCCCCGCGCATACCACCAACCGCCAATACCCGCCAGGCACCGCACTGGATCGCTTGCCTTTAGGGAAGCACTGAATAAATCGGCGAGCGGGATGAAGCACAAGGCGCACGGAGCACAGAAACCGGAGCCTATGGGGTATAGGTGAGGATTTCGAGCACCGCGCAACGCAGTGATTCGCCCGCGTAGGCATTTATGCAGTGTTTACTTAGCGTAGTCGAGGGCTGCCAACTGCACAGGGCTGGACGAGACTCCCCGCAGCAGCCAACCTGTATAGGCGGTCAGCCTGGGGCAGCATCGCCGGATGCGCGCGATACTCGCCATCGCGTGCAAATGGCGGTACGATTCCCTGATTCAGAAAACCTTTTCGTATAGGAAAACCACTATTATGAGCGCTATTCCGTCCAACCTGCGTTACACCAAGAGCCATGAGTGGGTGCTCGACAACGGTGACGGCACCGTCACCCTGGGCATTACCGATCACGCCCAGCAGGCGCTTGGCGACGTGGTCTTCGTCGAACTGCCGGAAGTCGGCCAGGAGCTCGCCAGCGGTGAGGAGTTTGGCGTGATCGAATCGGTCAAGGCCGCCTCCGATCTCTACGCGCCGCTTGGCGGCGAGGTGGTGGCCGTCAACGACGCCCTCGAGGATGCCCCCGAGACCGTCAATGAATCGCCCTACGAAGACGGCTGGATCGCCAAGCTCAAGCTCAGCGACAGCGATGCCCTCGACGCCCTGCTCGATGCCGAGGCCTATGGCGCAGTGGTCGACGCCGAAGAGTGAACGACTTTCGGCCGGGTCGTGAGCGACCCGGCCTCGCCCCTTTTCTTTCCCCGGGACTGACCGCCCGACTACCCTGACAGGTGTTTCATGGCTACCGAGACCCGACGCCTGGCCGACCTGGCCGGACACGACGCCTTCATTCATCGTCACAACGGACCCAGCGCCGACGATGTCGACCAGATGCTCGCCACCCTCGGCATCGACAGCATCGCCTCGCTGATCGAGCAGACCGTACCTGCCGGCATCCGCCTGGGCCGCGAGCTGTCCCTCGAGGGGCCGCGCACCGAGGCCGAGGCGCTCGACTACCTGAAGCGCCTGGCGCGCCAGAACAAGGTCTTCAAGACCTATATCGGTCAGGGCTACCACAACACCCACGTGCCGGCGGTCATCCAGCGCAACGTGCTCGAGAATCCGGGCTGGTATACCGCCTACACGCCCTACCAGCCGGAGATCGCCCAGGGCCGCCTGGAGGGCCTGCTCAACTTCCAGCAAACCGTCATGGACCTCACCGGCATGGAGCTGGCCAACGCCTCGCTGCTGGATGAGGCCACCGCCGCGGCCGAAGCCATGGCGCTGTGCCAGCGCGCCAACAAGAAGGCCAAGAGCAAGGCGTTCTTCGTCGCCGATGACGTGCTGCCCCAGACCCTCGATGTGGTGCGCACCCGCGCCCACTACTTCGGCTTCGAGCTGATCGTGGCGCCGGCAGATGAGCTGGCAGCACACGAGGTATTCGGCGCGCTTCTTCAGTACCCGGGCCAGAGCGGCGAGGTCCGCGACCTTGGCGGGCTGCTCGGCGCCGCCCGCGAGCGCGGCATCATGACCTGCGTGGCTGCCGATATCATGAGCCTGGTGCTGCTCAAGGAGCCCGGCGCGCTGGGGGCCGACATCGTGGTCGGCAACACCCAGCGTTTCGGCGTGCCGATGGGCTTCGGCGGCCCCCACGCGGCGTTCTTCGCCACCACCGACAAGCTCAAGCGCTCGATTCCGGGACGCATCATCGGGGTCTCGAAGGATGCCCGCGGCCAGCAGGCGCTACGCATGGCGATGCAGACCCGCGAGCAGCACATCCGCCGCGAGAAGGCCACCTCCAACATCTGCACCGCCCAGGCGCTGCTGGCCAATATCGCCGGTTTCTACGCCGTCTACCACGGCGCCGAGGGGCTGCGCACCATCGCCACGCGCATCCACCGGCTGACCACCATCCTCGCCGAGGGCCTGCGTCACAAGGGCATCGCGCTGGCCCACGACAGCTGGTTCGACACCCTGCGCCTGAGCGGGGTCGATGCCGGCAAGATCCACGGCCGGGCCATGACCCACGAGATCAACCTGCGCTATTTCGATAACGGCGATATCGGTGTCAGCCTCGACGAGACCACCACCGCCCACGACCTCGACACGCTGTTCGACGTGCTGATCGGCGAGGAGCACGACCTGTCAGTGAGTGCCCTGGACGAGGCCGTCGTCAGCGCCGGCAGCAGCGGCATTCCGGCCGCCTGTCGGCGTGACTCCGACTTCCTGCAGCACCCCACCTTCCAGCGCTACCGCAGCGAGACCGAGATGCTGCGCTATCTCAAGCGCCTGGAAAACAAGGATCTGTCGCTGACCCATGCGATGATCCCGCTGGGCTCCTGCACCATGAAGCTCAACGCCACCAGCGAGATGATCCCCATCACCTGGCCGGAATTCGGTCAGATCCATCCGTTTGCGCCCCACGAGCAGGTAGTGGGCTACAAGCAGATGATCGACGAGCTGGCGGCCTTCCTGGTCGAGATCACCGGCTACGACCATATCTCGATGCAGCCCAACTCCGGCGCCCAGGGCGAGTACGCCGGGCTGGTGGCGATTCGCCGCTACCAGGCCGCCGAGGGTCAGGGCCACCGCGACATCTGTCTGATCCCCAGCTCGGCCCACGGCACCAACCCCGCCTCGGCGGCCATGGCGCAGATGAAGGTGGTGGTGGTCGAGTGCGACAGCGACGGCAATATCGACCTCGCCGACCTGCGCGCCAAGGCCGAGCAGCATAGCGAGGTCCTGTCGGCGATCATGCTCACCTACCCCTCGACCCATGGCGTATTCGAGGAGGGCGTGCGCGAGGCCTGCCAGATCGTTCACGACCACGGCGGCCAGGTCTACGTGGATGGCGCCAACATGAACGCCCAGGTCGGCCTGACCCGCCCCGGCGACTTCGGCGCCGACGTCAGCCACCTCAACCTGCACAAGACGTTCTGCATCCCCCACGGCGGCGGCGGCCCGGGCATGGGGCCGATCGGTGTCAAGGCACACCTGGCGCCGTTCGTCTCCAACCACGTGGTGACGCCGATCGCCGGGGTCAACGCCGAGTGTGGCGCGGTGTCCGCAGCCGCCTTCGGCAGCGCCTCGATCCTGCCGATCTCCTGGGCCTACATCAAGATGATGGGCGCCCGCGGATTGCGCGAGGCTACCGAGCTGGCGATCCTCAACGCCAACTACGTGGCCAAGCGCCTCGATGGCCACTACCCGGTGCTCTATCGCGGCGCCAACGGCACCGTGGCCCACGAGTGCATCATCGACATCCGCCCGCTCAAGGCCAGCTCCGGGGTCAGCGAGGAGGATATCGCCAAGCGTCTGATGGACTACGGCTTCCACGCCCCGACCATGTCCTTCCCGGTGCCCGGCACGCTGATGGTCGAGCCCACCGAGTCGGAGTCGCGCTACGAGATCGACCGCTTCTGCGATGCCATGATCGCCATCCGCGAGGAGATCGCCAAGGTTGAAAACGGCGACTGGCCGGCGGATGACAACCCGCTGGTGCACGCTCCGCACACCATGGCCGACCTGATGGATGCCGACTGGTCGCGGCCCTACTCCCGCGAGCTGGGCGCCTTCCCGTCGCCGGCGGTCAAGGCCGCCAAGGTGTGGCCGGCGGTCAACCGGGTCGACAATGTCCACGGCGACCGCCAGCTGATCTGCTCCTGTCCGAGCATCGACGAGTACCGCGACTGAGCCGCAATCGCGCCCCGTCCAACGCATGCGCCCCGGCCTATTGGCCGGGGCGCATGCGTTAGGACAGCGATCCGCAAGCGTCAGCCGAAGCTCGGCTCCTCGGCATAACCGTAGAGCGCCTGGCGACGCTGCTCGCGAAAATCCTCCAGTAGCCGCGCATAGCGCAGCGGCAGCTCCGAGCCGCTGGGCGTCACTACGTAGAGCGTTTCATGGACCGGCTGGTTGAGCGTCAACTCCTTGACTTGGCGCTGCCAGGGCGAGGTCTCCAGCACCAGCCGCGGCACCACCGTAAAGCCCAGCCCGCGGGCCACGGCATCGAGCACCATCGACAGCTCGTTGGTATACCCCTGCTGGGGAAAGCGGTTCATGCTGCGAAACTCACCGGGAAAATTGATCTTGAGCAGCTGGGTGGCATGCTGGGTAGCGTCGGCGTAGCTGATGAATCCCAGCCCCGTGAGGTCATTGAGGGTGGTGCCGGTGAAGTCCGCCGGGACCACCAGGCACAGCGGCTCCTGATGCCAGGGCTCGACGTGCAGGTCGGCGTGCTTGACCAGGTCGGTGACGATCCCCAGATCGTAGCGCCCGGCCAGCACGTCCTGGACGATGTCATCGTTGAAGGCAAAACGGTAGCTGACCGTGAGACCGGGATACATCTGCTGGTAGCTGAGCAGAAAGGGATACAGCATCAGCCCCACGCTACCCGGTGAGGCCAGGCGGCACTCGCCGGAATCCAGCGAGTCGTTATCCAGCGAGTGACGAAAATGCTCATGCTCGGCGAACAGCTTGATGGCGTACTCATAGGCACGGCGACCGCTGTCAGTAAGCGTGAAGCGGCGCCCGTGTCGATTGAGCAGCGGCTTGTCGAGATACTGCTCGAGCTTGCGGATGTGCTGGCTGACCCCCGGCTGGGTCATGTCCAGGCGCCGCGCCGTCTGCGTGAAGCTGCCGGTCTCCACCAGGGTAATGAAGGTGCGGAAATATTGGGCGTTGAACATGGGGCAGCGCAGCACTCACTGGCAGATGAAGAATCACTCAGCGCATGTTATCAGAACGCGTTGAGGACCGCAGCGCTGCGGCCGGCGCACAGGCCGTGGTAGCATTTCATGACAACCTGCCGGGGCCGCTGGCCACTGGCCACTGGCAGGGCTGCCTGAACGCAAGACAAGGATCGCCGCTATGCCAGAGACCATTTCCACCATCATCTCGCCGGAAGGCAGCCTCGAGGTGCTCTCTCAGCACGAGGTCAATCGCCTGCGCGACACCTCCCGCGCCGGCCTGCACGACCTGCTGCGCTGCTGCGCCCTGGCGGTGCTCAACTGCGGCAACGTCACCGACGACGGCCGCGCCGTGATGGAAACCTACCACGATTTCGACATCGAAGTGCTGCAGCAGGATCGCGGCATTCGCCTCAAGCTGACCAACGCCCCCATCGACGCCTTCGTCGACGGCAAGATGATCCGCGGCATCCGCGAGCTGCTCTCCTCGGTGCTGCGCGATATCGTCTACGTCTATAACGAGATCCAGACCCAGCAGCGCTTCGACCTCTCCACCGGCGAGGGCACCACCAATGCGGTGTTCCATATCCTGCGCAAGGCCGGCGCCCTCAAGCCGGGCCGCGACCCGGGGCTGGTGGTGTGCTGGGGGGGCCACTCGATCTCGCGGGAGGAGTACGAGTACACCAAGGACGTCGGCTACCATATCGGCTTGCGCGACATGGATATCTGCACCGGCTGCGGCCCGGGCGCCATGAAGGGCCCGATGAAGGGCGCCAATGTCGCCCACGCCAAGCAGCGCCGCAGCCTGGGCCGCTACCTGGGGATCTCCGAGCCGGGCATCATTGCCGCCGAATCGCCTAACCCGATCGTCAACGAGCTGGTGATCATGCCCGACATCGAGAAGCGCCTCGAGGCCTTCGTGCGGGTCGGCCACGGCATCATCGTGTTCCCCGGCGGGGTCGGCACCGCCGAGGAGATCCTCTACCTGCTGGGTATCCTGCTGCACCCGGAGAACCGCGACATGCCCTACCCGGTGATCTTCACCGGTCCGGCCAGCGCCGCCGACTACTTCAAGCGCATCGACGAGTTTCTTGCCTACACCCTGGGCGAGGAAGCCCGCGCGCGCTACAAGATCATCATCGACGACCCGGCCGGGGTGGCGCGCGCCATGCGCGACGGCATCAGTGACGTCGCCGACTTCCGTCGCCATCAGCAGGATGCCTTCTACTACAACTGGCGCCTGAATATCGCCCGCGACTTCCAGGCACCCTTCGAGGCGACCCATGAGGCGATGGCCGGCCTGGCCCTGCACCACCAGCAGCCAACCCACGAGCTGGCCGCCAACCTGCGCCGCGCCTTTTCGGGTATCGTCGCCGGCAACGTCAAGGAGCCCGGTATCCGCGCCATCGAGGCCCACGGCCCCTTCACGCTGCACGCCGAGCCGGAGCTGATGCGCCACCTCGACGCCCTGCTCACCTCCTTCGTCGCCCAGGGGCGCATGAAACTCCCCGGCACCGCCTATGTGCCGTGCTACCAGCTTGCCTGACCCTAGCCACCCATGGCTTCGCCCCCGGCACGGCCGGGGGCACAACAGCAAGGTTCGGGGATGGCGCTCGGATGCGAGACGCTAACTCAGGCAGGCCCGGCGTGATCGCGACGCCACCACAGGCTGAGTACATGCATCAGCAGGCCTGCCGTGGTGCCGTGGGAGAGCAGCACCTGCCAGCCGGTCAGGTTGGCAGCCAACGCATACCAGCCGGCCATCAGCGCCAACCCTGCCAGCAGGCAGAACCCCAGCCGCCGAAGCAGGCTCGGCACACGGCGCCGCGCCGCGTTATCGAGCAGCCGCCAGTGCAGCAGCGTCACCGCCACGACCACCGCACAGGCCATCAGCATCAGTGACAGCCGCGTCTCATGGCCACCGTCCAGGTAGCGCGGCAAGGTCGCCAGCATCACCACCAGCACCCCCAGCAGCGCGGTCAGCCGTTCAGCGCTCGGCCCGCCCATCATGCCACCTGCAGGCCGTGCTCGGCGATCCACGCCTCGGCCCACGGCAGCGCCGCATCGTCGGCCATGAAGGTCTCCATGGCGTCGACCTCGAGTCGCTCGCCGACGCGCTGGGCGCCAAGGTCGGCGAGCAGCGCATCCAACGCACGTCCGGCGCCACAGAAGGTATCGCCGTAGGAGCTGTCGCCCAGCGCTATCAGGCCGTAGCGCAGTTCGCCTAGCGCTGGACTCTGGTCGATCAGGGCGCGGGTGAACGGCACCAGGTTACCCGGATAGTCGCCGCTGCCGGTGGTCGAGACGCAGAACAGCGCCAGCGTCGGCGGCTCGGCGAGCAGATCGTCGAGGCTCGGCTGTTCGAAGATATCGACCCGATAGCCGGCCTCCTCGAACAGTGGTTTTATCTGCTCGGCGACATCCAGCGCCCCGCCGTACATGGTGCCGACAAAGATCTTCAATATGGCCATGAGAGCTCTTTGCTTGAGAAATTTGGTCGGATATTACCACAAGCGTATAATGGCATGCCATTCAATGACATGGAGCAAGCATGCAGGAGATCTTCGAGGCCTGGGTAACGCCTGTGATGATCGGCGGGCTGATTCTTTTCATGAGCTTCATCATCTGGGATCTGGCGCGCAAGTCCCAGGCCGGCAAGTTCGGCACCATCATGCTGTTCATCGTGCTCGGGGCCGGCATGCTTGGCTATGTGATCAAGGTCGTGATCACCTACCTGATGGAGAGCGGCGCGGGAGGATGACCCATACGCCAACGGCGCCCCAGGGGCGCCGTTGGCGTGAATGCGTCTAGATCATCGAGACGCCGTCGAAGTCCTCGACCCGGCTCTTGAGCTTCTGGCCGGGACGGAAGGTCACCACCCGCCGCGCCGAGATCGGAATCTCCTCCCCGGTCTTGGGATTACGCCCCGGTCGCTCACGCTTGTCGCGCAGATCGAAGTTGCCGAACCCCGACAGCTTGACCTGCTCGTTCTCACGCAGGCAACCGCGGATCTCCTCGAAGAACGCCTCCACCATGGTCTTGGCTTCGCGCTTGGAGAGTCCCAACTCGACGTGCAGGTGTTCGGCAAGTTCCGCCTTGGTCAACGCGCCCATATCATTCCCTCGCTGGATAGCGGCACCGTCCCTGGCGCCGGAGACGCTCAGCCTCTCAGCTCGGCGCCATGACGCTGACGGGACTCGGTGACGATTGCATCGACTAACTGATTGATTTCATCGTCATTCAGCGTGCGCGAAGGATGCTGCCAGGTCAAGCCCAAGGCGAGGCTCTTGCGCCCTTCCGGCACACCCTGGCCAAGATAGACGTCGAATAGCTTGAGTTCGGTGAGCCACTCGCCGGCCTGTTCGCGCAGGCAGTCGAGCAGCGCCTGCAGCGGCAGGTCCTCATCGACCAGCAGCGCCAGGTCGCGACGCACCTCGGGATAGCGCGACAGCGCGCTGAAGCTCGGCAGCACGCCCTCGGTCAGTGCATCCTGGCGCACCTCGAAGAGCAGCGCATCGACCTTGAGGCCCAGCTGGGCACGCACCGCCGGATGCAGGGTACCGATCCAGCCCACCGCCTCGCCGCGATGGAGTACCTGGGCGGTCTGCCCGGGATGCAGCGCGCTGTGCTCGGCCGGTTCGAAGCGCCAGGCGGCGGCATCGCCGCCCAGTGCGATCAGGCTCTCCAGATCGCCCTTGAGGTCATAGAAATCGACCTTGTCGCGCCCCCCGGCCCAGCCCTCGGGCTCACGCGATCCACACACCAGCGCGCCGACCATCGGCACTTGCTCGAGGTCGTCGAGCTCACCGCGGAAGACCAGGCCGGTCTCGAACAGCCGCACGCGCTGCTGCTGACGGTTGAGGTTATGCTGCAGCGCCTTGATCAGTCCCGGGAACAGGCTATAGCGCATCACCGCCATGTCGCTGGAGATCGGGTTGGCCAGCCGCGGCGAGCGCGCCCCGGGATGCAGCGCCTGCTGCAGTTCCGGCGCCACGAAGCTGTAGCTGATCGCCTCCTGGTAGCCGCGCGCCACCAGCTGCCGGCGCAGCCTGGCCAGCGGCTGACGCACCTCGTGGTCGGCGCGCAGGCCAAGGCGCGCCACAGGGCGCCGCACCGGCAGGCGGTTGTAGCCGTGTATGCGTGCCAGCTCCTCGATCAGGTCCTCTTCGATGGCGATATCGAAGCGCCAGCTCGGCACCCGCGCCGACCAGCCGTCGACCTGGGTCTCGACCTGCATGCCCAGGCGCTCGAGAATCTCGACCACCTCGTCGCCTGCCAGGCGCTTGCCGAGTGCCTGTTCGAGGCGCTCGGCGCGCAGCGCCACCTGCCGCTCGCCAGGCAGGTGTGCAGCGCTTGCCACCTCGACCAGCGGCCCCGCCTCGCCGCCAACGATCTCCAGCAGCAACTGCGTGGCACGCTCGGCGGCGCGCGCCGTCAATGCAGGATCGACACCGCGCTCGAAACGGTGCGAGGCGTCGGTATGCAGCCCGTAGGAGCGCGCCTGGCCGGCCACCGCCAGCTGGCTGAAGAACGCCGACTCGAGAAAGATATCGCGGGTCGCGGCACTCACGCCGGACAGCTCGCCGCCCATCACCCCGGCAATCGCCAGCGCACCCTTGGCATCGGCGATCACCAAGGTGTCGTCGCGCAGCGCTATGTCCTGGCCGTCGAGCAGCGTCAGTCGCTCGCCGGGGCGCGCCCGGCGCACCTCGATGCGCGCGTCGAGGTTGGCCAGATCGAAGGCGTGTAGCGGCTGGCCGAGCTCGAGCATCACGTAGTTGGTGACGTCGACCACCGGATCGATGCTGCGCACGCCGCTGCGCCGTAGCCGCTCGACCATCCACAGCGGCGTCTCGGCGCTCACGTCGACGCCCTTGATGACCCGACCGAGGTAGCGCGGACAGCGCTCGGCGTCGGCCACCTCGATGGCAAACCCTTGATCATGGCTCGCCGGCACCGCCTCCAGCGCAGGACCATCGAGCGCTAGCCGGTTGAGCACGCCGACCTCGCGCGCCATGCCCAGCACGCTCAAGCAGTCGCCGCGATTGGGCGTCAGGTCGACCTCGATGGTGCTGTCGTCGAGGCCCATCCACAGCCGCAGATCGTCGCCCACCGGCGCGCTCGCCGGCAGCTCCAGAATCCCCGCCGAGGTGTCCTCCTCGAGCCCCAGCTCGGAGGCCGAGCAGATCATGCCGCGGGATTCGACGCCGCGCAGCTTGGCGGGCTTGATGGTGAAGTCACCGGGCAGAACGGCGCCGACGCGGGCAAAGGGCACCTTCTGCCCCACTTCCACGTTGGGCGCGCCGCACACCACCTGCAGCGACTCGCCGCTGCCGTCATCGACCTGGCAGACATTGAGCTTGTCGGCATCCGGATGTGGCGTCTTGGCCACCACTTCGGCAATGACCACCGCATTGAAGTCACCGGCCACCCGCTCGATGGCGTCGACCTCGAGACCGGCCATGGTGATCTGGTCGGCCAGCGCCTGGGTCGCCAGCTGCGGCGATACCCATTCACGCAGCCACTGTTCGGAAAATTTCATGACAATCCTGTCTCCTCAAAGCGAGCGTGATGGCGGTCAACCGAACTGGCGCAGGAAGCGCAGGTCGTTGTCGAAGAACAAGCGCAGATCGTTGACACCGTAGCGCAGCATGGCCAGACGCTCGGCGCCCATGCCGAAGGCAAAACCGGTGTAGCGCTCGCTGTCGATACCCGAGTGCTGGAACACCGCCGGGTGCACCATGCCGCAGCCCATCACCTCGAGCCAGCCGCTGTGGGAGCAGACCCGACAACCGGCGCCGCTGCACATCACGCACTGGATATCGACCTCGGCAGATGGCTCGGTAAACGGGAAGTAGGACGGCCGGAAGCGCACCGACAGGTCGTCGCGCTCGAAGAAGGCGTGCAGGAAGTCCTCGATGGTGCCCTTGAGGTCGGCGAAGCTGACGCCCTCATCGACCAGCAAGCCCTCCACCTGGTGAAACATCGGGGTATGGGTCAGGTCGGAATCGCTGCGGTAGACCCGCCCCGGGCAGACGATACGGATCGGCGGCTGCTCGGCCTTCATGGTGCGCACCTGCACCGGTGAAGTGTGGGTGCGCAGCAGGCGGGTGGCATCGAAATAGAAGGTATCCGCCATGCCCCGCGCCGGGTGCTCGGCGGGAATATTCAGCGCTTCGAAGTTGTGATAATCATCTTCGATCTCCGGGCCCACCGCCACGTCGAAGCCGATCCGCGTGAACAGCCCCTCGATGCGTTCGAGGGTGCGCGTGACCGGGTGCAGACCGCCGCTCTCCTGTCCGCGGCCGGGCAGGGTCACGTCGAGGCGCTCCGCCGCCAGGCGCGCATTCAGGGCGGCCTGCTGCAGCGCCTGGCGGCGCGCCTCGAGCTCACCGCCGAGCAGCTGCTTGGCTTCGTTGATGCGCTCACCGGCCGCCGGACGCTGCTCGGCCGGCAGCTTGCCCAGGCCCTTGAGCAGCGCGGTAATCTCGCCCTTCTTGCCAAGATAGCGAACCCGCACGTCATCCAGTGCCGCGATGTCATCGGCGGCGTCGATGGCCTGGCGAGCCTCGGCGACCAATGTGGGAAGATGGTCCATCCGTCAAGCTCCGAATCTCGTCGGCCGCGCCATGCGGCCGACACTGGGTCACAAAAAAACAGGGGAAGAGCGGCGGCTCTTCCCCTGCGACGTTACGGCATGCGTGGTAGCGAGGCAGTGTTAACCGCCGTCGGCCACCGCTGCACCGTCACTTACTGAGCAGCCTTGGCCTTCTCGACGATGGCGGCAAAGGCAGCTTTCTCGTGCACGGCGAGATCGGCCAGGACCTTGCGGTCGATCTCGATGCCGGCCTTCTTGAGGCCGTCGATGAAGCGGCTGTAGGACAGGCCGTTGATGCGAGCCGCGGCGTTGATACGCGCGATCCACAGGGCACGGAACTGACGCTTGCGCTGACGGCGGTCGCGATAGGCATACTGGCCAGCCTTGATCACGGCCTGCTTGGCAACGCGGAACACCCGCGAACGAGCACCGTAGTAGCCCTTGGCCTGCTTCAGTACTTTCTTGTGACGGCGACGAGCAACGACGCCACGCTTGACACGAGTCATAGCATTCTCCTGACGTTAAAGTGGATCAACCGGTTACAGGTTCGGCAGCATGCGCTGGACGAGGGCCTTGTCGGCGTCGTGAATCTGCTTCATCCCGCGCAGATGACGCTTCCGCTTGGTCGACTTCTTGGTCAGGATGTGGCTACGGAAGGACTGCTTGTGCTTGAAGCCATTGGCAGTCTTCTTGAAGCGCTTGGCGGCGCCACTGTTGGTCTTGATTTTCGGCATGAGAATTACTCCGCTCGATGTTTTTCAGAAAACCCAAGGCCGGTAGCCCGCCCGAGCGGCGAACTACCCGTTGACTTGCCTTCGGATCACTTCTTCTTGGGGGCAAGGATCATGATCATCTGGCGACCTTCCATCTTGGGGAAGGACTCCACATTGGCCAGATCCTCGAGATCCGCAGCAACCCGCTCCATCAGCTTGCGCCCGATGTCCTGGTGTGCCATCTCGCGGCCACGAAACCGCAGCGTGACCTTGCCCTTGTCGCCACCTTCGAGGAAGCGAATCAGGTTCTTCAACTTGACCTGGTAGTCGCCCTCGTCGGTGCCAGGCCGGAATTTGACTTCCTTTACCTGGATCTGCTTGGTCTTCTTCTTCTGAGCAGCCTTCTGCTTCTTCTGCTCGAAGACGAATTTGCCGTAATCCATGATCTTGCAGACGATCGGATCGGCGTTGGAAATCTGCACGAGGTCCATACCGGCGGCTTCGGCACGCTCCAGCGCGTCGCTGGTGGGCACGACACCCAACTGCTCGCCGTCGCTGTCGATCAGGCGAACCTGATCTTCGGTAATTCGCTCGTTCATCGGGGGGCGCTTGTCCTGAACACGCCCTCTTGGGTTGCTTCGCTTGATCGCTACATCTCCGTGTTGGTTGACGTTGCCGTGGCCCGGGGCAGCCGGCAATCAGATTCCCTCGGCCACCAGCCGGGCAATGAGATCATCGACCCTGAGGGTGCCGAGGTCTTCACCGCTGCGGGTACGTACGGCCACGGCGTCAGACTCGACTTCCTTATCTCCCACCACCAGGAGATAGGGAACCTTCTGCAACGTATGTTCCCGGATTTTAAAGCCGATCTTCTCGTTCCTCAAGTCCGCCTTGACGCGAAGGCCAATTTTCTGCAAACGCTGCTCGAGATTGACGACAAAATCGCGCTGGGCGTCGGTGATATTGAGAATCACCGCCTGCTGTGGAGCGAGCCACAGCGGCATGGCGCCAGCATAGTGCTCGATGAGAATCCCCAGGAAGCGCTCGAAGGAGCCAAGAATCGCACGATGCAGCATTACCGGCGTCTTGCGTGCGCCATCTTCGTCGACGAACTGGGCACCCAGACGGCCGGGAAGATTGAAGTCGAGCTGCAGGGTACCACACTGCCAGACCCGATTGAGACAGTCGCGCAGTGCGAACTCGATCTTGGGCCCGTAGAAGGCGCCCTCGCCCGGCTGCAGTTCCCACTCGAGGCCGGTAGCGTCGAGCGCCGCCTCCAGCCCCGCCTCGGCGCGATCCCATAGCGCCGCCTCGCCGAGAAAGTCCTCGGGGCGCGTCGAGAGCTTGAGCTCCACGTCGTCGAAGCCAAGCTCCTTGTAGACTTCCAGCGTCAATCGGATGAAGGCCTCGGCTTCGGCCTGGATCTGCTTCTCGCTGCAGAAGATATGCGCGTCATCCTGGGTAAAGCCACGCACCCGCATCAAGCCGTGCAGCGAGCCAGAGGGCTCATTGCGGTGGCAGCTGCCAAACTCGGCGAGGCGCAGCGGCAGGTCACGGTAGCTCTTGAGTCCCTGATTGAAGACCTGCACGTGGCACGGGCAGTTCATCGGCTTGACCGCGTACTCGCGCTTCTCCGACTCGGTGGTGAACATCAGCTCACTGTAGTGCCCCCAGTGGCCCGACTTCTTCCACAGCGCCAGATCGACTATTTGAGGCGTCTTGATCTCCTGGTAGCCATGGGCGACCTGCACCCGGCGCATGTACTGTTCGAGCGCCTGGTACATGGTCCAGCCGTTGGGATGCCAGAACACCATTCCCGGGGCCTCTTCCTGGAGGTGGAAGAGGTCCATCTTCTTGGCCAGCTTGCGGTGATCGCGCTTCTCGGCCTCCTCGAGACGCTTGAGGTAAGCCTTGAGCTGCTTCTTGTCGGGCCAGGCGGTGCCGTAGATACGCGTCAGCATCGGCTTGGAGGCGTCACCGCGCCAGTAGGCGCCGGCCAGCTTGGTCAGCTTGAACGCCTTGAGATGACGGGTATTGGGCACGTGAGGCCCACGACACATGTCGACGTATTCCTGGTGGTGATAGAGGCGGATGGTCTCGCCCTCGGAGATCTCCCTCACGATCTCCTGCTTGTAGGTCTCGTCGCGATGCAGGAACGCCAGCATCGCGGCGTCGCGGTCGACGTACTCGCGAATGACATCATACTCCTCGTCGATCAACTGCTTCATGCGCGTCTCGATGGCCGCCAGGTCATCCGGCGTCACCGAGCGACCGAAGTCGACGTCATAGTAGAAGCCATCCTCGATCACCGGACCAATGGCCATCTTGGCCTCGGGGTAGAGCTGCTTGACGGCGTGCCCGATCAAATGAGCGCAGGAGTGGCGAATGACCTCGAGGCCTTCTTCATCACGCGCAGTGAGAATGGCAACCGTGGCGTCGCGATCAATGAGGTCGGCGGCATCGACCGGCACCCCGTCGATCTTGCCGGCCACGCAGGCCTTGGCCAAGCCGGGACCGATCGATTCGGCCAGCTGCATCACGGTAAGCGGTTCGTCGAAGGTTCTCTGGCTGCCATCCGGCAGGGTCACGATGGGCATTGCGGCAATTCCTTGGGCGCAGTGGTGATCCATACCAGGGATCACGTGTCGCAAACAGGTGAGTGTCAAAACGTACGGTCAGGCATGCTGAAAAAACAGCAGCCTACGATACCAGATGGCACCCCCAGCGCGCCATGCCGGGCATCTATCCACGCCCTGGACGCAACGAGGGAGTGCCAATGGCACTCCCTCGTCAAGTGAGCGGCGAAAGCCGCTCAGGCATCGTGCGCCGTAGCGCTATGCCTTACTGGCGGTCGATTTCGACGCGACGGTTCTGAGCACGACCTTCATCGGTGTCGTTGCTAGCCACCGGACGCGCCTCACCGAAGCCACGGGTGCGCATGCGGTTCTCGTCGATGCCCTGCGAGACCAGGTAGGCACGCACGGAGTCGGCACGACGCTGAGACAGCCCTTCGTTGTACTGCGGGTTGCCGACGGAGTCGGTATGGCCGTCGATGTTGACACGCAGCTCGGGGTTCTCGCGCAGACGATGTGCCACTTCGTCCAGCGTCATGCTGGCCTCAGGGCGCAGTTCGGAGGAATCGAACGCGAAGGTCACTTCGCTGCTCAGCACCACCGGCTCGAACTCGGGCTCCGGCTCGGGCTCCGGCTCGGGCATCGGCTCGGGTTCCGGCTGGGGCTGCGGCTCGGGAGTACGATCGGCGCACAGCAGTGCACCAGCAGCAGCACCCACACCAAAGCCCATGGCAGCACCTTGATCTTCGTCTGAGCTGCCCGAGGTCGCATAGCCGATGCTGCCGCCAATCAGGCCACCAGCAACGCCACATACGGCCGGATGCTGATACCAGGCGCGGTCAGCTGAAGAAGAGGAGGCCGACATCTGGGCAGATGTCTGACCGCCTGTCGGTCCTGAGGTGGCACAGCCGGCAAGGCCAAGCACCAGCGCGGAACCGATCAGCAAGCCAGTCGTTGATTTTTTCATGTAAGACTCCTTCTTAACACAGCGCTAGTCGTAACACTTGAGTTACACCGCGTATCCAGGTAAACCGTCGAGCTAGCTCGAATTTTTCGACCTACTCAAGGTAAAAGAAAGCACATTTGCAACATTTCGGCTAGTGCTCATGTGCTAATGCGCATGATCTCATGCCCTTGCATCGAGCACCAGTCATCAACGCAAACGGCTGAAATCTTTGCAGCCGTGGTTGAAAACTATACCAAAAAGCGATTTTGTACAAGAAAATGGGCACATCGGATCGGCGTGACTCAGTGCAGCCCTTCGGGCCAGCGCTGCTTGAGGCTCTCCACTTCGCGCGCTGCGTCCAGCAGCGCCGGCCGATTGGCATCCTCCACCGCCAACCGCTGGCGGTCCTCATCCATGCGCTGGCGAGGCGTCAGCGCGTTGCGTGACGAGTGGGTACTCAAGTGCTGAGTTTCGGCATGCACGCTGGCAAACACCCGAAACGCCTCGCGCTCGACCAGCGCCGGGTCGATGATCTCCAGCAGCACCTTGCAACGCAGGGCACCCTCCACCAGGTCGACCTGCTCGGCACGCATGGCGGCGGCAATCGCCCCCAGGCTGTCCAGGCAGTTCTGGTGGGCACGACGTATCTCTTCCTGGCGAAACGCCTCACGCCGCCGCACCTCACGCCATAGGGTGACGGCATAGGCACCAAGCCCGGCGACAATGACTGCAGCCAGGGCCGCAAGACTCCAGAACAAGGTAGCGCTCATAACTCTCGACTCGGGTTGGGAATGGGGACTGAATGCCTGCACCATACGCAGCCGCTGACGATCCAGCAAGTGAGCCCGAGCGCCTGTAGCGGTACTCACATGACCCAGTTGACGGCGTAGTGATCGAACAGCAGCACGCCGAATACTCCCAGGATATAGCGAATCGAAAACCAGAAGGCGTTGATCGGCGCCTGCTCGTCATGCCCCCGCCACACCTTCCAGTTCCAGAACATGAAACGCACGTTGAGGGCCGTGACCCCGACCAGATAGAGCATGCCGCTCATGCCGATCACGAACGGCATCAGCGTCACCGCCACAGTCAGCCAGCCATACAGCCACACCTGCAGTCGAGTGAAGGCGTCACCGTGGGTCACCGGCAGCATCGGCACCCCCGCCTTGGCGTACTCGTCGCGCTTATGAATGGCCAATGCCCAGAAGTGCGGCGGCGTCCAGGCAAACACGATCAACAGCAGCAGCAGCGGCTCGGCGCCGAGCTGACCAGTGACCGCGGTCCAGCCCAGCAGCGGCGGCGCGGCGCCGGCAACACCGCCGATCACGATGTTCTGCGGCGTGGCACGCTTGAGAAAGGCCGTGTAAATCAACGCGTAGCCAACCAGCGACGCCAGCGTCAGCCACGCCGTGAGCGCGTTGACCTGCCACAGCAGCAGCGCAAAGCCAACCACCGACAAGCCCGTGGCCCACAGCAGGGCGTAGTGGGTTGGCAGACGCTGAGTGGCCAGCGGACGCCGTGAGGTACGCACCATCATGGCGTCGAGGCGACGATCCAATACATGGTTGTAGGCTGCTGCCCCGCCGGCACACAGGGCGATCCCGACGAGACCGTAGACCACGCTGGCCAGCGGCGGTATGCCGGGGGTCGCCAGCGCCATGCCGACCAGTGCACAGGCCAGCATCACGATCACCACTCGCGGCTTGCACAGGGTGATCAGGTCGCGCCACTGCCAGGTCACGGCCGCCATGCTCTCGTCAGCCAGCAACTCCCCCTGCTCGATCGTGGCATTACGCATGCGCCCACTCCTTACCGTTTTCCACTTGCTTGTTTCCCGACTCGTGGGAGCGCGTCAGGCTCGCCTGCCAGTAGGCGAGCGTCAACACCACTATTAATAGTACGGCGCCTGCGGTATGCACAAGCGCCAGGCTGAGCGGCAGCCACAGCAATACATTGGCAATGCCCAGCGCCACCTGCAGCACGTAGCTGCCGAGAATGCCCAGCATCCACGGCCGCATCCCGGGCCGCGACCAGTGTGCCACGGCTAGCAGCAGCAACCCTACCCCCAGCGCCAGCGCCCCCAGGCGATGGCCGTAGTGGATAGCCGCTCGCGCGTCGGCGTGCAGTTGGCCATGCAGATAGTTTGGCCCCACGGTCTGGGTGAGATGAAAACCGTCGCTCCAGTCCATTTCCGGCCACCACTCGCCGTTACAGGTCGGAAAGCCCTGGCAGGAGATCCCGGCGTAGTTGCTCGAGGTCCAGCCCCCCAGCGCCAGTTGCCCCACCAGCAGGGCAGCCACCAGCGCCCATAGCGGTGACATGCGTCGCTTGACCCGTGGCTGACGCACATCCTCGACGCTGGCTTGACGCAGGCGCAGATGCAGCCATAGAAACAGCAGCATCACCGTCAGCCCGCCGAGCAGATGCAGGGTGACCACCTGTGGCCATAGCTTGAGCGTCACGGTGAAGGCGCCAAAGGCGCCCTGCACGATGATCACCGCCAGCAGCGCAAGCGTCAGCCGCCAGGGAAACCCTGCCAGCCGACGCAGCGGCACTGCCAGCGCCACCAGCGCCAGCACCAGCAGGCCGAGCGCCGAGGCGATATAGCGATGCACCATCTCCACCCATGCCTTGAAGGTCTCGAGCGGGGCATCCGGAGAGTGCAGCGAGGCGGTATCGGCATCGGGCACCACCAACCGGCCATAGCATCCTGGCCAATCCGGGCAACCCAGTCCGGCATCGACCAGCCGCGTCCACACTCCAACCAGGATCACCAGCGTGGTGAACACCACGCCCATCAGGCTCAGGCGTCGTAGCAACCTGAGCCGCGCCTGCTGTTTCTCCATCGCGCCATCCATCACCTTGTCGCCCTCACGTATCGCTCTGCGCGGTTGCCGGATCACTGTTCATACGCAGCAGATGATTGATATCCGCCAGTACGTCCTGCGGGTCGACCCCCGCCGAATAGCTCAACACCGCCTGCCCCTGGGGATCGAGCAGCCACAGCTGGCCGCCATCGCGCCAACCGGGGGGCTCCTGCCACTCACCCAGCACTTCGCCAGGCAGAGCCGACTCGGCCGGGCCAAGGCGCAGCCGCGTGACGCGTGGCGCCTCGCGCCCCAGCGCACGGTGCAGGCGCCACCACTGGTCGGCATCGGCTTCACAGCCCCCGACACAGTCGAAGGCCAGCACCCAATCACCGTGATCGATGGCCGGGCGCGGCTCAACCAGCGGCCAATCGGCAAGCCGCGGCACATCGGGATTGAGCTCCCCATGCGCGGTGCGTTCATCGGGAATTCCGATACGAAACTCGACCATCACCCAGGCGCTGACCAGCGGCACGGCAAACAGCATGATCAAGGCCAGCAGTTTCATTCGTTGTCTGTTCAGTGGGCTCATGGTTCCCGCTCTCGCACTATCGGTTTCGAGGCGTCGCGGGATTCACGCAGATCGCGTCCCAGACGCCGCCCCCCTATCAGCATTACCGCAAGCGCCGCCAATGCCAACCCCCACCATTGGACGGCGTAGCCGGTATGGCGGCTGGGCGGCATCACGCTGGGTTGCCACCAGGGCGTAAACAGCCCCGGCCCCTGACCCATGTGCACCCAGCCAGGATGCGCAAAATCGCCCAGCGCAGCCTGCCACGGCTGTAGTGCCAGGCGCTGCAGCCGCCGCCCCTCCTGGTTGGGGCCGAACAGCAGCGCGGTCTCGGCGGCCGGCTGCCACTGCCCGCTCAATGTCACCGTTCCCTCTGGCGTATCGATCTCGGGATCGATCCGGCTTCCTGCGGTGGGCACGAAACCGCGCTGGATCAGCCACAGCCGACCGTCATCGCCACGCAGCGGGGTAAGCGCCGCCACCCCCACCTGCCCGTCGACCACCCGGTTGTCGAGGAAGTAGCTCTGGTCGGCGAGGAACTCTCCGCGCAGGGTGATGCGTGACCCTTCCGGCGGGGTCTCCTCGGGGGCCACCAACTGCGGCGCATCGGCCAGGCGCTGCAAATAGTCGCGCTTGTCGGCGGCGCGCTCCCACTGCCACATGCCAAGGCCGATACCGAGGGCGACCAGCAGGCTCCAGGCCAGCCACCACCACCATAAGCGCTTGACATGTTGCACCGGCTTGCTTGAACTGGGCGTCTGATGACTCACGGAGTATCCCATGCTGAAAGCGTTGATCGCCCTGACATTTCTTACCATGCTCGCCAGTCTGGCGGCGGGTGCCGGTTTCCTGCTGCGCGACCACGGCAGTTCACGACGACTATTAACGTCGCTGAAGCTGCGCGTCTCGATGGCCGGCCTGTTGATCGTACTACTCGGCTACGGTTTTTACATCGGCGACCTGGCCTGAGGGTCGCCCTATCACGCGAAGGCCCGGCAGCAAGTGCCGGGCCCGGTGACAGCTCAGCGCACGTCTCAGAACACGTAGACGAACAGGAACAGACCGATCCACACCACGTCGACGAAGTGCCAGTACCAGCACGATGCCTCGAAGCCGAAATGATCGTGACCGCCAAAGTGGCCGCGCTGGATCCTCACGAACATCACCGCCAGGATGGTAACACCGATTATCACGTGCAAGCCGTGGAAGCCCGTCAGCATGAAGAAGGTGGCACCGTAGATACCTGCCTGAAGGGTGATGCCGTAGTGGGTCACCGCCTGATAGTACTCGACGCCCTGGATCACGACGAACACGAAACCCAGCAGCAGCGTGGCGATCAGCCAGTTGCGACAGGCTGCGCGATTACCCTCCTTGAGCCCCTCGTGGGCGATGGTCAGGGTAATGCTCGATGCCACCAGGATCAGGGTGTTGACCAGCGGCAGCTGCCACGGATTCATCACCTCGCGCGGACCGCTGACGCTGGGATCCGGCGGGCTCATCAACGGCCAGGTCGCCGAGAAATCGGGCCACAGCAGTGCTGCCACGCCCTTGGCTCCTTCACCGTCGAGCCACGGCAACGCAAACACACGAATATAGAACAGCGCACCGAAGAACGCGGCGAAGAACATCACTTCAGAGAAGATGAACCACCCCATGCCCTGGCGAAAGGAGCGGTCCATCTGGGCGTCATAGAGCCCCTGCCGCGACTCCATCACGACATCACGGAACCACAGCGCCATGACTGTCAGCACGCCGATCAGGCCCAGCGACATGACGATGGTGCCGTTGCCGTGCACCAGCGACATGCCGGCGCCGATCATCATCACCCCAAGCGCTAGCGAGCCCAGCACCGGCCACTTGCTGGTTGCGGGTACGTAGTAACTGCCACCACTCATGCATCACCTCCTGGTGCCGGCGCTGCCTGCGCCTGTAATTGTGCTTTGTCCTCGTCCACGGGGTACAGCGTATAGACCAGCGTCACGGTATTGACGTCTTCCGGCAAGTCGCGGGTCAGCTGAAACACCAGCGGCAGCTCGATACGCTCGCCGGCCTCGAGGCGCTGCTCCTCGAAACAGAAACAGTTCACCTTGCGCAGATGTCGCGAAGCCCGCGACGGCGAGACGCTGGGCACCGCACGTCCCGACTGAGCGACCGCGCTCTGGTTGGTGAAGACGAAGTCGATTTCGGTGGGCTGTCCAGGATTGACCCGCACCTGACGCTGCTCGACATCGAGTATCCACGGCAAGCCCGACCCCGAGCGGGTAATGAACTGTACTGTCACCCAGCGTGACTGGTCGACCTCCTCGCTGACCAGTGACTGGGCGCGCTCGTCGACCTTGCCGTTGAGCCCGGTGACGCGACAGAAGACGTCATAGAGCGGCACCAGCGCAAAGGCGAAGGCAAACATCCCGATCAACACCAGGACACTGCGGAATACCGTACGTTGAACTGGATTCATCATGCCGACTCTCCTTATGCCTGCCGGTATGGCAACCGGCAGGCGTCAAGGCGTTTAGTGCTGTACCGGCTTGAAGTCCGGCGGCGTTTCGAAGGTGTGCAGCGGCGCCGGACTGGGCACGGTCCACTCGAGGTCTTCCGCACCATCCCATGCCTTGGCAGGCGCTTTGACGCCCCCGCGCACGCACTTGATGATCACCCACACGAAGATCAGCTGGGAGAAACCGAACAGGAAGGCGCCCAGGCTGGAGACCAGATTGAAGTCGGCAAACTGCAGGGCGTAGTCGGGAATCCGGCGCGGCATCCCGGCCAGCCCCGAGAAGTGCATCGGGAAGAAGGTCAGGTTGACGCCGATCACCGACAGCCAGAAGTGCCACTTGCCGAGGATTTCACTGGGATAGTGGCCCGTCCACTTGGGCAGCCAGAAATAGACCGCCGCCATGATCGAGAACACCGCCCCCGGCACCAGCACGTAGTGGAAGTGCGCCACCACGAAGTAGGTATCGTGATACTGGAAGTCCGCCGGGGCGATGGCCAGCATCAGCCCGGAGAAGCCACCGATAGTGAACAGCACCACGAAGGCCAGCGCAAACAGCATCGGCACCTCGAAGGTGATCGAGCCGCGGAACAGCGTGGTGATCCAGTTGAACACCTTCACCCCGGTGGGCACCGCGATCAGCATGGTGGTGTACATGAAGAACAGCTCGGCGGCCAACGGCAGCCCCACCACGAACATGTGGTGCGCCCAGACCAGGAACGACAGCACCGCGATGGACGCCGTGGCGTAGACCATCGAGGCGTAGCCGAACAGCCGCTTGCGAGCGAAGCAGGGAATGATCGCCGAGACGATACCAAAGGCCGGCAGGATCATGATGTAGACCTCGGGATGCCCGAAGAACCAGAACAGGTGCTGGAACAGGACCGGGTCGCCGCCACCTGCCGCGTCGAAGAAGCTGGTACCGAAGTTGATGTCCATCAACATCATGGTGATCACCCCGGCCAGTACCGGCATCACCGCGATCAGCAGGAAGGCGGTGATCAGCCAGGTCCATACGAACAGCGGCATGTCCATCATGCGCATGCCCGGTGCACGCATGTTGAGGATGGTGGCGACGATGTTGATGGCGCCCAGGATCGAACTGACCCCGGCAATGTGCAGCGACAGGATGAAGAAGGTGGTCGACGGCGGCGCGTAGGTGGTGGAGAGCGGCGCGTAGAAGGTCCAGCCGAAGTTGGGACCGCCACCAGGCATCAGCAGCGTCGACAGCAGCAGGATGAAGGCCACCGGCAGCAGCCAGAAGCTGAAGTTATTGAGGCGCGGCAGGGCCATGTCCGGCGCACCGATCTGCAGCGGAATCATCCAGTTGGCCAGCCCGGTAAAGGCCGGCATGACCGCCGCAAAGACCATGATCAGGCCGTGCATGGTGGTCATCTGGTTGAAGAACTCGGGATTGACCAGGTTCAGCCCCGGCTGGAACAGCTCGGCGCGCACCACCAGTGCGAAGATCCCGCCGATGAAGAACATGATCAACGAGAAAATCAGGTAGAGGCTACCGATCTCCTTGTGATTGGTGGTCAGCAGCCAGCGCATGATGCCGCGCGGCTGGGGGTGATGGTCATGATCGTCGTGCACCTGACCGCCGGCCGCGGCGGTCGTGCTCGAGTGTTGCAAACTGTGATGGGGCGGCAATTTGGGAGCCATCGCACATCTCCGATATCGTTGTCTGGTGGCAGAGAGACGTTAGGGTGATCGTCTATTCGAGTAGCTCGACGATCTCCGCGGGCTGCACCGCATCGCCGGTGTCGTTGCCCCAGGCATTGCGGCTGTAGGTCACCACCGCAGCCAGCTCAACCGGGTTGAGGTTGCTACGGAATGCCGGCATCGCCGTGCCCGACACACCGTTGAGCACCACATCGATATGCCAGTCGACGTCATCGATAAGCTCCTGGTTGCCGGCCAGCGCCGGGAAGGCGGGCGGCGAGCCGCTGCCGTCGGCCTGGTGACAGGACGCACAGATCGAACCGTAGACCTGCTCACCGCGCTCCATCAGCTCGGCCATTTCCCATTCGCGGTCGACGCCCATGGCCTCGGCTTCGGCGGCCTCTTTGCGCTCGGCAAGCCAGTCGTCGAAGTCGTCCTCTTCCATGGCGTGCACCACGATCGGCATGAAACCGTGATCCATGCCGCACAGCTCGGCGCACTGGCCGCGGTAGATGCCCGGCTCGTTGATACGCACCCAGTTCTCGTTGATGAAGCCGGGAATGGTGTCCTGCTTGACGGCGAAATCGGGCACCCACCAGGAATGGATAACGTCATCAGCGGTCAGCAGGAAGCGCACCTTGCGGTTGATCGGCAGCACCAGCGGTTCATCGACCTCGAGCAGATAGTGCTCGCCGCGATCCTCCTCGCCGCTGATCTGAGCGCGCGGCGTACTCATGTTGGAGTTGAAGGCAACATCCTCACCGAGATACTCATAGCGCCAGCGCCACTGCTGGCCGGTAATCATCACGTCGAGCTCGGCATCCGAGGTGTCGTACATCTTCTGCAGCGTGGCGGTGGCCGGTACGGCCATGCCCACCAGAATCAGCAGCGGCACTGCCGTCCAGATCACCTCGACGGTGGTGTTCTCGTGAAAGTGCGACGATTTGGCACCCTTGGAGCGACGGAACTTAAACAGCGAATAGAACATCACACCGAACACCACCACACCGATCACCACACAGATCCAGAAGATCGTCATGTGCAGCGAATAGATCTCGGCGCTCAGATCGGTCACCCCGACGGGCATGTTCCAGCCATTGGCCTGAGCCAGCGATGCGCCCCCCAAGAGCGATCCCCCACCCGTCATCAATGCGAGCAACTTGCGCATTGGCTCCTCCTCAACTTGTTTTTGCTCATACCGGCGGCGCAACCGACGTGCAATATTAGGTGTGTCTTGTCGCGATATAGAAGAGCATCTGCCGTCGAAAGGCAACCCCCGCCCCTCAACGCAGGCAGCGGCGGACGACCTCAGCCGGCGAGGTAGATGGCGAGTGCCGCGATCACCACCACGAACACCACCCCCATCAGCAACCCCACCAGAATAAAGGCTCCCGGCTTGCCGTGCTCGAAATCGTGCTGGCGCTGGCGCTCTTTCTGGACGCCGAAAAACGCTGCCAGCACCGATTTTATGACCCCCCACATAGCCTCTCCTCACGACTAAAGTTCGATGCCGAATTTGACCCACATCAGCAAAATGGCGCATCGCAGCATTCGCCACTCGTCGCCTCCCCACGGCAGACTATACTGCTCGGGATACCCCATGCTACCGGGAGGCCGGCATGACACCGACGACCAAGCACTCATCTTCAGCCACTGCGCCGCTGACTCAGCTATGGCTAGAACAGTGGCAGGCTACCAACGCCCCAGCGGCTCGCGTGCAGCTCCAGTGGCTCAAGGCCATGAACCAGATCATCGAGAGCGAAGCGACCTTTATGCTCGCCTGCCTCAACGCCAACCTGCGTATCGGCGAATGCATGCTCGACCCCGACCGACTGCGCAGCGACACCGCACTGAACGATTGCTATGAGGAGATCATGAACGAGGTGGCCGAGGCCAGCCTGGCGCGTCTCGACAAGGTCACCGAGCTCTCCCACGAGTTCCGCCGACAGCTCTGGGAAGAGCTGTGAGGCCGCGTTCACAATCCTGACAGCGTGGTCATCAGGGGCAGCAGGAAAGCCGTCAGCAGCCCCGTCAGCGCCATGGCAAGGCCTGCGAAGGCACCTGCCATGGCGCCGATCGAGGCAAAGCAGTGGGCGGTGCCAAAACCGTGCGCGGCGAGCCCCATGGTAAAGCCCTGCACGCTGGGATCCGTGATCCGCATCAGACGCAAGATCCACGGCCCCAGTGCACAGCCCACCGACCCCGTCAGCAGCACCAGCCCCGCCGCCAGCGACGGAATACCGCCGACCTGTTCGGCAATCCCCATGGCAATCGGCGACGTCACCGAGCGTGGTGCCAGGCTCAGCAATGTCTCCGGCGCCGCCCCCATCAATGCTGCCAGGCCGATGGTCGACCCCACCGCGGTGACGATACCCGCGCAGCAGGCGAGCAGGATAGGCACCAGCATTGCGCGCACTCGCTCGAGGTGATCGTACAGCGGGATCGCCAGCGCCACCGTGGCTGGTCCCAGCAGAAAATGTATGAACTGGGCGCCTTCGAAGTAGGTCGGGTAGTCGATCCCGGCAAGCAGCAGGAAACCGATCAACAGCACGATACTGAGAATCACCGGGTGCAGCAGCGGCGTCCCGCCCATCTTGCGATTGAGCCAGCTGGCGGCGATAAAGGCCACCAGCGTAGCCAGCAGCGACACCAGGGGATGGCCGGAGAGGTAGACCCACAGCTGATCGAGGGCGACGATATTCATGTGCCAGTGCCGCGACGCAGCCGGCGCTGGTTGAGCCAGCTCATGACCTTGGCCGTCACCGCCAGGGTCAGCGCCGTGGACACCACCAGCGTTACGCCGATCACCCACAGGTCAGCCATGATCAGCTGTGCATGCACCATCATCCCTACCCCGGCGGGCACGAACAGCAGCGTCAAATAGCGCAGCAATCCTTCGCCACTGTGACGCAGCGCCGTCGGCACACGACCGTGGATCATCAGCGCCAGCAGCAGCACCAGCATGCCCAGCACCGGACCAGGGACAGGAACCGCCAGGCCTCTGGCCAGCAGCTCGCCAATGAACTGGCAGCCCAGCAGCAGACTCATTCCCACGATCAACGGCATGGCAGCCCTCCCGGAGCTGGCGCGATAATGACTGGCGGCGATATCACTGCATCCATCGAACAATGGTAATGCAAGTGCGCGACGTGCAACATGCAGCATAGGCGCCGCAGCGCGCCACGCCCATCACGCACCGCCAACCGAGGAGACACGATGACCGTCAAGACGACACGCTGGGTAATATTGGTGATTGGCACCCTACTCGGGGTGTACGGCTGGGCCACCTACAACCCGGTAGCCTTCGTCGGCCTGGCGCTGATGGTGCTGGCCGCAGCGCTGTACTTGACCCGCCACCGCGGGCCACGCTGACATATCGCACAACGAAAAACCGCCACCCGGCATGATCCGTGAGTGGCGGTTTATCTGAATCCATCTGGTCGGAGCGACAGGATTCGAACCTGCGACCTCTGCAACCCCATTGCAGCGCGCTACCAAGCTGCGCCACGCTCCGATCGTGAGTGGCGGAGGGACAGGGATTCGAACCCTGGAAGGGCTTTCACCCTTGCCGGTTTTCAAGACCGGTGCATTCAACCGCTCTGCCATCCCTCCGGCTCACGGCGCAGAATATTACCAGTTTCTCACCGCAGGTCAAGGGCTTGTTTGCCATCAGTGGTTATTGATAGAGACGCAGACCAACCTTGGTGATGCGATTACCCTCCATCTCGCTTACCACCCAGTGAAAACCGTGCCAGCCGACGTCATCGCCCACCACCGGGTGGCCACCGACCCGTAGCGACACGAACTCGCCGAGCGTCATCCCCTGCTCACCGGGGCTCAGGGTCAAGCCATAGGCCGCCGCCACGTCGCTCATCAAGGCATCGGCGTCGAGGGTGAAAGTGCCGAAAAAGGCCCGCTCGCGCTTGAGCTTGGCATCGCCGTTGAACAGGCGGTTGAGGGCCGGCAGATCACCGGTACGACCGATCACGCAGACCACGTCGCCGAGCATCAGCCGGGTACTGCCCTTGGGGTGAAGCATGGCGTGCTGGCGAAACAGCGCCGAGATCAGCGCTCCGGAGGGGAAGCGCAGCAGGCGGATCGGCACGTCATCGAGGTCCTGATTATCGACATGATAAACGAACATCTCGTAATCATTCTCTGGCAGCACCCCAAGCGGCCCACGCCGGTTGGGCGTCACCCCGAGCGGCACCTCGACCTTCATCCAGCGCGCCATCAGCGAAATCGTGCCGCCCTGGATCAACAGCGACATCAGCACCACTGCAAAGGCCACGTTGAAGTACAGCGAGGCATTCTCTACCCCGCCGATCACCGGGAAAATCGCCAGCACGATCGGCACCGCGCCGCGTAACCCTACCCATGAGATAAAACCGATCTCGCGCCAGCGGAACTTGAAGAACGGCTTGACCGAGATCAGCACCGCCAGCGGCCGCGCCACAAAGATCAGCGCCAGCCCTACCAGCGAAGCCGGCAGCGCGAACTCAAGCAGGTCGCTGGGAGTGACCAGCAGCCCCAGCACCAGAAACAGGCCAATCTGGCTGAGCCAGGCCAGGCCGTCGTGGACGGGCAGGATGAGATTGAGGTGGCGCCCGGGACGATTGCCGATCATCAGACCGCACAGGTAGATGGCCAGGAAGCCACTGCCGCCCAGCACGCTGGTCAGGCCGAACACGCAGAAGCCCAGCGCCAGGGCAAGCAGCGAGTAGAGCCCGGGCGCCAGGTCGAGAGAGCTCAACAGCTTGGCAATCAGCCAGCCGCCGCCGATACCGATCACCAGCCCGAAACCGAACTGCTCGATCAGAAACAGCAGTGTCTCGCTGACTCCGCCAATGTCGCCCACCAGCAGCTCGACCAGCATGATGGTCAGGAAGATCGCCATGGGGTCGTTGGTACCCGACTCGATCTCCAGCGTGGCCCCGACGCGTTCATTGAGATTGATCCCGCGGCCGCTGAGCATCGAGAACACTGCCGCGGCATCGGTGGAGCCGACGATGGCCCCCACCAGCAGCCCTTGTGTCAGGGTCAGATCGAACACCCACATGGCCAGCAAGCCGATGATGCCGCTGGTCAGGAACACCCCCAGGGTGGCCAGCGACAGCGCCGGCCTGAAGCCGACGCGAAAGGTCTTTAGACGCGTACGCAGGCCGCCATCGAGCAGGATCATCGCCAGCGCCAGGTGGCCGATCAGAAACGCCAGCGAGTAGTCATCGAACTGAATGCCGAGCAGCCCCTCCTCGCCGGCCAGCATGCCCAGCCCCAGAAAAATGATCAGCAGCGGCAGGCCAAACAGCGACGACAGGCGGCTGGCGAGAATACTCAGGGCAATCAAGAAGCCGCTGAGCAGAAAGAGGGAGTTGATGCTATCCATGGCCTGCGTACGCGAGCGAAAGGAGATTCGAGTATGCCACAGCGCCTGCGCGGCGACGATCAGGCAGGGCGATAGTCCTACACTTTCAACAGCTTGTACAAATTCTGCAGAGATAGTGGCTAGGCAGCAGCCGTCGCTCAAGGATACAATCCTGCTGGCCGGCCACGCTGCCGGCCTTCGACTCGCCGCTGGAGACCTGGATGACGACCCTGCGCAATCGCAAGGCCTTGTGGGCACTGCTCGCCGCTCTCGCCGTGACCCTGAGTTTCCCGACGCTCGCCCTATGCGATGACGAGGAGGATAGCGATGCTCCGGCCACGACACTCGAGGCTGTGCCGCAGATAGGTCAGGAGGCGCTACCCGCCAGCCAGCGCGACCCGATCCCCTATATCGACCCGGCCGCCCTGCCCTTTGCCGCCCAGCACCCGATCCTGTTCGAGGTCTTTCCGCGCCCCGATCCGGCGCCGCTTGATGAGTCGGTACCGTCGATCACGCTGCGCACCCCTGAGCCCATCGACCCGCCCCCCCTCGACGAGCTGCGCATCGTGCTCGACTGGTACCTGAGCCCCCAGCATGCCGCACTGCTGGTTGCCCAGGCCCGCGGCGACTTCGCGCGCTATGGGCTGGACGTCACCCTCAACGTGCCCGCCGACCCTAGCCTGCCACCCAAGCTGCTCGCCGCGGCGCGCGCCGACCTGGCGCTGGGCCGCCAGGCCCAGCTGCACATGCTGGTCGACCAGCAGCTGCCGCTGGTGCGCGTTGCAAGCCTGATGCCCACGCCACTGAGCAGCCTTATCGTAGCGGCCGACAGCGATATCGACACCCTCGCCGACCTCGCCGGCAAGCGCATCGGCTACGCCCTCGACGATAGCCTGTCGCCGCTACTCTCGAGCATGCTCGACCAGTACCACATCGGCCTCGACGACCTGGTCCTCGACTACGTCAACTTCAGTCCCGCCCAGGCACTGCTCGAGGGGCGCGTCGACGCGCTGATCGCACCGCTGCGCCACGTCCTGCCCCACCATCTCGACGAAGAGGGACTCAGGGTGCGCGGCTTCAGCGTCGAGGCCTACGGCATCCCGCGCCACGACGGCCTGATCCTGATGGCCAATCGCGACACCCTGGCCAGCCAACGCAGTGAGATCAAGCGCCTGCTCAACGCCCTGGAAGACGCCACCGAGTGGGCCCTCAACCATCCCGACGACGCCTGGGAGCTGATCACCGGCCACCACCCCACGCTTGCCACCGCCATCAACCAGCGTGCCTGGCCGGATACCCTGCGCCGCCTGGCGCTGCGTCCGGCGGCACTGGATGCACGGCGCTATGCGACGCTGCAGAACTATCTCTACGAGCGAGGTCATATCGACACCCGCCACCCGCTCGAACGTCTGGCAGTAGACCTCCACGCGCCCTGAGCATCGCCGAGGTACCATGAACACCCTGATCTTCCTCGACCTGGAAACCACCGGTACCCGCACCACCCGAGACCGCATCACCGAGGTTGCCGCCATCAAGGTCGTCGATGGACACGAGGTCGACCGCTTCGTGTCCCTGGTCGATCCCGGCGAGCCGATCCCTGCCCACATCAGCCGTCTTACCGGCATCGATGCGTCACTGGTGGCGGGCGCCCCGCGTTTCGAGGCACTCGCCGACGAGCTCTTCGCATGGCTTCAGGACGCCTGCCTGGTAGCGCACAATGCGCGCTTCGACTACGGTTTCCTGCGCAATGAGTTCGAACGCGCCGGCCGCCGCTTCACTGCCCCCACACTGTGCACATTGAAGCTGTCGCGCCGACTGGCGCCCCACGAGCGCCAGCATAATCTCGATGCGCTGCTCGAGCGCCACGCCTTGAGCGGCTATTCACGCCACCGTGCCGAAGGCGATGCCCGCGCCATGCTGGCACTGTGGCAGCACTGGCAAGCCGAGCACGGCAGCGAGCATATCGACGCGCTGTGCGTCGCTCAGCGGCGTCAGGCGAGCCTTCCCACCCATCTCGACCCCGCTGCGCTGCGGGCGCTACCCGCGCGCCCCGGGGTGTATCTCTTCTATGGTCACAACCGCCTGCCGCTGTACGTCGGCAAGAGCGTCAACCTGCGCGCCCGGGTACTCAGCCACTTCAGCGCCGACCGCCATAGCGAGCGGGAGATGCGTCTGGTACAGCAGATTCAGGACATCGACTGGCAGGAAACCGCCGGCGACCTCGGCGCTCAGCTGCTCGAGGCGCGCCTGGTCAAGACGCTGATGCCGATCATGAACCGGCAGCTGCGACGCCGCGGCAGACTGGTCAGCTGGCAGTGGCCAGCCCAGCAGCAGGCGCCGTCGCTGGTCAGTGGCGACGCCCTGGACGGGCGTGCCAGCTGCGCCCTGTACGGGCTCTTTCGCCACCCCCGCGATGCGCGCCTGGCCCTCAAGCAGATCGCCGAGAACCATGCCCTGTGTCCACGCAGGCTGGGGCTCGAACACGGCAAAGGCGCCTGTTTCGCACATCAGCTGGGGCGCTGCGCCGGCGCTTGCTGCGGCAAGGAGTCGCCGCATCAGCATGATGCCCGGGCCCGAGAGGCCCTCGAGCGGCTACGCGTCCAGCACTGGCCGTGGCCCGGTCGGGTGGCCTTCGGCGAGCATCATCCCGGCGGCATGCAGCAGTGGCATCTGGTCGACCACTGGTGCTACCTGGGCAGCGTGAGCGACCTCAGCGCGGCGTCGCTGGCCGCGCTGGCACAGCAGACGCCGCAGTTCGACGTCGATACCTACAAGATCCTCGGCCGTTTCATCGGCGGCGACAGCCACCGCCTCGAGGTTCAGCCACTGGACTGAGGCGCTGCTCAGCCTTCGACGCTCGCCACGAAGTCGTTGACCGCGGCCTGGAAGTCGGTAGGCGCTTCGGCATGCAGCCAGTGGCCTGCGTCGAGGGTGACCACCTCGGCGCGGGGCAGCAGCTCGCGCAGCCCCGGCAGCATGGCATCGCTGACGTAGTCCGAGCGCCCTCCGCGCAGTACCAGCGCCGGCCCCGGATAGGCACCCTCGCCGTCCGGCACGTCACGGATCGCCTCGTAGGCCGCCTCGATGTGCTCGAGGCCCAGCCGCCAGCCCATGCGGCCATCTTCGCCACGCGCCAGGTTGGTGGCCAGGAACAGCCGCGTCCCCTTGTCCTCGACGTGCTCGGCGAGCAGCGCGTCGACCTCGCGGCGATTGCTCGGCGCATGCGCCTCGACGTGGTGCATGGCTGCAAAGATGGCATCGTGACCGTGGCCATAGCGCACCGCCGCGATGTCGGCGACGATCAGCGAGGCCACGCGCTCGGGGGCCTGCCGTGCCAGCGTCATGACCACCTTGCCGCCCATCGAGTGGCCAAGCAGATGGCAGCGCTGGATGCCGAGTCGCTCGAGGCAGGCCAGCAGGTCGTCGGCCATCTCGGCATAGCGCATCCCCGCGGCGTGCGGCGAGCGTCCGTGATTGCGCAGGTCCACCGCCACCACGCGACGCTTGCGATGCCACTGCTTGACGTGGGAGCGCCAATTGTCGGCACTCCCCATCAGGCCATGCACCACCACCAGCGGCGTCCCCTCTCCGCCGGTATCAACTGCGTGCAATTCAACGCTCATGGGCTCTCCTTTAAATCATTGGGCGGCGCCTAGCGAACCTCGCCAGCGGCGCTCGGTGCGAGGTCGCGGTGGCCGGTCCAGTCGACCAGCCGGCGGCTCAGCCAGGCCAGTAGCACGCCGTACAGTGGCAGGAAGAACAGCAGGCTGATGGCCAGCTTGATGACGTAGTCGACCCAGGCAATCTCCAGCCAGTTGGCGGCCATGAAGGGGTCGGGGCTGTGGTAGAAGGCGATCGAGAAAAACGCCATGGTGTCGGCCAGGTTGCCGAACACCGTGGAGATTGCCGGCGCCACCCACCACGCCTTGAGATGGCGCAGGCGGTCGAAGACATGAATGTCCAGCAGTTGGCCGAGTACGTAGGCCATGAAGCTGGCCAGCGCGATGCGCGCCACGAACAGGTTCCACTCGCCGAGGCCCTCGAGGCCGGCGAAGCTGCCGCGGGGAAAGATCACCGACACCAGATAGGAGATCAGCAGCGCCGGCAGCATGACGCGGGTGATGGTGGCCCGCGCCTGGGCCTTGCCGAACAGCCGCACGGTGAGGTCGGTGGCGAGGAAGATGAACGGAAAGCTGAACGCGCCCCAGGTGGTATGGAAGCCGAACAGCGTAAACGGCAGCTGTACCAGATAGTTGCTGGTAGCAATCACCAGCACGTGGAAACTGACCATCGCCAGCAGGCAGCGCCGGGCCTGGCGCGGGGAGAGATGGAACATGCAGCACCTTTTTTGTGATCGAGGGGTGAGGGAACCCTCATGGAACGGCACGACGCCACGCGGGGCGTGGCGTCGTCTGTGAGCCTAGTATACCGGCTGACGGCGGCGCGGTCAGCCCTGGCGCGCCTGGCTGGCCTGGCCCAGCTCGCGCTCGCACATTGCCGTGTGGACATCCTCGAGGCTACCGGGGTCGTCGATGGTCGACGGTATTCCGAAGCGCTCGCCGTCGGCGATGGTACGCAGCAGCTTGCGCAGGATCTTGCCCGAGCGGGTCTTGGGCAGACGTGGCACCACCAGCACCTGCTGGAAGCAGGCAATCGGACCGATCTGCTCGCGGACTCGCGCGATAAGGGCCTGTTCGAGGGCCGCCTCATCGCCATCGAAGCCGTCCTTGGGAATCACCAGCCCTACCGGCACCTGGCCCTTGAGCGCATCGTGGATACCGATCACGGCACACTCGGCGACGGCCGGGTGGGCACCCACCACTTCCTCCATCTCGCCGGTGGAGAGGCGGTGGCCGGCAACGTTGATGACGTCATCGGTGCGGCCCATGATGAACAGGTAGCCGTCGGCATCGAAATAGCCGCCGTCACCGGTCAGGTAATAGCCGGGGAAGGCCGCCATATAGGCGCTGTGGAAGCGCTGCGGATCGCGCCATACGCCGGTCAGGCAGCCCGGTGGCAGCGGCTGGCGAATCACCACCGCGCCCTGCTGACCCACCCCGGCCGGCTCGCCCTCGGGGTCGAGGACCTGCACATCGAACCCCGGCACCGGATAGGTCGCCGAGCCGGCCTTGGTCGGCATCGGCGCCAGGCCCTGCAGGTTGGCAGCGATCGGCCAGCCGGTCTCGGTCTGCCACCAGTGGTCGACCACCGGCACCTCGAGCAGGCCTTCAAGCCAGTGGAAGGTCGGCGGGTCGAGGCGCTCGCCGGCCAGGAACAGGGTGCGCAGCGAAGTGATGTCATGACGCTCCAGCCAGCGCCCTTCCGGGTCCTCCTTCTTGATCGCGCGAAACGCCGTGGGCGCGGCAAAGAAGACCTTGACCCGGTACTCCTCGATCAGCCGCCAGAATGCCCCGCTATCCGGCGTGCGCACCGGCTTGCCCTCATAGACCAGGGTGGTACAGCCGGCCAGCAGCGGCGCATAGACGATATAGGAGTGCCCCACTACCCAGCCGACATCCGAGGCCGAACAGAACACCTCGCCGGGCTGCATGCCGTACACCACCTCCATCGAGTAGTGCAGCGCAACCGCATGGCCGCCGTTGTCGCGTACCACGCCCTTGGGTTTGCCGGTGGTACCCGAGGTATAGAGGATATACAGCGGGTCGCTGGCCTTGACCGGCACACAGTCTGCCGGCGCGGCATTGGCCACCAGCGTGCGCCAGTCATGATCCAGCGCCCCCAGCTCGGCCTCGCCCACGTCGCGCTGCAGGATCACACAGGCCTCGGGACGATGTTCGCTGAGCGAGAGCGCCGCATCGAGAATCGGCTTGTAGGCGATCACCCGGTCGACCTCGACGCCGCAGGAAGCGGCCAGCACCACCTTGGGCTCGGCGTCATCGATGCGCACCGCCAGCTCGTGCGGGGCGAACCCGCCAAACACCACCGAGTGCACCGCCCCCAGACGCGCGCAGGCGTACATCGCCATCAGCGCCTCGGGCACCATCGGCATGTAGATCACTACCCGGTCACCCTTGCTGACGCCAAGCCCCGCAAGCGCCCCGGCCAGCCGCGCCACCTCATCGCGCATCTCGCGATAGCTGTAGCGCGCCTTGCTGGCGGTGACCGGTGAGTCCCACAGCACCGCCGGCTGGTCGCCACGGCCATTCTCGACGTGGTGGTCGAGCGCCGCATAGCAGGTGTTCATCTCGCCATCGACGAACCAGCGGGCATGCCCCTGTGCGTCATAGTCGAGCAGCGTGGTGGGTGGCGTGAACCATGGAATACGCTGGGCCTGCTCGCCCCAGAACTGGGCTGGCTGGTCGATGGCGTGGCGATAGACGGAGGAATAGCGACTCATGGGGGCTCCCGGGGCTGGCAACGAATTGTTGACACTCTAGAAGTTAATCGCCTGCATTTCTCTCATACCATCGGCTATTAGGCCAAAGCCGCGCACAATTGTTGACAATAACGCAATGGAAACGCAAGTAAACCAACAGATTACAAAGAAGCATTGATTCAGCGTTAACTTATTGTTGCCGAAGGGGTGGCGAAGCGCTTAAACATTTACTAAATGATTAGATAGCGCTGATTCCGGTGTCGTCCAGCACTACAACAAGATTCGCCCCATAAGGAGAGATGACCATGAGCACTCGCCACGCCGCCGCCCAGCTGCTCGATGCCGGCGACTCGACCCTTGCCGATGCCACCGGCCTGCTCAAGGCCATGGCCAACGAGAACCGACTGCGCATTCTTTGCCTGCTCGATGACAGCGAGCTGTCGGTTTCCGAGCTCAATGGCAAGCTCAGCCTTAGCCAATCGGCGCTGTCGCAGCACCTGGCGATCCTGCGCCGTGAAAACATGGTCAGCACCCGACGCGCATCGCAGACGATATATTATTCGCTTCACGGCGATCACGCCCGGCGTGTCATCGACACCCTCGCCGCCTTGTATCGCACCTGACCCTGACACCACTCAACCGCCACACAACTCAGCGTCGCAGCCAACGACTGGCGTCGAGCGCCTCCAGGGTGCGTTCGACGCCGCGCTCGACGCCCTGCGAGACGGCGAGCCCCAGGCGTTCACCCAGCCCTCGTCGCGCCTCGAGACTGATCTTGAACACCCTGGCCTGGGCCATGCGCTCGAGCAGATAGGCCTCGCTGGTGCCCACCTCATCGGCCAGTCCATTCTGCACTGCCTCACTGCCGTACCAGATCTCGCCGGTGGCCACCGCCTCGATGTCGAGCTGCGGCCGACGCGCCGCCACATACTCCTTGAACAGACCGTGGATGCCTTCGAGGTCCTCGATGAACTTCTCGCGCCCCTCCTCGGTATTCTCGCCGAATACCGTCAGGGTGCGCTTGTAGCGCCCCGCGGTCATCACGTCGACATCGATATCGTGGCGCTTGAGAAGGCGATGCACGTTAGGCAGCTGAGCCACCACACCGATCGAGCCCAGCACGGCAAAGGGCGCGACCCGCAGCTGCTGGGCGGTGCACGCCATCATGTAGCCGCCGCTGGCTGCCACCTTGTCGACGCATACCGTCGTGGCGATGCCCGCATCACGCAGGCGATCGAGCTGGGCCGCCGCCAGACCATACGCGTGCACCAAGCCTCCCGCAGACTCCAGCAACACCACCACCTCATCGCCCGCCTCGGCCACCGCCAGCAGCGCCGAGACCTCCTCGGCCAGACGCGGCGTGGCCGAGGCCCTGATATCGCCGTGGAACTCGATCACCCAGACGCTGCCGGTCAGTGCCTGATCGCCGTACTTGCGGCGCTGCTTCTCCTCGCGACGCCACGTCTTCATCGAGCGCTTGCGCTCAGCTGGCGCCAAGCGAGCCAGCTGCAGACGCTGGCGGCGCGACCGATAGTGGCCGTTGAGCTCATCGATGCGCAGTTGACGACTGCGCTCGCTGCCGGTTTGCCGCGCCCGCCCCAGCAGCGCCAGCCCGGCCACCACCAACGCCGCCACGATCCCCAGCAGCACCAGCCACTGGAGTACGAATAGCAAGATGTCGCCAATCCCGTCGCTCAAGACACTCTCCTCAATCAAATCTGCTGGCCTCGTCAAAGTGCTGGTACCAGTGGCCATGGTGACTTTATCGTTTGCCTGGACGGCTATCCCGGCACGGCCGCGGTACTTGCCTTAAACGGTCGTTTTAAATACGCTCATGATAGCTGCCGGACTTTCCGCAGCGCTACTAACTCGCGCACGTTCAGCACAGGACACCCTCATGGACAACCCCATCATCGACAAGCTCCAGCAACGCTTCGACGCCGAGGCCGCGACAGGCATGGACGATGTCTTCCAGTTCAACTTCAGCGATGCCGACGACTATTATCTGGTGGTCAAGGATGGCAGCCTCGATGTCCAGCAGGGCGAGCACGACGACCCCTCGGTGACGCTATCCATGACCACCGACACCCTCAAGGGCGTGATGAACGGCGAGATCAACGGCATGACCGCATTCATGACCGGCAAGCTCAAGGCCACCGGCAACGTCATGCTGGCCACCAAGCTCACCAGCCTGTTCCCCAACCGCTGAGCGCCCCGAGCCCGCCGTCGGCGGGCTCAGCCGTCGCCCCTGGCCACCGCCCGCAGGTGCGACTCGATCAGCGCCCGCGAGATCGAGTAGTGCGGCGGCAGCTGCGGCAAGCGCCGCGGCGAAAACCAGGCGGCATCGGCGATCTCATGCTCATCGATGCGAATCCGCCGGCTGGCCGCCTCGGCGAAATAGCCCAGCATCAGCGCATGCGGAAACGGCCATGCCTGGCTACGGTAGTAGCTGATCCGCCCGACACTGACCCCGACCTCCTCCAACACCTCGCGACGCACCGCCTCCTCGGCGGACTCTCCAGGCTCTATGAACCCGGCAAGTGTCGAATAGCGCCCCGCCGGATAGCGTGGACTGCGCGCCAGCAGCATGGCATCGCCGTGGGTCACCAGCGTGATGATGCACGGCGAGATACGCGGATAGTTGCGGTGGCCGCAGCTGTCGCAGTGCATCGCAAATTCGTGGGATAGATGCCGCGAGGGACTTCCGCAGCGCCCGCAGAAACGGTGATCACGCCACCAGTTGGCCACCTGCAGCGCGGTCGATAGCAGCGCAAACCAGCCTTCGGGTAGCCGTGCCAGCCAGTCGCGCCCGGCATGCCAGGTGTGCTGCGGGTCAGGCGCGTCACCGAGGCGCAGCGCCACCGGCACGTCGTGCCAGTAGCCCAGCGGCAGGTCGCTCTCGCGCCAGGCCTGGGCGGCGAGCAGCGGCGTGCCACCTTCACCTTCGGCAACCTGCCCCTGGGCCACCCACAGCAGGTAGCCGCTGGATACCCCGCGAGGCAGCTCACGACGCAGCATCAGCCACTCTCCTGTGGCGTGGCCGGCCAGCCGCTGAGCGAATCCCAGGCGCACTCACCGGCACCTTGGCGAATACCATCGAGCTTGGCGAAGTGCGCTGCCAGCTCCGCCTCGCTGGGTGCCACGGTGGCCAGGCGTTGACGCTCCGACGACAGCCGACGGATCCCCACCGCACCACTCGCCGTGCCGCTATCACCGCCCGCGCTGGAGGCATCGAGGCTCAGGGCCGTCTGGCCACCGGTCATCGCCAGATAGACTTCGGCGAGGATCTCGGCGTCGAGCAGCGCGCCGTGCAGCACGCGCTGGGCGTTGTCGATCTCGTAGCGCTTGCACAGTGCGTCGAGATTGTTGCGCTGGCCCGGGTGCAGGTCCCGCGCCATCTTGAGGGTATCCAGGATCGCGCAGTGGTCGGCCACCGGACCCAGCGTGGGCGTGCCACGCTGAGCGTTGAGCATGCTCAGCTCATGGTCGATGAACCCCACGTCGAAGGCAGCGTTGTGAATCACCAGCTCGGCGCCGGCGATAAAGGCCCAGAAATCATCGGCGATCTCGGCGAACAGCGGCTCATTGGCCACCCGCTCATTGGTGATGCCGTGTATCTCCACCGCCTCGAGCTCGATGTCGCGCTGGGGATTGATGTACTGATGGTAGGTATTGCCGGTAAAACGGCGATTGACCATCTCCACCGCACCGATCTCGATCAGCCGATGGCCTTCCTTGGGATCGATGCCGGTGGTTTCGGTATCCAGAATGATCTGTCGCATGCGGTCCTCTCAGATGGTTGGCGGGCAGCGCTCAGCCGGCAGCATTGGCATCGATGGCCTGGTTGGCCAGCTGATCGGCGCGCTCGTTGCCCGGATGGCCGCTATGGCCCTTGACCCAGTGCCACTCGATGCGGTGGCGCTGGGTTTCCGCCAGCAGCTCACGCCACAGCTCGGCGTTCTTGACCGGCTGCTTGGCGGCGGTCTTCCAGCCGCGCTTCTGCCAGCCGTGGATCCACTCGGTGATCCCCTTGCGCAGGTACTCGGAGTCGGTCCACAGCGCCACGCGGCATTCGCGCTTGAGCTCGCGCAGCGCCATGATCGCCGCCATCAGCTCCATGCGGTTGTTGGTGGTCCTGGCCTCATAGCCGTTGAGCGGCTTTTCATGGTCGCCGCTGATCAACAGCGCACCCCAGCCGCCGGGGCCAGGATTGCCGCGACAGGCGCCGTCGGTATAGATGGTTACGCTGGGCAGTGCGGTATCACTCAAGGGGCGTTTTCCTGTTGGCGTGTCGGCCGACCCGGGTCGCGTGGCCCAGCGAGGCACCGCCCAGGGCATCCTTTAGCGAGAGCCGTGGGCGCTGGATCTGGGCTCGCTGCGAGTGGCGCCGCGCGCGGATCATGAAGGTATCGCCGAGCGGCACGTTGTGGCGCCGCCCCAGGGTCTCGAGGGTGGCATTGCGCGGCAGGCTGCCCGGCAGATGAAAGCCGCAGTAGTCTACCCGCTCGATCTCGAAATCGACAAACGCCAACCAGTCGCGCAGCCGCCCGGGGGTGCGCCAATGGCCGCGCCACGGCAGCTGCTCACGGCGCCGCGACAGCAGCCGCGACAAGCCCGACACGCCGACCGGGTCCCAGCCGAAGATGATCAGCTCGCCGCCGTCGGCGGTAACCCGGGCCGCCTCCTGCAGCACATGGTGCGGCTCGGCCACCACCTCCAGCAGGTGATGGACCACCACCAGCTGCAGCGTGGCATCCGGCAACGGCAGCGCATGCGGCAGACATACCAGCGTCTGCGACTGCTCGGCCAGCTCGCGGGTCGGTGACCAGCGCAGCGCATGATGGATCGGCGACATGTCACACAGCGGCGGGCCAATGCCCAGCTCCAGGCTATGCTGCCCGAACAGCGCTTCGCAGACCGGCCCGATGCAGGCACGCTCGGCCTGCCAGTGGGCCTGACCGTCCGGCGACGACCAGTAGCGGCGGCCTTCACGCACCAGCTGCGCCAACTGTATCGTTATATCCGAATTTGACAGCGCCAGAGGTTACCTCCAAAGTAGCGGGTTTTGTAGCGATCCTGCACCGAGGCAGCGCTCGATTAGCGGAATTTCTTGCACGTTTCATGACTATAACGTGGGCTGCCTGACGGGTTAAGTCAGCGATGACCGACCGCCACCGAGGACAGTGACCAATGCTGAGCGTGACACCAATTCCGGCGTTGAGCGACAACTATATCTGGTTGATGCGCCAGAGCGACGCCAAGCGCATCGTGGTCGTCGATCCCGGCGACGCCGCCCCGGTGATCGAACTCATCGAGCGCGAAGCACTGACCCTCGATGCCATACTGATTACCCATCATCATCACGATCACACCGGCGGACTCGGCGAACTCAAGCAGCGCTATGGCCCCCATGTCTACGGCCCACCCGACATCGACGGCGTCGACAGCGTACTGGCCGACGGCGACCAGTGCAGCGTGCTCGGACGCCGCTTCGAGGTCATCGCCACCCCGGGGCACACCCTCGACCATATCAGCTACTTCGCCGCCGGCATTCCGGCGCTGCTGTTCTGTGGCGACACCCTGTTCTTCGGTGGCTGCGGGCGACTCTTCGAGGGCAGCCCCGAGCAGATGCACGCCTCGCTGACGCGGCTCGCCGAACTGCCCGACGACAGCCTGGTCTTCGCCGCCCACGAGTACACCCTGGCCAACTTGCGCTTCGCCAAGGCCGCCGACCCCGACAATCCCCGGCTCGACGAGGTGATTGCGCAGTGCCAGGCGCTGCGCGACCAGGATCGCCCGACGCTACCCTCTCACCTCGGTACCGAGCGTGACATCAATCCCTTCCTGCGCAGTGGCGAGCCGGCCCTGCAAGCCACCGCGGCGCATCACGGAGCAACGGATTCTCCGCTGGCCACCTTCGCCACCCTGCGCGCCTGGAAAGACAACTTCTGATGCTTATGGACGCCGTCATCAGCGCCCCAGAGGAACATTCAACATGACCTACCGAACCACGCGCCGCCTGGCCATGGGCCTGGCGGGCAGCCTGCTGTGTATCACCATCACCCTGAGCGCCGCAGGTGCGGCCGCGGAGTATCGCGTCGACGAGATCCCACGCGGCTTCTCGGCGCCTGAGCCCGCTCAGCTCAACTTCTGGCACGCCCTGGCGCTCAAGCCTGCCACCCCTCAGGATGCCTGGGCGCGCCTGCGCGACAGCTTCGCCTTGCAGGACGCGCGCCACGACCCACGCATCGACGAGTGGATCGAGTACTATCGCTCGAGCCCCGAGAACATCGCCGAGATCACCGAGCGGGCGCGGCCCTGGCTGCACTGGATCACCGAGCAGGTCGAGGCCCGCGACCTGCCCGGCGAGCTGGCCCTGATTCCGTTTGTCGAAAGCTCTTTCGATCCTGCCGCTCGCAGTCATCGCGGGGCCAGCGGGCTGTGGCAGTTCATGCCCGGCACCGGCGATGCCCTCGGCCTGTCGCGCAACGGCGCCTATGATGGTCGCCTCGACGTGGTTGCCTCGACCCGCGCGGCGCTCGACTACCTCGAACAGCAGGCCGAGGAGTGGTATGAAGGCGACCTGGAGCTCTCCATGGCGGCCTATAACGCCGGCGCCGGCACCGTCAACAACGCGCGTCGTGCCGCCGCCGCTCGCGGCGAGCCAGACGACTACTGGCACCTGCGCCTGCCCAGCGAAACCATGAACTACGTGCCCAAGCTGCTGGCCATCGCCACCATCATCGACGACCCCGAGCGCTACGCCGTCGAGCTGCCTGATATCGAAGATACACCTGCCTTTGCCAAGGTCGATATCGAGCAGCCCGTCGACCTCGCCCGCGCCGCCGAGCTTGCCAAGGTCAGCCGCGACGAGCTCCAGGCGCTCAATCCCGGTCTACTCAAGGGCACCATCTCGCCCAACCACTCGCCGGTGTTGCTGGTGCCGGTGGACCGCCATGAGGATCTGGTCGCAGGCCTCGACAGCATCGCCCCAGGCGACGGCCCGACTGGCTGGGAGCAGTACGTGGTACGCAGCGGCGACAGCCTGTCGGCGATCGCCTCGCGCTTCGGTGCCAGCGTCGCCGAGCTACGCGACTACAACGGCCTCAACGGCGACGTGATTCGCGAGGGCCAGACGCTGCAGGTTCCCCAGAGCACCCTGGCCGCCAACTAGCCCCTTGGCGGCGGTCCTGGGATCAGGGTTGAAAGGCGTTGGACCAGGGGAGTTGTCAAAACGCCGAGCGACTGACACCTTTGCGTTATGCTACTGCCATGCTAGCGGTCGCGGCGCTGCCGCGACCGTTGTGCGACATGTCCAAGGATGTCTCGATGTCGATCGCCCTACCTCGTCGCCCCGCTCTACGCCCGTGGCTGCTGATCGCCCTGTGTGGCGCCGTGCTGGCTCTCGCTCCCCTGGCCAGCGCCGAGCTGCCCGGGGCCCCGGCGGATGCGCCGCCGCCCAGCGACACCTCCGCCGAGCCATTGGACGCCGAGCCTGGCGGCCTGCCGGACACCGCCTCCGAGGCCGACGACGTGCCCACCGTCCACGGCCTGGCGCTCTACGACGAGCCCGAACTACCCGCTGACTTCAGCCATTTCCCCCACGTCAACCCCGAGGCGCCCAAGGGTGGCAGCATGACCCGGGCGGCGGTCGGCTCGAGCTTCGACTCGACCAACCCCTTCATCATCCGCGGCACCGCCGCGGTCGGCATCTCGCAGATCTACGACACGCTGCTGGAAGCCAACCCCAACGAGCCGTTCACTCTCTACGGCCTGCTCGCTGAAGGCATTCGCCTCGACCCGGAGCGCTACTGGGTAGAGTTCGACATCCGCCGCGAGGCGCGCTTCCAGGACGGCGAGCCGGTCACCGCCCACGACGTGGCATTCAGCTTCGAGCTGCTGATCGAACAGGGCAACCCCTTCTACAGCGGCTACTATGCCGAGGTGCAGAGCGTCGAGGCCCTCGACGACCATACCGTGCGCTTCGAATTCGCCAGCAATGACTCCCGCGAGCTGCCGCTCATCGTTGGCCAGCTCCCGGTGCTGCCCAGGCACTACTGGGAAAGCCGCGACTTCAGCGCCCCGACCCTCGACCGTCACCCAGGCTCCGGCCCGTACCGCATCGGCGAAGTTCAGCCCGGGCGCAGCATCACCTACGTACGCGACGACGACTACTGGGGCCGCGACCTGCCGGTCAACCGCGGACGCTACAATATCGATCGCCTGGTCTACGACTACTATCGCGACCGCGATATCGCCTGGGAGGCCTTCAAGGCCGGGGTGATGGACTACCGCACCGATGCCCGCGCCGCCACCTGGGCCATCGGCTACGACTTCCCGGCCTACCGCGACGGCCTGGTCAAGCGGCTGGCGATTCCCGACGTCAATCCCTCGGTCATGCAGGCCTTCGTCTTCAACCTTCGCCGCGACAAGTTCAGCGATCCGCGAGTACGCGAAGCGCTCTCGCTGACCTTCGATTTCCCGTGGCTGAATGCCAATATCTTCTACGACACCTACAAGCGCACCGAGAGTTTCTTCCAGAACTCCGAGATGGCCGCCGAGGGCCTGCCCAGCGAGGCCGAGCTCGAGCTGCTCGAGCCGTTCCGGGATCAACTGCCGGACCGCCTGTTCGAGGAGCCGGTGCCCATCGAGCACCCGGAGAATCTGCGCGAGCGCCTGCGCCTGGCCCTCGACCTGCTGCGCGAGGCGGGCTACGAGGTCGAGGATGGCGTGCTACGCCATGCCGAGACTGGCCGCCCGCTGAGCATCGAGGTGCTGCTGTTCGATAGCGGGCTGGAGCGGGTAGTGCAACCCATGCTGCGCAACATGGCGCGCCTCGGCGTGCAGTCATCGATCCGCATCGTCGATATCAACCAGTACCTCAACCGGCTGCGCAGCTTCGACTTCGACATGACCACGGCGCACTTCCCGCAGTCCAACAACCCGGGTAACGAACAGCGCGACTTCTGGACCAGCGCGGTCGCCGAGGTGCCCCAGAGCCGCAACCTGATGGGCCTACAGCACCCGGTGGTCGACGCGCTGGTCGAGCAGCTGATCCGCGCCGACAGCCGTGAGACCCTCAACACCCTGACCCGCGCCCTGGATCGGGTGCTGCTGTGGCAGTTCGCGATGATTCCCCACTACCACTCCGGCGAGACGCGCATTGCGGTGTGGGACAAGTTCGACTGGCCGGAACCCTACCCCAAGTACGGCATGGACCTGGATGCCTGGTGGGTGGATGCCGAACGTGAAGCCGAGATCAACCGTCGCGTGCGCCGTCGCTGACGCAACGCCTACCGGAAGGATGCCTCGTGGCTAGCTATACACTGCGCCGACTGCTGCTGATGATCCCCACCCTGCTGGGGATCATGCTACTCAACTTCATCATCGTGCAGGCCGCCCCGGGCGGCCCCATCGACCAGATGCTGGCGCGCTTCGAAGGCGTCGACAGCATGGCCAGCACGCGCCTCGACATGGGCGGCGCCGAGGTGGTGACCCGCGACGAGTCGCGCGGCGCCCGTGGCATCGACCCACGCTTCATCGAGCAGCTCGAGGCGCAGTTCGGCTTCGATCAGCCCGCCCACGTGCGCTTCGTCGGCATGCTGCGCGACTATGCCACCTTCGATTTCGGCAACAGCTTCTTCCGCGACCGACCGGTGGTGGAGCTGATGATCGAGCGCCTGCCGGTGTCTATCTCGCTGGGGCTATGGACCACGCTGCTGGTCTACCTGATCTCGATCCCGCTGGGCATTCGCAAGGCACTGCATCACGGCTCGCGCTTCGACGTCTGGAGCTCGGGCCTGGTCATCGTCGGCTATGCCATCCCCGGCTTCCTGTTCGCCATCCTGCTGATCGTACTGTTCGCCGGCGGCAGCTACTGGGACCTGTTCCCGCTGCGCGGGCTGACCTCGCCGGACTTCGACGAGCTCTCGACGTGGGGCAAGATCAAGGACTACGCCTGGCACATCACGCTGCCGGTGGTGGCCATGACCATCGGCAGCTTTGCCACCCTGACCATGCTGACCAAGAACAGCTTCCTCGACGAAATCCACAAGCAGTACGTGCTCACCGCCCGGGCCAAGGGCGCCAGCGACCGTCGCACGCTCTACGGCCATGTGTTCCGCAACGCCATGCTGATCATCATCGCCGGCCTGCCCGGGGCACTGATCACCATCTTCTTCACCGGCTCGCTGCTGATCGAGGTCATCTTCTCCCTCGAGGGGCTCGGCCTGCTCGGCTTCGAGGCGGTGATGCAGCGCGACTATCCGGTGATCTTCGGCACCCTCTACCTGTATACCCTGATCGGCCTGATCCTCAAGCTGATCTCCGACCTGACCTATGTGTGGGTCGACCCACGTATCGATTTCGAGACCCGGGAGTCCTGAGCCGATGTCACTACTCTCCCCCCAGTTCTCGCCGATCACCCGGCGCCGGCTCGAGGTGTTTCGCCGCAACCGTCGCGCGCGGGTCTCGCTGTGGATCTTCATGGCACTGTTCGTGGTCAGCCTGTTTGCCGAGCTGATCGCCAACGACAAGCCGATCGTCATGCAGTTCGACGGCCAGTGGTATGTGCCGCTGCTGGTCGACTACCCGGAGACCGAATTCGGCGGCTTCCTGCCCACCCGCACCGACTACCACGACCCCTTCGTAAAGGAGCAGATCGACACCCACGGCTGGGCGCTGTGGCCGCCGATCCCCTACTCCTACCAGACCCTCGACATGCAGATGATGCGGCCCTCACCGGCCTCGCCGGATGCCCAGCACTGGCTGGGCACCGATGATCAGGGCCGCGACGTGCTGGCGCGGGTGATCTACGGCTTTCGGCTGTCGGTGGCCTTCGCGCTGGTGCTGACCGCCGGCTCACTGGTGGCCGGCGTGGTGATCGGCGGCATCCAGGGCTACTTCGGCGGCAAGACCGACCTGATCGGCCAGCGTCTCACCGAGATCTGGTCGGGGCTGCCGGTGCTGTTCCTGCTGATCATCCTGGCCAGCTTCGTGCAGCCCGGCTTCTGGTGGCTGCTGGGCATCATGCTGCTGTTCTCGTGGCTGGGGCTGGTCGACGTGGTACGCGCCGAGTTCCTGCGCGCGCGCAACCTCGAATACGTGCGCGCGGCCAAGGCCATGGGTTTGCCGTCGAGACTGATCATGTGGCGCCACGTGCTACCCAATGCCATGGTCGCGACCCTGACCTTCGTGCCGTTCCTGTTCACCGGTGCCATCACCACCCTCACCGCCCTCGACTTCCTGGGCTTCGGCCTGCCGCCGGGGGCTCCGTCGCTGGGCGAACTGGTGGCCCAGGGCAAGAACAACCTGCACGCGCCGTGGCTGGGCATCACCGCCTTCGTCAGCCTGTCGCTGATGCTCTCGCTGCTGGTATTCATCGGTGAGGGGCTGCGTGACGCCTTCGACCCGCGCCATATCCAGCACGCCTCCAGCGCCCAGCCAGGCACCGATACGAGGACCAAGGCTCATGCCTGATGACACCCTGCTGCGCCTCGACGAGCTGAGCATCGCCTTCGACGATGTCACCGTGGTCGACCGGCTGAGCCTCGAGGTTCGCCGCGGCGAGACCCTGGCCCTGGTCGGTGAATCCGGCTCGGGCAAGTCGGTCAGCGCCCTGGGCGCCATGCACCTGCTGCCCCCGAATGCGCGGATCAGCGGCAGCTACTCCCTCGGCGACACCGACCTGTCGCGCATGAAGCCGCGTGACTGGCAGGGGCTGCGCGGCAACCGCGTCGGCTTCATCTTCCAGGAGCCGATGACCTCGCTCAATCCGCTGCATACCGTGGCTCGCCAGATCGGCGAGACGCTGCGCCTGCATCAGGGCCTCTCGGGACGCGCTGCCCGGGCGCGCTGCCGCGAGCTGCTCGAGCAGGTCAAGCTGCCACGCCCCGACGAACTGCTCGACGCCTGGCCCCACCAGCTCTCCGGCGGCCAGCGCCAGCGGGTGATGATCGCCATGGCGATCGCCAACAACCCCGAGCTGCTGATCGCCGATGAGCCGACCACCGCGCTGGACGTCACCGTTCAGCAGGAGATCCTGGCGCTGCTCGCCGAGCTGCGCGACCACCACGGCATGGGCATGCTGTTCATCACCCACGACCTCAACCTGGTGCGCCGCCACGCCGACCGCGTGTGCGTGCTCTACCAGGGCCAGGTACAGGAGACCGGCCCGGTGGCCGACGTCTTCCAGCAGCCGCGCAGCGCCTATACCCGCACCCTGCTCGACGCCGAGCCCGAGGGTCGCCCGGCCCCGGCCGGCAGCCAGCCGCTACTCAGCGCCGAGAACCTGAGCGTGGCCTTCTCGCGCCCCAAGCGACTGTTCTCGCGTCGCCCGCCACCGTTCGTCGCGGTGCAGCCGCTGTCACTGCGGCTGGCCAGGGGAGAGACCCTGGGCATCGTCGGCGAGTCCGGCTCGGGAAAGACCACCCTGGCCATGGCGCTGCTGCGCATGACGCCCAGCCAAGGCGACGTGGTGTTCGAGGGCGAGCGCCTGGACCGCCTCAGCGGTAACGACCTGCGCCGCCGCCGTCGGCGCTTCCAGGTCGTCTTCCAGGATCCCTATGGGTCGCTCTCGCCGCGTCTGCCGGTGTCGGAGATCATCAGCGAAGGGTTGCGCTTCCATCATCCTGAGCTGAGTCGCGACGAGGTCGAACGGCGAGTGCAGGCCACGCTCAAGGAGGTCGGTCTGCCGGCCAACTGTGCGGCACGCTACCCCCATGAGTTCTCCGGCGGCCAGCGCCAGCGTATCGCCGTGGCCCGGGCGATCATCCTCGAGCCTGAACTGGTGGTGCTCGACGAACCCACCTCGGCCCTCGACCGCACCGTGCAGAAGCAGCTGGTGGAGCTGCTGCGCGACCTTCAGGCGCGCCGCGGGCTGAGCTATCTGTTCATCAGCCACGACCTGGCGGTGGTCAGGGCCGTCGCCCACCGGGTGATGGTGCTCAAGGAGGGCGAGGTCGTCGAGGAGGGCAGCTGCGAACAGGTACTCGCCGCACCGCGCCACGCCTACACCCAGGCGCTGGTGGCCGCGGCCGGGCTGATGCCTAACGTCGAAGGTGCATAGCTCTGTCACCGCGACTCGGCTCGAACCCTCGCCTATACTCGGCGCTACGCCACTAGTCGATGGGTGCCCGATGCCTCGTATCCTGGTTGTGCTGCTGGCCGCGCTCTGCCTGCTGCTGACCCATAGCGCCTCGGCAGCGACTGCTCCGCCCAAGGACCTTTCCGGCTGGGAGTGGCGCTGGGGGGACTCTCCGCTCGATGCCTCGGGCAGGCCGATATGGCGCCACGACAAGGCCGCCGAGGACTGGCAGGAGATCGGCTTCCCTTCCAATCCCCCCGGGAGAGCGGGACAGCAGCACCTATGGCTGCGCACCACCTTGCCGGATGGCGAGTGGCGCGATCCGGTCATCTACATCTACAGCATCGATCTCATCGCCCAGTTCTTCCTGGATGGCGAGCCGCTCTATCAATACGGCGAGTTCGATGACCAGGGCCGCGGCACGTTCGCCGGCTGGCCCTGGCACATGATCGAGCTACCCGAGGACTTCGCCGGCAGGACCCTCCACGTCCGGGTCTTCTCCAACTACACCGATATCGGCCTCTGGGGAGAGGTCAAGCTGATGGACCGCCTGGACGTGCTGGCCATGGTCGTGAAGCGCTCCCTGCACGACGTGATCATCAGCGCCTTCTCGCTGCTGCTGGCGCTGTTGGCGGCGACCTTCGCGGCGATCGGCACTCAGCGCCGAAGCCTGGCCGCCGTCGCGCTCTTCTCACTGGCCGCTGGCAGCATGATTCTCGCCGAAACCCAGGCCAGTCAGCTGATGCTGAACCGGCCGCTGCTATGGGATGGCATCGCCGCCAGCGGCTATTTCACCCTCCCCGTGGCCATGGGGCTGCTGCTTGCGCACTGGCTGGAGGGATGGCCACGCCGCTGGATGCAGCGCTTGTGGCAGCTGCATCTGGCCTACCTGGTGGGCGCTCTGGGGGGCATCCTCAGCGGCTTGGTGAGCGTCTCCAGCACCTTTCCGCCCTTCGACCTGATGCTGGCCATGACCCTGCCGCTGATGCTGACCCTGGCCGGCTGGCGAGTCGCCCACCTCGACACCGAGCAGCGCTGGATCATCGTCGCCTTCACCCTCATGGCCATCCTGCTCCTGGTGGACATGGCGGTGGCTCATGGCCTGCTCGGCTGGCGCAAGGTGCCGGTCAGTCTGGGACTGCTGGCCTTTTCGCTGGCCATGGTGGGGATCTCACTGTGGCACTATCGCAACACCCAGTACCAGCTGGCACGCCTCAACCATCAGCTGGAGGCACAAGTGAGGGCGCGTACCGCGCAACTCGACCTACTGGTGCACAAGCTCGAGGGCTACTCCTATACGGACCCTCTCACCGGCCTCAAGAACCGCCGCTATTTCGATGAGCTGATGCAGCATGAGGCGACCCGTGCCGACCGCGAGGGCACGCCCTTGTCGCTGGTGATGATCGACTTGGATCATTTCAAGCAGTTCAACGACCGTTACGGTCACGAGGCGGGCGACAGCGTACTGGCGACCATCGCGCTGCTGCTGCAGGAGCACTTCCGCGGCGCCGACGTGGTCTGCCGACTGGGCGGCGAGGAGTTCGTCGCCCTGCTGCCGGGCGCCAACACCGAGCAGGCAGAGAGCCGCGCCGCCGAACTGGTAGCGCGGGCACGCGGCGTGAGCCTGCAGCATGGCAGCGTTGGATTGCCCAGCATCACCCTCTCCTGCGGGGTGGCGACTTATCCGTGCCATGCCCGGCACCCCGGCGAGCTGCTTGGCCTGGCCGACAAGGCGCTCTACCAGGCCAAGCACCAGGGACGCGACCGCAGCGCCACCTGGGCCGCCAACGCGGCGTCTCCCGAGGGCTAGAAGGCGGCCACTTCGGCGTCTGTCAGCTCACGCCACTCCCCCACCGCCAAGTCACCCAGCGCCAGCGGCCCCACCGACTCGCGGTGTAACGCCTCGACGTGGTGGCCGATGGCCGCGAACATGCGCTTGACCTGATGGTACTTGCCCTCATAGAGGGTCAGCTCGGCCTCGCGCGGCGCGCGCATCGCAAGCTCGGCCGGACGCGTCACTTTTTCCTCGCCGTCGAGCAGTATGCCCTCGGCAAAGTCGCGCTGTGCCTCGGCCAGCGCCTCACCCTCCAGCGCATCGCTGAGGGTGACCCGATAAACCTTGCCGCAGCGGCGCTTGGGCGAGGTCACGCGGTGCGACCACTGGCCGTCGTCGCTGAGCAGCACCAGGCCGGTGGTATCCACATCGAGGCGCCCCACCGTCTGCAGCCGCTCGACGTTGGGCAGCTCGATCAGCTCGCGAACCAGCGGGTAGAGCCCACGCCGCGCGCTGCACTCGACACCGGCCGGCTTGTGCAGCATGACATAGCGTAGTCCTACCAGCGCCAGGCGCCGGCCCAGCCAGCGCACCTCGCTGTCGGCATCGACCTGGGTCGCCGGGTTCTTGGTCACCTGGCCATCGACGCTGACCTCTTCGCGGTGCAGCGCCTTCTTGGCCAGGCTGCGGGTCAGGTCGGTGGTATCGGCGAGAAACTTGTCGAGGCGCATTAGCGTGGGGTCTCATGGAGCAGGGTGAAGGGGTCCGCATCCTGCCATGCCGGGAAGGCCTGGCGAAAGTCCTCCAGTGCCTGGCGCTCAAGATGCTCAGTGCGCAGGAAGGGGCGATCGCGCGGCTCGTCGATCAGCGCCTCGCCCTTGAAGTCGACGAGCATCGAGTCGCCGGCATAGGCGAGCCCCTTGGCATCCTCGCCGACGCGATTGACGCCAACCACGTAGCACAGGTTCTCGATGGCACGCGCCTGCAGCAGGGTACGCCAGGGATGGCGGCGTGGCGCCGGCCAGTTGGCCACGCACAGCAGCGCATCGTATTCGAATCCGCTGGGCGTGGGCTGCTGGCGCAGCCAGACCGGAAAGCGCAGGTCGTAGCAGACGCTGAGCAGCACGCGAAAACCGTTGAGTTCCACCACTACCCGCTGCTCGCCCATGGCGTAGCGTTCATGCTCGCCGGCCATACGAAACAGATGGCGCTTGTCATAGTGGCTCAGAGTGCCGTCGGGACGCGCCCAGATCAGCCGATTGTAGTACTCCCCCGCCTCGACCACCGCGACGCTGCCGGTCACCACGCAGCCGCGCTGGCGAGCCTGCTCGCGCAGCCAGGCCACGCTCTGGCTGTCGGCCATGGGCTCGGCCATCTCACGCGAGTTCATGGTAAAGCCGGTGGCAAACATCTCCGGCAGCACGATCAGGTCGGTGTCGTGCGCGTCCAGTTCGCCGAGCAGCTGCTCGAGCATTCGGCAGTTGTCCAGCGGCGCCTCCCAGCGCAGATCGCACTGCACCAGGGTGGTTCGCAGCGTTGACACTAAGCACCTCCTTGCATCCCGCAGGCCTGGGGTTTTGGCACGGCTATGATAGATTAGCGCTTTGCTTTCGAGGTCATCATGCCACCGACGTCCCACACTCGTCACACCCCTTTCAGCGAGGCTACCCAGGGGACCCTGTTCGGGCTCGGCGCCTACACCATGTGGGGCTGCTTCCCGCTGTTTTTCGCGCTGTTCGACGGCGTGCCGGCCTGGGAGATCCTGATTCACCGGATCGTCTGGTCATGCCTGTTCCTGCTCGGCCTGATCGCCGTGCTCGGCCGCTTCACGCCGGTACGCCTGGCGCTGGGCGAACCGCGGCGACTGGGCCGCGTGCTCGGTTGCGCACTGCTGATCGCCCTCAACTGGGCGATCTATATCTACGCCGTGGAGAGCCGTCAGGTGCTGCAGGCCAGCCTCGGCTACTTTCTTACGCCGCTGGTCAACGTGGGGCTGGGAATGCTGGTGCTGCGCGAGCGAATGGCGCCGCTACAGGGCGTGGCGGTGGGCCTGGCCAGCCTGGCCATCGCCATCCAACTGGTTGGGCTGGGAGAGTTACCGTGGATTACTCTGGTACTGGCCTTCTCGTTCGGCACCTACGGCCTGCTGCGCAAGCAGGTGCCGCTGGATGGTCTGTCAGGACTGTTCGTCGAAACGCTACTGCTGCTGCCGCTGGCACTGCTGGCCCTCGGCTGGTTGACCCACCTCGAGGTCTCGCACTTCCTCGGCGAGGCACGCCATACCTGGCTGCTGATCGCCAGCGGAGTGATCACCGCCCTGCCCCTGCTGGCGTTTGCCGGGGCCGCACGCCGCCTGCGCCTGGCAACCCTGGGCTTTCTGATGTACATCAACCCGACCATTCAGTTCTTCATCGCCCTGCTGATCTTCGGCGAGACGATCACGCCGCTGCAGCTGGCGACCTTCGTACTCATCTGGATCGGCCTGGCGCTCTACTCCTGGTCAGCCTGGCAGGGCAGATCGGACGGCGCGCCGCGGGCGGCCTGAGCGGCATCGGCGAGATAGTCGAGTAGCGTATCCAGCGCCTGCATGGTCGGCACCACGCCCTGGTGGATCGGCGCCTCACCGGCACCATCGCCGACCACCGCCGCGGCGAAACTCTGCCGGTAGAGCGCCACCGCACTGTCGTCGGAGCGATCCTCCAGTGCCTTGAGGCCGGCCGCGGCGAGCCCATCGGGATCATTCGCCGGCAGCGTCACCAGGCAGTGATGCAGCCCCTGCTCGTTGACCCCGAAGCAGCGCTGAGAGCCCAACACCCGCCACTGCATCATGCGTAGCCGAGTGACGCGGCGCAGCTGCTCCACCCGCGGGTCCTGCAGCAGCCACTGATTGGCCAGGCGGCCGTTGATGCGCCGCCCCGGGGTGATGGCGTTGATCACCGGATAGAGGAAGCCACGGCGCTGCACCATCCAGTCCAGCGCTGCATCCACCGGCACGCCGTGGGCCGGGTCGGCGATCATTTCACGCCGCGAGATGGCGTTGCGCACCGAGGCCACGCGCAGTTGGCAGGCGGCAGCGATCTCCACTGCCACCAGATAGCCGGGCGTATCGATCATGATCCCCAGACGCACCGCGAGCTCGGGCTGGCGGTGAATCAGCGGGTCGAGCTTGAGGCGCAGCGCAGCCAGCCCCAGCAGGTGCTGGAGGCGGCGCAGTGAGGGCTTTTCGTGGAGCTCAATCAGGGTACTGGCATACATCACGAAGCTGACGAAATCGCTGTAGGCCGCCCACTCAGCGTCATGCTGAGGCAGCCAGTCGCCCAGCCTGACCTCGCCGCAGGCCAGCCGTCGCCAGGCCAGGGCCAGCTCGGGCATCTTGCCCAGGGCGTCACGCTGCGGGCCGCGCTCGCGCAGCGCCGGTACGTGCAGCAAACGCTGCAGAGAGGGGCCGGCAAACCCACTCACCCACTGCACATCGTCGATCAACTGCGCCGGCGCAAACAGCGCCTCGAGCGAATCTCCCAGCAGCGTGCTGTCGAGTGCCAGTTTGGCGCTTTTCGCGGCCTGGAACATGCTGACTCCGTTAACAATCCCGGCCGGCCTTCTCCAGCAGGGTGACCATGACGAACGGCGCACCTGACAGCGCCGAAAGGTAACATCGAGTGTCAGTCAGGCCGCATCTCGCGATCCTTAAGCATACCCGGAAATATCTTGTAATATTAGTTAACGGCAGGGACAATCAAAACTTTAGCCTTTGCCGTAGCGCACGAGGAAATCATCGAAAGGCATGGGTCGCGCAAAATAGAAGCCCTGCACCACCTCGATGCCCATCGATACCAGCCACTGCGCCTCTTCCTCGGTCTCGACACCCTCCGCGACGATACCCAGCCGCAGTGTCTGGCAGAAACCCACCAGCGCCGAGTAGGCATCCCGGGCGCGACCATGCTGTCCTGACGCCTGCAGCAGCTCACGGTCGAGCTTGACGCTATTCAGCGGCAGCCGCTGGAGCAGCTGGAAGGCGGTATGCCCGGTACCGAAGTCGTCCAGCGCCAGTCGCACGCCAAGGCCTCTCAGCCGGGTCATGGCCCGATCGATATCGCCGAGATCGTGAAAATTGGCGTGCTCGGTAATCTCCAGCTCGATACACGCCGGGTCGAGCTGCCGCGACTCGATGATCTGGCCCAGCTGGGCCAGAAAGTCGTCGCGGCCCAGCGTACTGAGGGTGATATTGACCGCCACCACGAAGCCCTCGGGAAGCCTGGGGCGGCATGCCTCGAACCAGCACAGGCCCTGCTCCATCACCCAGCGGTCGAGAGCGTCGTTGAGCCCCAGCGCATCGACGATGGGCAGAAATTCGCTGGGCATCACCTCGCCCAGATGAGGATGGCGCCAGCGAACCAGCAGTTCGCCGCCCACCAGACGAGCGTCACGCGGCGCCAACTGGGGCTGAATCAGCAGATAGAACTGCTCGCTGTGCGACTCGAAGGCCTCGCGCAGCGCATCCGAGAGCTTGCGATAGCGACTGCCCCGCGATTCGTCGTAGGGCGCGACCCGCGCCAACGGCCGCTGCCAGCCCTCGCGCCCCAGCTGATGCATGCCATCCTCCAGCGCCGCCAGGTAGGCTGGCAGGTTGGTCAACCGCGGCTGGCACATCACCAGGCAGGCATACCACTCCAGGCGGCGATGACCGCCATCGAGCTGCGGCAGCGCCGCCAGCAGCCGGTCCAACTGAACCTCAGGGTCGCCCTCGGCGTCGCTGTCGATATGACCCACCAGAGTAAGGTCGGGGTTCACATAGAGCTGCCACGCCTCTGGCAGGCGCGGGAGAATCAGCGCCAGCTGCCCGCGCATCAATGACCAGGCGGCCTCATGCCCGAGCCGCTGGCGAAAATCATGCAGCTGAGGTGCCTTGAGCATGAACAGCCAGCCGGAGAATACCCGCTCGGGCTTGGCCAACGCCGCCGCCTCCAGGGCCTGGCGGGTGTGCAGGCCGGTACGTCGGTCGACCAGCAGCCGCTGGCGCTGCCGCAGCATCCGCCAGCGCAGCCAGCCCAGCACCACCAGGCTCGCCAGCAGCAGCGTAGCCAGCCCAGCCACCAGCCACTGCAGCTGGCGGGACATGCCGGCACGTGCGCTGATATAGCGCTCGACGTTGAGCCACTCGATATCATCGCGGCCCGCCGCGCGCTGGCGCCAGCGGGCATCGAGTAGATAGCGGTAGCTGCCTACCTCCTGTATCACCGGCAGCTGGTCGTGGGCGTGGCTGAGCAGCGAGTCGACCAGCAGCTGGGCTACCCGTTCGATATCCAGCACCGCGCCACCGTCACAGCCCAGCGCGATCTGGTACGGCAGGTGGCAGAAGACCGCAATGCCGCGCGCCTCCAACTGGTTCAACCAGGTGCGCCGTTCGGCGTCGATATCGGACGCCCCCATGGTCTGACCTTCGACCAGATATACCTGGGTGCCAGGTGGGGCGTCGCGATATGCCTCGGTCACCTGCTCGGGGCTCCATTCCCAGAGCACGTCGAACAGTTCGACCTGCTCATTGGCGTCAATTGCCTCGAGCATCGATCGGGTCAGGTTGCGCCCCACCTGCGTACGGTCCCCCAGCACCAGCAGCGGCAACGGCGCACCGAACAGCTCGGTCAGAAACGCCAGCGAGCGCCGCTCCACCGGTTGGGTGGCCACCAGGCGCACGCCGTGATAGGTCGCCGCTCCCCACAGCGCCGGGTCGTTGATGCCTGCGGCCACTACGCGGCGGGGATTGCCCAGCGCTTGCGGGAAGTCGAGATAGAAGCGCAGGGCGGCGTCGTCGAGCAGGATGAGATACTCGGCAGGCGCTGCCGCAAGACGCCCGGCCAGACGCGAACGGTGCAGCGCAAAGGCCTCGCTCTCATCGATGCGCCGCGCATCCAGATAGTCGACGCTTAGCGCCAAGCTGTCATCGCGGCGCTCCACCGCCGCCCCGATATGCGCGACCAGATCATCGGTCCAGGGGTTGCCCTGGTGGTAGGACGCCAGCACGTGGATATCATGCGCCAGGGCCGGCAGCCACGCCGCCCCGAGCAGCAGCCCCAGCAGGCTGCCGACCAGCCGTGATCCGACCGTCCTCCGCGGCGTTCCTTGCCTGTACATGCCGCGTCTCCCTATACGTTTTCTCCCCCTGCAGGCTGGTAGCCGATGCGAAAACCGCCCCAGTGGCGCCCCTGCACGAAGATCGGCACCGACAGGTCGTGCATCACCTCGCCAGTATCACGTTTGTAGGTTTGCAGTAGCAAAGGCTTCTGGTGTGCCCCGCAGCGGCGGCCGGTTGGATCGTCGAAGATGCGCTTGCTGCGGCTGTAGTGTAGATCATGCTGATAGTCGCCGGTGGCTGGCTGACTGACGCGACGATTGTGGGTCGGCACATAGCCACGGCGATCGCAGGTAATGGCGTAGGCCAGGTCGAGGGCCTCGAGAAGTGGCTCCTGAATAGCCGGCAGATGGCGGTCGGTGAACTGATCATAGTGGGTCTGGTACTTGGCCGGCCGGGTATCGGGCAGCGGCACATAGGACTCGGAGAACAGCTGCTCGAGGCTCATCTCGCCGCGTTTCACGGCCTGCTCGAACAGCTTGCCGATCTGCTCGGCGCTACGCCGCGCAGCCTGCAGCACTTGCTGATGGCGACCGTTGAGGCGCTGCAGGGCGAGTTCACCGTCGACGCCCTCGGCGGCATCCATCAGCGCGCGCGCCTGCTCGGCCAAGTCATGCATGTCGCGGGTGCTGGCCGCGGTGTCGACGTCCAGCTGCTGCAGGGTGGTGGCGATCTGCTGGCTGTGGCCATTGGTATCGGCCATCGCCTCGGCGATGCTGCCGATCTGCGACTCGACGCTGTCGACGTGCTGGGTAACATCAGCGAGCTGCTGGCCGACCGTCTCGACCTCCCGGGCCCGATCGCCGACCCGCTGCATCAGATGACCGATGGTCTCCACCACCCGCTGGCTGCTGTCGCCGATTTCCCCGACCAGGCTCTCGACCTGACGAGTGGCGTCCGAGGTGCGGCCCGCCAGCTGGCGTACCTCGCCGGCCACCACCGCAAAACCACGGCCATGTTCACCGGCCCTGGCCGCCTCGATGGAAGCATTCAGCGACAGCAGGTTGGTCTGCTCGGCGATATCCTCGATCAGCGCAGTCACGTGGCGCACGCTCTCGCTCTTGGTGCTGAGCGTGGTCAACAGTCCCAGGGCTTCCTCGGAGCGTGCCGCCAGGGCGCGCATCTCCTCGATCACCTGGGTCAGGGCATCACGACTGGCGGCATTGGAGACCCGCGACTGCCCGGCGAGCTCGGCAACCTGCTGGGCGCTGCGGGTGACCTGCTCGATAGCGGCGGTGATCGCCTGCATGCTGGCCACCGCCTCCTTGACCACCTGGTCCTGCCGCGCCAGCCGCTGATCCATGCGATCGGCATGGTGCGACACCTCGGCCGAGGCGATCGCCGTGCGGCTGGCGCGACCCATCAGACGATAGGCCATCGCCTTGAGCGAGCGGTAGTCGGCCAGCGGCGACGCACCAGACTTCCCGCCAGAGGCCGGTTCCTCGCCCGCGGCATAGACCGCGCAGCTCCTCGCCAGCATCACTCCGGCGCCCCCCAGTGCCGCCATCAATAGCGCCAGCGCCAATGCCCAGGCGGCCTGAAACGACGCCCCCAGCCACCCGGCGGCAATTAGCAGTAGACACGCCCCTGCGCACACTAGCTTGCCCATATTCACTCCCGCTTATTATTGTCGAGTCATGCAGAATATCGGCAATCATGGATGTTTCTTGCTACGACATTGGCCGCATCGACCTAGGCCGTAGACGCACGCGGGGCGCCCTGTCCTACGACAGGGCGCCCCGCGAGACGCCAATGCAGCGCGGGCGGCTCAACTGCCGCCGGAGGGGAAAGTGAACTCGGCGTGGGTCTTCTCGAAGGGCGCCGGCCAGCGCTGGCTGACGGCCTTGCGGCGAGTGTAGAAGCGCACCGCATCGGGGCCGTAGGCGTGCAGGTCGCCGAACAGCGAGCGCTTCCAGCCGCCGAAGCTGTGGTAGGCCACCGGCACCGGCAGCGGTACGTTGATACCCACCATGCCGACCTGGATCTGGTCGGCGAAGCGCCGCGCCGCTTCGCCGTCGCCGGTGAACAGGCAGGTGCCGTTGCCGTATTCGTGGGCGTTGATCAGCTCGATGGCCGCATCCAGGCTGTCGACCCGGACCACGCACAGTACCGGGCCGAAGATCTCCTCCTGGTAGATGCGCATGTCGGCGCTGACCTTGTCGAACAAGCAGCCACCGATGAAGAAGCCCTGCTCGTGGCCCGGCACGGTCAGGCCACGGCCATCGGCGACCAGCTCGGCGCCGGCGGCCACGCCGTCATCGATGAAGCCGAGCACCTTGTCGCGATGTTCGGCGGTAACCAGCGGCCCCATGTCGAGCCCGGGCTGGGTACCGGCACCGATCTTCAGCGCGTCGATCTTGGGCCGCAGCGCCTCGATCAGCCGCTCGGCGGTCTCGTCGCCGACGCAGACCGCCACCGAGATCGCCATGCAGCGCTCGCCGCAGCTGCCGTAGGCGGCCCCCATCAGGGTATTGGCGGCGTTATCGATATCGGCATCGGGCAGCACCACGGCGTGGTTCTTGGCCCCACCCAGCGCCTGCACCCGCTTGCCGTTGGCACAGCCACGGGAGTAGATCGCCTCGGCGATCGGCGTCGAGCCGACGAAGGACAGCGCCTGCACGTCCGGTGCGTCGAGCAGCGCCTCGACCGCCTCGCGGCCGCCGTGAACGACGTTGATCACGCCCTTGGGCGCGCCGGCTTCCTCGAGCAGCTCGGCGATCGCCAGCGCCGAGGTGGGATCCTTCTCCGAGGGCTTGAGGATGAAGGTGTTGCCGCAGGCGATGGCCATGGGATACATCCACAGCGGCACCATCGCCGGGAAGTTGAACGGCGTGATGCCGGCCACCACGCCCAGCGGCTGGAAGTTCGACCAGGCATCGATGTTCGGCCCGACGTTGTGCGAATACTCGCCCTTGACCAGCTCCGGCACGCCGCAGGCGTATTCGACGTTCTCGATGCCGCGCTTGAGCTCGCCCAGCGCATCCTCGAGCACCTTGCCATGCTCCTCGCTGATCAGGCGGGTAAGCCGCTCGGCGTTGTCCTCGAGCAGCTGCTTGAAGCGAAACATCACCTGGGCGCGCTTGGCCGGCGGGGTGTCGCGCCAGGCGGGAAAGGCCGCCTTGGCCGCGGCAACGGCCTGCTCGACGGTGGTGCCATCGGCGTCTGCCACCTGACGGATCACCGCGCCTGTCGAAGGATTGGTGATGTCGAGATAGCGTTCGGCGGCGACGCGCTCACCGCCGATCAAATGGGTAACCTGTTCCATGCTGACTCCTGAAATACGTATATTACTGCCTGAGCGCTGGGCTCAGGCAAGATGATCGAGGGTCGTGGCCACGGCATCGAAGAGCCGCTCGAGCTCATCGCCGGTGGTCGAGAACGGCGGACCGAACTGCAGGGTATCGCCACCGTAACGCACGTAGAAGCCGGCGTCCCATAGCGCTACCGCGGCATCGCGGGGACGTATCGTGGGATCGCCGTCACGTGGCGCCAGCTGCAGGGCGCCGGCCAGGCCGTAGTTGCGAATATCGACGATATGCCGCCGCCCCTTCAGGGCGTGCAGCTTGTCTTCAAAGAGCGGCGCAATGGCCGCCACCTGGGCCGGGAACTGCTCGCGCTCGAATAGCTCCAGCGCCGCCAGGCCCGCGGCACAGGCCACCGGGTGGCCGCTGTAGGTATAGCCATGGGGGAATTCGATGGCATGCTTGGCACCGCCGCCGTGCATGAAGGTGTCGAAGATCTCGCCCGAGGCAATTACCGCACCCATCGGCACCGCGCCGTTGGTCAGCTGCTTGGCGACGTTCATGATATCCGGCGTGACGCCGAAGGCTTCGGCGCCGGTGGTAGCACCGCAGCGGCCAAAAGCAGTGATCACCTCGTCGAAGATCAGCAGGATGTCGTGCTGATCGCAGATCTGGCGCAGGCGCTGTAGATAGCCCTTGGGCGGCACGATGACCCCCGCCGAGCCCGACATTGGCTCGACGATCACCGCGGCGATGTTGGAAGCGTCGTGCAGCGCGATCTGTTCGAGCAGCGCATCGGCGAGCTCGGCGCCGGTCTCGGCCTGACCGCGGGTAAAGGCGAGCTGGGGCTGCAGGGTGTGCGGCAGGTGAGTGACATCCATCAGCTGACCGTAGTGCTTGCGGTTGCCACCGATGCCACCCAGGCTGGTGCCGCCAATATTGACCCCGTGATAGCCCTTGGCGCGGCCGATCAGACGGGTCTTCTCGGGCTTGCCCTTGAGACGCCAGTATGCCTTGGCCATCTTCACCGAGGTGTCGGCAGCCTCGGAGCCGGAGTTGGTGAAGAATACGTGATCGAGCCCCGCCGGGGTCAGGCTCGCGACCTTTTCCGCCAGCTCGAAGGCCAGCGGATGGCCGACCTGGAAGCCCGGCGCGAAATCGAGGCTGCCCAGCTGCCGGGAGACCGCGTCGCGGATCTCCTCGCGATTGTGGCCGGCGCCGCAGGTCCAAAGCCCGGACAGCGAATCGAACAGCCGGCGGCCGTGGCGATCGATGAAGTAGCGCCCCTCGGCGCCGGTCACCATGCGTGGCTTGGCGTGAAAGTCGCGGTTACCGGTAAACGGCATCCAGAAGGCGTGATTGAGCGCGGGGTCGGCGGTTGATTCGCTGCCGACCTGCTCGCGATAGAGCGGGGAATCGACGTTCAGCATACGGGCATCTCGTGTCGTGGCCTTGTGATCAGGCGTGTTGTTAGGATAGCCCCTAGCCTGGCCCCTGCATTGAGTTTTAAAAATTATAATTTTTCAACATTCACGTATCGATTGACTCACGCGAATTCCCGTCTCTAGTACAATAATGCCCGCTCAGTGACGATGCGGGTCATTGGCCGTCGGCAGCCGCCCAAGAAAGGCCTGATAGTCGCGATCATGGTCGACCCGCCGCTTGAGGGCCAGCAGCTCGACCACCGCATTCATGGCATCGTCGATGCGCAGGTCCAGCGGCAGCCCGCCCGGCGCCCGCACCCTGAGTGCCGCCGAGCGCGTGCCGCGGGCGTCGCCACCGGCGTCGCAGCCGGCGTTCAGCGCCGCTAGCAGCGCAGCGTCCAGGTTGTCGGCGTTTGCGCGGCTACGCCGATACGCCTCCATCATCAGCGTTCCGACCCGATCACTTGCCAGCATGTTGCCGGCTACCACCACGCCCGGCTCGCGCAGTAGCGCGACCACCGGCACGTTGTGTTCACCGCTCCAGCCGGCGCTCCGGCCCCGGGCATCCATCAGCGCGATCTGTCGCCAGGCGGCGCCCCGGTCGTCACGCTGGAGCGCTTCCACCACCGCCTCTACCGACATGCCGTCAGCCAGCGCCGCCAGGCCCTGTTCGGCGGCCAGTACATTGGTGCTGTATCCCTGGGTGATTGCTGCTCCAACCCCGGCACGCAGATGCGGCACGAAGGCACCCAGTGCCGGACCGCCGGTGGCGCAGGCGATGCCGTGGGCACCGCTGGCGTAGTCATATCCGATAATGCTGTAGGTCATTGCATACCCCCTCGACTCTGCATTACTTGTGGCGTTGGTAGCGCCCAGGGACGGGTTTACAGCGCCTCCTCGCAGGCCTGTCCCCGGATCAGTCCCGGGCGACCAGCTGTGGGTGCCCCTCTTGCTCGGCAAATCCCCATATCCACCTGCCTCGCCTCGCCACTTGCATCACGCTCTCGCCTATGCCATACCTAATTAGAGAGATTTATCATGATAAATACAAAACACCTTCAGCGTAGCCGCTTGTGCTCACCCACGACAACCTCAACAACATCAGGAGAGGCACGATGATTCGCTCCCTCGCACTGCCCAAGGGCCTGGGGCTATCGGCCCTGGCAATCGCCGTGGCCGGCTTGAGCGCCCCGCTCGCCGCCCAGACCCCGCCCAACGTGCTGGTGGTCGGCCAGATCGCCGAGCCGCAGTCGCTGGACCCGGCCCAGGTCACCGCGGTCAACGACTTCCGCATCATGATGAACATGTACGACGGCCTGGTGCGCTACGCCGACGGCACCCTCGAGGTCGAGCCGGCGCTGGCCAGCGAGTGGCAGATCAGTGACGACGGCACCGTCTACACCTTCACCCTGCGCGACGACGTCAGCTTCCATGACGGCAGCGCCTTCGACGCCGAAGCCGTGGTGTTTCACTTCGAGCGCATGCTCGACGAGGAGCACCCCTACCACGACACCGGCTCCTTCCCGCTGGCGTTCTTCTTCGAGGCCATCGACAGCGTCGTGGCCAGCGGCGAGCACGAGGTGACCTTCACCCTCGACGAGCCCTATGCGCCCTTCCTCTCCAACCTCGCCTACCCCACCGGCCTGATCGTCTCACCGGCGGCGGTGGAGGAGCACGGCGAGGACTTCGGCCGCAACCCCTCGGGCACCGGGCCCTTCCAGTTCGAGGAGTGGCAGAGCAACAGCCGCGTGGTGGCAAGCGCCAACCCCGACTACTGGGACGGCGCGCCGGCGCTGGAGGCGGTGGTATTTCGGCCGATCACCGATGCCAACACCCGGGTCGCCGAGATGATGGCTGGCGGTATCGACCTGATGGTCGAGGTGCCACCGGACAACGTCGCCCAGTTCGCCGAGGACCCGATGTACCAGGTGTCCGAACAGGCCGGCCCGCACCTGTGGTTCCTGATCCTCAATACCAAGGAGGGCCCCTTCGCCGAGCGCAGCATGCGCCAGGCGATCAACTACGCCATCGACAAGGAGTCGCTGGTCGACAACATCCTCGAGGGCACCGCCACGGTAGCCGCCGGCCCGATTCCGCCGGCCTTCGAGTGGGCCTACAACGAGGAGCTCGAGCCCTACCCCTATGACCCGGAGCGCGCCCGCGAGCTGATCGCCGAGGCCGGTCATGAGGGCGCCGAGCTTACCTTTTATGTCACCGAGGGCGGCTCGGGGATGCTCGACCCGATCCCCATGGGCGCGGCGATCCAGGCCGACCTGGCCGATGTCGGCCTCGACGTCAGCATCGAGACCTACGAGTGGAACACCTTCCTCGGCGAGGTCAACCCGGGCCTCGAAGGCAAGGCCGACATGGCGCAGATGGCGTGGATGACCAACGACCCGGACACCCTGCCGTTCCTGGCCCTGCGCAGCGAGGCCATGCCCGACCAGGGCGGCTTCAACTCCGGCTACTACAGCAATCCGGAGGTCGACGCGCTGCTCGAGCAGGCCCGCCGCAGCGTCGACCAGGACGAGCGTGCTGCGTTGTACAAGGAGATGCAGGCCATTGTCCACGAGGACGCGCCCTGGGCCTTCATCGCCAACTGGCAGCAGAACGCGGTGTCCAGCGCCGCGGTGGAGGGCTTCCGCCTGCAGCCGTCGTTCTTCCTGCTGCTCCACGAGGTCAGCAAGCCGTAAGCACGCCGAGCCCCGGGCAGGCACGCCTGCCCGGAGGCCTACGCCAAGCGGAGTGATGACATGCATCTCTACGTACTGCGCCGCCTGCTGATGACGGTGCCGGTGCTGCTGGGGCTGACGGTGATCGTGTTTTTGATCATGTCGCTGATCCCCGGTGACCCGGCGCTGGCCATCCTTGGCTCCTATGCCACGCCGGAGAACCTGGCGCGGCTGCGCGCCAACCTCGGCCTCGACCTCAGCCTGCCGCAGCAGTACTGGGTGTGGCTGACCAATATCCTGCAGGGCGACTTCGGGCGCTCCTACCACCTCAACCGGCCGGTACTCGACGAGGTGCTGGAGCGCTTCGGCGCGACCCTGATCCTGGCCGGCACCTCACTGGCGCTGTGCGTGGTGATCGGCGTGATTGCCGGCATCGTCTCGGCGGTGCGCCAGTACGGTTGGGCCGATCGCATCATCACCCTGCTGGTGCTGATCGGTATCTCGGTGCCGGCCTTCTGGCTGGGCATGCTGATGATTCTGCTGTTCTCGGTGGAGCTGCGCTGGTTTCCGGTCAGCGGCATGTACTCGATCTACGGCGGCGGCGACCTGCCCGACCTGCTGCGTCACCTGGTATTGCCGGCCATTGCCCTGGCGGTAGTGGCAGCCGGGGTGATCGCGCGACTGACCCGTTCCAACATGCTCGAGGTGCTGCGCCAGGACTATATTCGCACCGCCCGCGCCAAGGGCCTCGACGAGAATCGCGTGATCCTCGGCCACGCCTTCAAGGTGGCACTGGTCAACCTGATCCCAGTGATCGGCGTGCAGGCCGGCTTCGTGATCGGCGGTGCGGTGTACATCGAGACGGTGTTCCAGTGGCCCGGCATCGGCCGCATGCTGGTCACCGCCATCTCGACCCGTGACATCCTGCTGGTCCAGGGCGGCGTGCTGGTGGTGGCCGCCAGCTACGTGCTGTTCAACCTATGCGCCGACCTGCTGCAGTACTGGCTCGACCCGAGGATCAAGGCATGATGGCATTCCTCAAACTGCTGGCGCGCAACCGCCTGGCGGCATTCGGTGGCCTGCTGCTGCTGGCCCTGGTGGTGCTGGCGCTGGTCACCCCGCTGCTGCCGCTGCTCGAGCCCAACGCCACCAATCCCGCCAACCGCCTGCAGCCACCGCTCTCCGAGGGCCACTGGCTGGGTACCGACCAGCTCGGTCGCGATATTCTCTCGCGGCTGCTGTGGGGCCTGCGGGTCAGCCTGGCGGTGGGCATCGCCGCCTCGCTGGTGGCGGCCTTCATCGGCTCGCTGATCGGGCTGGTGTCGGGCTACTTCGGCGGGCGCACCGACAACGTACTGATGCGCGGCATCGACATGCTGATGGCGTTTCCCTACATCCTGCTGGCGCTGGCCATCGTCGCGGTGCTGGGGCCGGGGCTGATGAACGCCCTCTACGCCATTGCCATCGTCAATATCCCATTCTTCGCACGTAATATCCGCGGCGCCACGGTGAGCATCGCGCATCGCGAGTTCGTCGACGCCGCACGGCTGTCGGGCAAGGGCGACCTGCGCATCCTGCTCAGCGAGATACTGCCCAACGTGCTGCCGGTGATCGTCATCACCCTCTCCACCACGGTGGGCTGGATGATCCTCGAGACCGCCGGGCTGAGCTTCCTCGGCCTCGGCGCCCAGCCGCCCCAGGCCGACCTCGGTTCGATGCTCGGCGAGGGCCGGCGCATGATCATCAACGCCCCGCATGTCGCCACCCTGCCGGGGATCGCGATCTTCCTGCTGGTGATGAGCATCAACCTGCTCGGCGACGGCGTGCGCGACGCCCTCGACCCGCGCCTCAAGTCCGGCGCGCTGTCGCGCCCGGCGCCGCAGACCCGCCTGCGCCGTCGGCGCCACGCCAAGGTCGATGACGCGGTACACGTGCCCGGCCAGGCACCGGCGCTGCTCGAGGTCGACGGCCTGCACACCGATTTCGAGGTCGGCCGCGACACCTACCGTGCCGTCAACGGCGTGAGCTTCGCCCTCCAGCCCAACGAGTGCCTGGGACTGGTCGGCGAATCGGGCTCCGGCAAGTCGGTCACCGCGCTGTCGCTGCTCGGCCTGGTGGCCTCGCCGCCGGGGGTGATCAGCGGCGGGCGCGTCGAGTTCGAGGGTCGCGACCTGCTCGACCTTGGCATCCGTGAGCTGCGCAAGGTGCGCGGCAATCAGGTGGCCTACGTGTTCCAGGATCCGCTCTCGACCCTGCATCCGCTGATCAAGGTCGGCGAGCAGCTGGTCGAGGCGATTCGCACCCATCAGCCGCTGTCGCGCCAGGCCGCCCACGAGCGTGCCGTGGCGCTGCTCGGCCAGGTGCGGATCCCCAACCCCGAGCGCCGCGCGGCCCAGTACCCCCACGAGCTGTCCGGCGGCATGCGCCAGCGGGTCGGTATCGCCATGGCGCTGGCCAATGACCCGCAGCTGATCATCGCCGACGAACCTACCACGGCGCTGGACGTCACGGTTCAGGCGCAGATCCTGGCCCTGCTCAAGCGACTGCGCGAGTCGCAGGGCACCGCGGTGCTGTTCATCACCCACGATTTCGGCGTGGTGTCGCAGATCTGCGACCGCGTGGCGGTGATGTACGCCGGCCGCATCGTCGAGGTAGGTCCCACGCAGGAACTGTTGGCCAATCCGCGCCACCCCTACACCCGGCGGCTGATCGACTGCGTACCCCGCCTCGGCGACCCCGACCACGAGCCGGCGGCGATTCCCGGCCTGCCACCGGCGGCCAACGCCCTGCCAGAAGGCTGCGCCTTCGCCGAGCGCTGCGACCTGGCCGAGCCGCGCTGCCGCGAGGGGGACATCGCCCTGATCGCCAGCGACGCCCGGCGCCAGGTGCGCTGCATCAAGCCGCTGGCCAACCGCACCACGACCGGAGCTGCCCATGCCTGAACCGCTGCTCGACATCACCGGGCTGACGCGCACCTTCGGCGGTGGCCGCAGCCTGCTGGGGGTGGCCAAACCGGGCGTACACGCCGTGCAGGGCGTCGACCTGCAGGTGGCGCGCGGCGAGACCCTGGGCATCGTCGGCGAGTCCGGCTGCGGCAAGTCGACCCTGGCGCGCATGCTGGTCGGGCTCGACACCCCCACTGCCGGCCAGGTGCGTTTCGCCGGCGAGGACCTGCAAGCCATGCGCCGCCACGATCGTCACGCGCTGTCGCGGCGAATCCAGTACGTCTTCCAGGACCCGCTCAGTTCGCTCAACCCGCGCATGCGTATCCGCGATATCCTCGCCGCTCCGCTCAAGCACCTGCGCGGCCTCTCGGGCCGGGCGCTGGACGCGCGCATCGCCGAGCTACTCGAGGTGGTCAATCTGCGCCCCGAGTTCGTGAGCCGCTATCCCCATGAGTTCTCCGGCGGCCAGGCCCAGCGCATCGGCATCGCCCGGGCGCTGGCCGCAGAGCCCGAGGTGCTGGTGCTCGACGAGCCGGTCTCGGCACTGGATGTCTCGGTCCAGGCCCAGGTGCTCAAGCTGCTGCGTCGGCTCAAGGCCGAATTCGACCTCACCTACCTGTTCATCAGCCACGACCTGTCGGTGGTCGAGACCATCAGCCAGCGCATCGCGGTGATGTACTTCGGACGGGTAGTGGAACAGGCCCCGGCGCGCCTGCTGTTCAGCGAGCCCGCCCACCCCTACACCCGGCTGCTGCTGGGCAGCGCGCCGATACCCGGCGGCCCGCCCATCGTTGCCGAATCCACGGCCGCCGAACTGCCCGACCCGCTCGACCCGCCCCCCGGCTGCGCCTTCGCACCGCGCTGCCCCAAGGCCCGCGACGCCTGCCGCCAGGCACCGCCTGCGCTGGACGCACTTGGCCAACATTCGCATCGTGCCGCCTGCCTGTACCCCGAGCGGGGGCCGTGGCAGGCTAGCGCCTCGATCAACGCCACTCCGGAAGCGCCATGAATTCGTCATCGCCCGCCGCTGCTCCGCGCCGCAAGCGCACCCATGCCATCGCCGAGGCGCTCAAGGACTATATCGCCGAGCATGGCCTGACGCCCGGCGAGCGACTGCCCCAGGAGCAGCATCTGATCGATGCCCTGGGCGCCTCCAAGGGCACCATTCGCGAGGCGATGCGCGCCCTCGAGGCACAGGGCCTGATCCAGACCCGTACCGGACCCAAGGGCGGCGCCTTTATCGCCGAGGTCAGCGCCGACCGCAGCATGGAGCTGCTCGGCAACTACTTCTTCTTTCGTCCGCCGACCATTCACGACATCTACGAGGTACGCAAGCAACTCGAGCCGGCGCTGGTGGCGAGCATCGCCGGCCGGCTCGACGCCGCGGCCTTCGCCGGCCTGGAGGCAGTGATGGCCTACTACGACCACCCTCCGGCCACCCTCGAGGAGGAGCACACCCAGCGTCACAAGGAGCTCGAATTCCACCTGCTGCTGGTCGAGCACTGCCCCAATCCGCTGCTGGCGCTGATGTGTCGCTACCCGATTCGGCTACTGATGAACCACACCGTCTGCCAGCGCATCTATCAGCATCCCTACCCGGAGCTGCGCCAGCGCGGCCACGACTACCAGCAGCAGTTGATCGCCGCGCTGCGCGACGCTGACGCCGAGCGCGCCAGCCGCGTCATGGCCGAGCATATGCGTGCCGCCCAGGCGCTGATGGAAGCCCGCGAGGCGATGCTGGAGAAGACCTTCTTCAAGGCCGAGGGAGCGGCCAGCGCACCGAGCCGCGAATACCTGGCGCTGCAGGGCCACTGGCCGGGCAAGTCAGCGCCCGGCACTTAGCGGTATCCGATATCGCATCTCCCTAGGCAGGGCGGCGTTCATTCGGGCAAGGCATAGGCGATGATGGCATCACCGGCCTTGGTGCCCAGCGAGCCATGGCCGCCCGCCACGACCACTAGCACCTGCTTTCCCTGCGAGTTGCGGTAGGTCATCGGCGTGGCCTGTCCGCCGGCGGGCAAGCGGTCTTCCCACAGCTGCTCGCCGGTCGTCACGTCGTAGGCGCGAACGTAGTAGTCCAGGGTGCCGCTCATGAATGCCACGCCTCCCGCCGTCATCACGGGGCCACCCAGGTCGGGAACGCCAAGCTTGAACGGTAGCGGCAGCGGCGCGAGGTCACGCACGGTGCCATTGCGATGTTGCCAGACGACCTCCCCGGTCCGCAGGTCGGCGCCGGCGACCATGCCCCAGGGCGGCTGCTGGCAGGGCAGGTCGATGGGCGACATGAACGGCATGAGTTCCACCGCGTAAGGCGCACCGAAGTTCTCGTTGATGCCCGGGCCCGGCGAATCCATGCTGACATGAAGGCTATAGTCGTCGTCGCGTGGAATCAGGCGCGACACGAAGGCGAGATAGCCAGGCGTGGTGAAGGCGACCTGACGCTCCGGGTCAACGGCGATGCCGCCCCAGTTGAAGACACCGAAATTGCCCGGATAGACCAGCGTGCCGTTGGTCGACGGCGGGGTATAGCGTCCTTCGTAGTTCAGCTGGCGAAACGCGATACGACAGGCCAACTGGTCGAAAAGCGTCAAGCCCCACATGGCCGCCTCCTGCAGCGGCGCTGGCTCCAGGGAGAGCGCCGAGGCAGGCTGGGTGGGATGGGCGACATCGGGCAACTGCGTGGCTTGAGACACTTCCTCTTCCACCACCGGCAGGATCGGCTCGCCGGTCTCACGATTGAGCACGAACAGATCGCCCTGCTTGGTTGGTGCCACCAGCGCCGGCACATCACCTTCCGGCATGCTCAGGTCGATCAGGCTGGGCTGGGAGGACACGTCATAATCCCACAGGTCGTGATGAACGGTCTGGAAGACCCACTCGACCCGACCATCGGCAAGGTTGAGCGCGACGATGGACGACGCGAAGCGGCCGGTGAACTCGTCACGCTCCACGCCCCACTGGTCGGGGGGCTGGTTGCCCATCGGCAGATAGACCATGCCGAGGTCTTCATCGACGCTGGCGATCGACCACATGTTGGGGCTGTTGGCGACATAGAACTCATCGTCGGCGATGGGATCGGTTGCCTCGGGGTTGCGCGGATCCCAGTTCCAGACCAGCTCGCCACTCTGGACATCATAGGCGCGTATCACGCCCGAGGTGTTGTCGGTGGTCACATTGTCGTTGATGGCGCCACCGATGATGACCAGTTCTTGGGTGACCACCGGCGGCGACGTGGAGTAGTAGAAGCCCGGCCGGTAATTCGGCATGTTGGCCGACAGATCGATGGCGCCATCGTCGCCGAATCCCACGCAGGCACGGCCACTCTCGGCATCGAGTGCCAAGAGGCGCGCATCGGCGGTGGGCATGAAAATGCGTCGCGCACAGTGCATCTCGTCGGCATCGGCGCTCTCATCGCTGCCGGGGTGATATGACACGCCGCGGCAGGTCTGGTGCTGACGGTTGATGTCCTGCGGCGACTGCGGATCGAAACGCCATCTCTCGCTGCCATCGTCGGCATCGAGCGCGATGACCAGGCTATGCGGGGTACACAGGTACAGCGTGTCGTCGACCTTGAGCGGCGTCACTTGGTAGGTGGTCTCGATGGGGTCGCCCGGGCCGCGCATATCGCCGGTATTGAAGGTCCAGAGCACCTCGAGCTCGCCCACGTTGTCCGGCGTGATCTCGTCCAGCGGTGAATAGCGCTGACCGAACCCGGTCCTGCCATAGGCGTGCCACTCGCCATCGGCGCTGCCCTCGACCTGCTGGGCCTCATCGCCGTGGGCGTCCGCCTCATGCGCTGACCTCGCCACCGCGTCGGGTAGCTGGCCCTGCACCGCGTGCGGATCAGTGAATAGCGAGGCCAGCGCCACGACCGCCGAGACGACCAGCACAGCGGCCAGCGGCGCCATGCTCCGCGAATCGAACCCCGGCCAGAAACGACTGGTGGCAGCGCTGGCCGGGGCGCGTGATGTCGCGGGGGTGCCAAGCGACCGGGTGACCCAGGGGGTCAACAACCACAGGCCAATCAGGACCACCAGGCTGCAGCGGGGCAGCAACGCCCACCAGTCGAGCCCGACTTCCCATAGCGCCCACAGCAGGGTAATGATCACCACCACGGCATAGACCCACAGGGCTGCGCCATGTCGCTTGATCAACAGCCCGGCGGTGACCAGAAACCCTAGCGCAGCCAGCAGGTAAAACCAGCTTCCTCCGAGTGCCGCGAGCCATACGCCACCGATTGCCAGGCCCATCCCCAGCAACAACAGAATCCCTCCCGTCAATACCGCTGCCATGTCGCTCTCCTTGGCATTGCCTTGCGTTCCTTTCCTGGGAGTCGCCTGCAAGCGGCTCACACCTTCACTTGCAAGGTAGTGATACAGCCAGGATGAGCGAACGCTGTAGCAACAGCATAGGGACAGTTGGCGACGGCGTATAACGAGGCGAGTTTAAATAGTCTTTTTTGATGGCTTTTTTTTCATGGAGGCTGGCTTGATTAGATAACTGCCTGAGCCAATTACACCAGGTTGCATGACATTAGTGGCGACATCATCAGCCACGCTCAGGGCGCCGGCAGCCAGGCCATCACCAGCCGACTCAGCGCCACTAGCGAGTCGCGGTGCACTCGCTCCCAGCCGTGGGAGGCATCGGCGCCGAAACAGGCCAGCGCATTGCGCACATCGAGGCCCGCCTTGGCCGCGGCGTCGCCGTCGCAGTAGTAGTAGGGAAAGCAGTCGCGGGTAAAGGGGATCTGCTGCTCACGGCACAGCGCGATCAGTCGCCTTGTGGCAACGGGATGCAGCGGCCCCAGGGAGTCGAGCATGGCGATGGTCACCCCGTGGTGGCAGACGATCTGGCCCTCGCCCTGGGCGGCGATATCCAGGTTGAGCACCTCCTCGATGCCTTGGAACATTACCCCAGTGATGCCCACCCCCAGCTCCTCGGCACACGAGAACACCAGGCGCACATCGGGCGGCAGGCCGACCGCACGGACTGCCGTCAGCAGGCAGGCAATGGCCGCCTTGTTGTCGAGGTGGCGGGCATTGATAAAGCCGCTGTCGGTAACGCTGGGCTGGCTGTCGACGCTGACCAGCGCGCCCACCTCGATGCCCTGCTCGCGCAGCGCCGCCGGCGCGGTATCGACCAGATCCAGGCGCAGCTCGATATGCGCCCAGTCTGCCGGCAGCCGATCGATCGCCTCGTTATGGACATGTCCCGATGCCTTCGTCGGCAGCAGGGTGCCCGTCGCCAGCACCTCTCCTGCTTCGCCATGCAGCTTGACCCGCGCGCCATCGGCAAAGCGTGCATTCCACGAGCCGATCGGCCTGACCGCCAGCCGGCCGTTGTCCTTGAGCCGCACCACCATCGCACCCAGGGTATCCATGTGGGTAGTAATCGCCCGCCGCGCTGCGCCGTCCGGCGCCTCGGCCAGCAGGTCACCGCGAGCAGTGCGCCGAGTCACCAGTCCCAGGCGCGTGAGTTCATCCGCCAGATGGTCGGCGATCGCAGCGGTATGCAGCGACGGCGAGGGTATCGCCAGCAGCGCCAGCAGCTGGTTCTCGAGGTAGCGGGTATCGAATGCCATGGTCGCCTCGCGTCAAGATCGCCAAGCCCCATGTTAGCGCGTTAGCGCCGCATAGCGGTCAACATCGCGGCCGATTTCCGGTAACCTCTGATGTTCGTCAAACGACGCCATTCCCTATCGCCTGCCGACACAGGGCCGTGATGCTCAAGCGCTACCTGCCGATTCTCGCCTGGCTGCCCCACTATCACCGACGGCTGTTCGGCGCCGACCTGCTGGCCGGCATCATCGTCACGGTGATGGTGATTCCGCAGTCGCTGGCCTATGCGATTCTCGCCGGCCTGCCCGCGGTGGTGGGGCTCTACGCCAGTATCTTGCCGCAGCTGGTCTATTGCCTGTTCGGCACTAGTCGCACCCTGGCGGTGGGCCCGGTGGCGATCATCGCGCTGATGACCGGCGCTGCGCTGTCGGCGGTGGCAAGCCCGGGCAGCCCGGAGTATCTGCAGGCGGCGCTGGTGCTATCGCTGCTGTCGGGGGGCATGCTCGCCGCCATGGGGCTGATGAAGCTGGGCTTCTTCACCAACTTCCTCAGTCATCCGGTGATTTCCGGCTTCCTCACCGCCTCGGGTATTCTCATCGCCGCCAGCCAGGTGGGCAGCATGCTGGGTATCCACAGCAGCGGCTTCACGCTGCTCGAGCGTCTTGTCACCCTGATCCCCAACCTCGCCGATATCCACTTACCCACGCTGGTGATCGGCCTGGGCACCCTGAGCTTCCTGGTGCTGATGCGCCGCTACGGGCGCGACACCCTGTGCCGTCTGGGCCTGGTGGCAGGCCTGGCCGACCTGCTGGCCAAGGCCGGGCCGGTGTTCGCGGTGGTCGCCACCACCCTGGCCACCTGGTATTGGGACCTGGCGGCCAGCGGCGTGGCGGTAGTCGGCGCTATTCCTCAGGGCCTGCCGCCGCTGACCCTGCCCTTCAGTGAGCTGTCGCTGTGGCGAGCCCTGCTGATCCCTGCACTGCTGATCAGCCTGGTGGGCTTCGTCGAATCGATCTCGATGGGCCAGATGCTGGCCGCCAAGCGGCGCCAGCGGATATCGCCCAACCAGGAGCTGATCGGTCTCGGCGGTGCCAACCTCGCCGCCGGTTTCAGCGGCGGCATGCCGGTCACCGGTGGGCTGTCGCGCACCGTGATCAACTTCGATGCCGGCGCCCAGACCCCCGCCGCCGGCGCCTTCGCCGCGCTCGGCATCGCCCTGGTCACCCTGTCGATGACCTCGCTGCTCTACTACCTGCCGATCGCCACCCTGGCCGCGACCATCACCGTCTCGATCCTGACCCTGGTGGATATCGACATGCTGCGCCAGACCTGGCGCTACTCGCGAAGCGACTTCGCCGCCATGGCGGTGACCATCCTGCTGACCCTGGTGGAGGGCGTGGAGGCTGGCATCATCGCCGGGGTCGCCCTCTCCGTCGGGCTATTCCTGTATCGCACCAGCCGTCCGCACAGTGCGCTGGTCGGCCGCGTGCCCGGCACCGAGCACTTCCGCAACCTGACCCGCCATGAGGTGGAAACCGCCAGCCACCTCGCCCTGCTGCGCATCGACGAGAGCCTCTACTTCGCCAACGCCCGCTATCTCGAGGATACCGTCTACGACCTGGTCGCCAGCCGGCCCGAGCTCGAGCACGTGGTGCTGATCTGCTCGGCGGTCAACCTGATCGACGCCTCGGCGCTGGAGAGCCTCGACGCGATCAACGCGCGCCTCAAGGACTCTGACGTCACCCTGCACCTGGCCGAGGTCAAGGGGCCGGTGATGGACCAGCTCAACCGCAGCCACTTCCTCGACGAGATCACCGGCCGCGTGTTTCTCAGCACCTACGCCGCCTGGCGTGAACTGAGCGCTGCCGAGTAAGCGCCCGCCGATGCCTCCCCCGCCATCGCGTTAGACATTCGTCTTAGCGCAGCAGGCAGGCATACCTCGCATATCGCCTCACCGAGCCGCTAGCTATTTCAAATCAGATAGTTACTGGATAGCGCCCGGCATATTTCATCTCCCTTCATGACGCCCGGTCGTTTGACACCGGCCGGGGAGCTTCCCTACTATCGAAATCAGTTTTTGAAACGCAGTACCGCATAGCAAAATACAACAACGCCAACACCCCCACGCTCATGAGGAGCCTCGCATGCGCCAGATCACGCGCCGACTCGCTTTCGCCGCCCTTCCTCTCTCGCTCCTGGCTAGCGCCGTGGCCCAGTCCAACGAGATCACGCTTCCCAGCACCATGGCCTGGACCGCCTACGGCACCAACTCCAGCGGCTACGCCCAGGCGGTCGCCATAGGCAATATGCTGCAGTCCCAGCACGGCACATCGGTGCGCATCCTGCCCGGCGACAATGACGTCTCGCGCATGACGCCGCTCAAGCAGGGGCGGGTCGACCTTTGCGCCTGCGGCATCGCCAGCTACTACGGTGCCGAGGGCGTGATGATGTTTGCCGACCGTGACTGGGGCCCACAGCCGCTGCGGGTCATCACCACCTCGACGGCGTCGTTTGGGCTTTCTCTGGCCGTCGCCGGCGATCTCGACGTGGAAACCCCTGCCGACCTGGCCGGCAAGCGTGTGGCCTATATCCGCGGTGACGACGCGCTCAACAAGGGAACCGAGGCCTATCTCGCCTTCGGTGGCTTGACCTGGGATGACGTCGAGCGCGTCGACTTCCCCGGTTACAGCCGCTCCTTCGACGGCATTATTGCCGGTGACGTCGACGCCTCGTTCACCACCACCGTGACCCCGCCGGCGCAGCAGCTGGCCAGCAGCCCGCGCGGCATCAGCTGGCCGGTTCTCGACCCGGATGATGCGGCCGGCTGGGAACGCATGCTGGCGGTAGCGCCCTACTTCCGTCCCCACGAGGTCACCGCGGGTGCAGGCGGCGTCAGCGCAGACAACCCGGTGCCCAGTGCCAGCTACCCCTATCCCATCGTGGTGGCCAACCAGGACCTCGACGACAGCGTCGCCTATGGCCTGATCAAGGCGCTGCAGGACAATTACGACGACTACAAGGACAACGCCCCGGGCGCCGTGGGCTATGCCCTCGAGTATCAGGACCTGGAATGGGTCGTGCCCTTCCACGACGCGGTCGTCGAGTACTACCGCGACATCGATGTCTGGACCGATGAGATGCAAGCCCACCAGGAGCAGTTGGTCGAGCGCCAGACGGTGCTGAAACAGGCCTGGGACGACTTCATTGGCGATGCACCGAGCGATGACGACGACTTCACCGATGCCTGGATGCAAGCCAGAGCCGCCGCGCTGGATGATGCCGGTTTCGAGCCGATCTTCGAGTGATCACACGGGGCGGTGCAAACCGCCCCATTTGCTTCACGGACGCCGCCATGACCACAGCCATTCCCCCCGCCAGCCCCCAGCAGGCCAAGGAAAAGATCACCCAGATCCGCACCCTGCCGATGCCCATCCGCTGGCTGCCCGGAGCCGTCACCAGCGTGCTGATGCTGATGACGCTGGACTACCTGTTCAATATCGGCTGGCTGACCTTCGTCACCGGCCTGGAAACCCAGTTCTACTATGCCGTGGTGGCCCTGCTGCTGCCGCTGGTCTATCTGCTATGGCCAATCCGCGCCGCCGTGCAGGCACGCCCCGTGCCCTGGTACGACTACCTGCTCAGCGCCATCACGTTGCTCGTCGGCGGCTATTTCGTCTATCACGCCGACTCGATACTTCAGCGCGGCTGGGCCTTCGCCGCACCTGACACCGCAGTCGTGGCCAGCTATGCCTACTGGCTGCTGATCATCGAGGCTGCCCGGCGCGCCGGCGGTTGGCCGATCGCCATCATCGTCAGCTGTTTCTCTCTCTATCCGCTGGTGGCAGATATCGTCCCGGGGCCGATTCAGGCCTTTCCTTCGTCGCTGGAAGAGACGGCGATGTACCACACCATGAGCACCGAGAGCATCATGGGGGTGCCGTTACAGGCCTTTGCAGGCCTGGTGATCGGTTTCCTGGTGTTTGGCGTGGTGCTGCAAAAGAGCGGCGGCGGCAAGTTCTTCATCAATCTTGCCTTTGCCCTGCTCGGTCATGTGCGCGGCGGACCGGCCAAGGTATCGATCTTCTCCAGCGGCCTGATGGGCTCAATGAGCGGCAGCGTGATCAGCAACGTGCTGACCACCGGTGTGCTGTCGATTCCTGCCATGCGCCGTATCGGCATGGGCCGCTCGTTCTCCGGCGGCGTCGAGGCGTGCGCCTCCACCGGCGGTGTACTGATGCCCCCGGTGATGGGCGCCACTGCCTTCGTCATGGCGATGTTTCTCGACGTGCCCTATTCGGCCGTGGCCCTGGCCGCCATCATCCCCTCGATCCTCTACTTCCTCGGGCTATTCATCCAGATTGATGCCTATGCGGCGCGTCACGACATCAAGGGGCTACCCGCCGTAGAGCTGCCCTCGCTGTGGCAGACGCTCAAGGAGGGCTGGTACTTCATCTTCGTCTTCGCCCTGCTGGTGTGGATGCTGCTGGTGATGCAGCGCGAAGCGGTCGCACCCTTCTACGCCACCGCGCTGCTGCTGGTGCTCAACCAGTTCTCTCGGCATAACCGCTGGGGCTTAAGGGAGCTCGGCGAGACCCTCTCCTCCGCCGCCAAGCTGTTTGCCGAGCTGATCGCCATCCTCGCCGGTGTCGGCATGCTGGTGGGCGCGCTGTCGATGACCGGTCTCTCCGGCACCATTGCCAACGATTTCATCCATATTGCCGGGGGCAGCGTACCGCTGCTGCTGATCATGGGCGCACTGACCAGCTTCGTGCTGGGTATCGGCATGACCGTCACCGCGGCCTATATCTTCCTGGCCGTGGCGCTGGCGCCGGCACTCATCCAGGGCGGCGGGCTGGACCCGATGGCCGTGCACATGTTCATCCTCTACTGGGGCATGCTGAGCTTCATTACCCCGCCGGTGGCGCTGGGCGCCTTCGCCGCCGCTACCGTGGCCGGCGCACGCCCCATGGCCACCGGCCTGCAGGCCATGCGCCTGGGCAGCGTGATCTACTTCATTCCGTTCCTGTTCGTGCTCAATCCGGCCCTCATCATGCAGGGCGAACCGCTGCAGATCGGCCTGGTGTTCGTCCAGGCGCTGATCGGCATCGTGCTGTTCGCATCGGCCATGCAGGGCTACCTGATCGGCGTGGGCCGGCTCGGCGTGGGGATGATCTACGAATCCGTGGTGCGCGGGCTGGTGCTGGTGGCAGGCCTGCTGTTCGCGCTGCCCGGTGGCGGCATGGTGCCACTCAGCCAGGCTGAGCTGTTCGCCTTCGCCCTTGCTGCCCTGGTACCCGCGGTGCTGCTGGCTCGCTGGAGCCAGCGCCACGCCCGGCCAGCTGCGGTCTCTGCGCCGTCCGCCGTCGACCCATGAGTGCCGCCATGCATTTCACCATGCCCCTTCCTGCTGATACTGCGAGTGATGACGTATGACGACACCGGTGACCTACCAGCGACATGACGATATCGGTGTGATCAGCATCGACAACCCGCCTGTCAACGCCCTCGGCCAGGCCGTGCGCCAAGGCCTGGTCGAGGCGCTGGCGAGTGGCAACGAGGACGACCAAGTCCGCGCCCTGTTACTCGTCGCCAACGGGCGTACCTTCATCGCCGGTGCCGATATCCGCGAGTTCGGCAAGCCGCCCCAGGCGCCGCTGCTGACCGACGTCATCCGCCAGTTGGAGGCGAGTGCCAAGCCGCTGGTCGTGGCACTCCACGGCACCGCCCTGGGTGGGGGCCTCGAGGTCGCGCTGGGCTGCCAGCTGCGCGTCACCCTGCCCGGGACCCGGGTGGGGCTGCCTGAGGTCAAGCTCGGCCTGCTGCCCGGGGCCGGCGGCACCCAGCGACTGCCACGGCTGGTCGGCGTCGCAGCGGCCCTGGACCTGATCACCAGCGGTCGCTTTGCCAGCGCCGAGGAGGCGCTGGCGCTGGGGATTGTCGATATCCTGAGCGATGCCGAGAGCCCCCTCGACGCCGGCCTGGCAGCGGCCAGAGAGATGCTGGCCGGCACGCTCACCCCGCGCGTGACCGGTGAGCTACCGGCACCCCAGGCCAATCCCGAGGCCATCGCCGACTACCGCACCCGGCTCGAGGCCGAGGCTCCGGCGCTCTATTCACCGTTCCGCTGCATCGACGCCATTGCCGCCAGCTGCGACAACAGCCTGGATGACGGCCTGCGCTATGAGCGCGAGCTGTTCGTGGCGTGCATGGACTCGCCCCAGCGGGCAGGACTGATCCATGCCTTCTTTGCCGCCCGCACCCCGCACAAGGTGCCCGAAGCGGACGAACCCACGGCCATTGCACACCTGGCGCTACTCGGCGAGCACCCGCTGTTTCGACAGCTCGAGCGACACGCCGAGCGCGCCGGCATCACCCTGACCGCCGCGCCGGAGGCGTCGACCCAGGCGTGCCTGATCGCCCCGGGGACAGAGGCCGCTGCCTGTCCCCCCTCGTGCCTGCGTGTCGCGCTTGTCGCCGCCGGCGAGGCCAGCCAGCTCGACGCGCTCGACGCCGAACTGGCGCTGGTGCTGCCGACTCAGGGGGCACTCGCCGAGCTGGTATCGCTCGACGCCGATGCGACGCGACAGCAGGCCGTCGCCGCTCTGCTCAAGAGGCTGCGTCAAGGCGTGGTGGTCAGCCATCGCGGCAGCCTGCTGGCCGCGCTGAGCGACGCGGCAGGCGATGCTAGCGGCGATCCCCGCGCGGCCATGGAGGCCGCCAGCCTACGCCTCGCCGAGCGTGGCTGGAGCTATCGCCATAGCGATATCGACCTGCTCGCTATCGAGGCGCTGGACTACCCCCGCCACCTCGGCGGCCCTCATCGCCAGGCCAGCCTGGCGCTATCCGACACCTCGGAGAACGCTTCATGAACCTGACTTTTACCGCCGAGGAGCAGGCATTCCGCCACGAGGTGCGCGACTTCCTCGCGACCTCCCTGCCCGCCGCCATCCGCGAACGTGTGCGGCTGGGTCGGCGACTCTCCGCCGATGACCATGTCCGCTGGCAGAACCTGCTCAGCCAGCGCGGCTGGCTCGGCGCCAACTGGCCAGAGGCACACGGTGGCCCTGGCTGGAGCCCGGTGCAGCGGCATATCTTCGACGAGGAGTGCGCCGCCGCCCACGCTCCCACCGTGGTGCCCTTCGGCGTCAGCATGGTGGCCCCGGTGCTGATGAAATTCGGCAGCGACGCGCAGCAGCGACACTACCTGCCACGCATCCTCGACAACCGCGACTGGTGGTGCCAGGGCTATTCCGAGCCCGGCGCCGGCTCCGACCTGGCCAGCCTGCGCACTCGCGCCGAGCGCGACGGCGACCACTACGTGGTCAGCGGGCAGAAGACCTGGACCACCCTGGGCCAGCACGCCAACATGATGTTCTGCCTGGTGCGCACCGACCCCGCGGCCAAGAAGCAGGCCGGCATCAGCTTTCTGTTGATCGACATGTCGAGCCCGGGGGTCAGCGTCCGGCCGATCATCACCCTCGACGGCGCCCACGAGGTCAACGAAGTCTTTCTCGACGAGGTTCGCGTCCCGCTGGCCAATCGCGTCGGTGCCGAAGGTGAGGGCTGGACCTGTGCCAAGTTCCTGCTGACCCATGAACGCACCGGTATCGCCGGCCTGGGGCATGCCAAGCAGGCGCTGCGCCACCTCAAGTCGGTCGCGGCGCATGTTCAGCAGCGTGGCAGGCCGCTGCTGGAGCAGCCGAGCTTCCGCCAGCGCGTGGTCAAGGCGGAGCTCGAGCTGATGGCGCTCGAGGTCACCAACCTGCGGGTGATCGCCGCCGCCCGAGACGGTGGTGTACCCGGCGCCGAAAGCTCGCTGCTGAAGGTGCGCGGCTCGGAGCTGCGCCAGGAGCTCAGCGACCTGACCCGCCGTGCGCTTGGACCGGCCGCGCTGCCCTTCTTTCCCGACTTTCTGCACGCTGACACCGAGCTTGCCGACGCCGAACAGCGTGAGGCGGCCGCCGCCAGCGCCCAGTACTTCAACCGCCGCAAGCTTTCGATCTATGGCGGTGCCAACGAGATACAGAAGAGCATCGTCGCCAAGACGATCCTCGGCATGTAAGGAGCCCTGATGGACTTTTCCTATAGCGACGAGCAGCGCATGCTCGCCGAAACGCTGGAGCGCCTGGTCGCCGACCAGCCGGCGGTGGAGCGCAGCGCCAGTCAGCTGCCCCCAGCAACCCGCGAGCCCTCGCCCCTGTGGCAGACGTTTGCCGAGCTGGGCCTGCTGCACATGCCCTTCGCCGAGAGCGTCGGCGGACTGGGCGGCGACGGCACCGACCTGATGATCATCATGCAGGCGCTGGGCCACGGCCTGGTCCCGGAGCCCTACCTGGCCGGACTGCTGCTTCCCGGCGACCTGCTGGCCAGGCTGGCCACCCCAGAGCAGCGCGACCGCTGGCTGACGCCGCTGCTCGAGGGTGAACACCAGCTGGCGCTGGCCTGGCAGGAGCGCGATGCCCGCTACGATATCCACGCCGTCACTACCAGCGCCCACCGACAGGGCGCCGGCTGGCGCCTCGAGGGCGCCAAGCAGCTGGTGATGGGAGCAGACCTCGCCGCAGCCGTTCTGGTCACCGCCCGCATCGCCGACGAAGGTCGCGACGTCGAGCGCCTGGGTGTCTTCCTGCTGCCCTCCAGCACCCCTGGACTGACGCGACACAACTACCCCACCATCGATGGCCAGCCGGCCAGCGACCTGGTCCTCGACGGCGTGATGCTCGACGAGCATGCCTGCCTCAGCGAAAATGCCGCCGCCGCCCTGGATGCCACCTTCGCTGTCGGCATCGCCGCGCTGTGCGCCCAGGCCGTCGGCGCCATGCAGGCCAGCTGCGAGCAGACCCTCGCCTTCCTCAAGGAGCGCCGCCAGTTCGGCACGCCCCTATCCACCTTCCAGGCGCTGCAGCACCGCATGGTCGACATGCACCTGCACCTCGAACAGGCACGCTCCATGGCCATTTTGGCGGCCACCAGCCTCGACCTCCCTGCCCCGGAACGCGACTATCGTATCGCCGCGGCCAAGGCCTATTGCGGAGAATCCGCGCGCTTCGTCGCCGAGCAGGCCATCCAGCTGCACGGCGCGATGGGCATGACCGAGGAGTGCCTGGTGTCCCACTACGCCAAGCATCTGGTGATGTTCGACCACTACCTGGGCGACAGTGACTACCACCTCGAGTATGTCAGCGAACGGCTAAGCGCCGCCTGATACGACCAAGGGCCCCGCGAGGGGCCCTTGGTCTTTTGCGGTCATCGCTGACGGCTTCCTTACAGCTTGCTTTCCAGCTCCGGCAGTACCTCGAACAGATCACCGACCAATCCATAATCCGCCACTTGGAAGATCGGCGCCTCCTCGTCCTTGTTGATCGCGACGATCACCTTGGAGTCCTTCATCCCCGCCAGGTGCTGGATGGCACCCGAGATACCCACGGCAATATACAGGTCCGGGGCGACGATCTTGCCGGTCTGGCCAACCTGCATGTCGTTGGGCACGAAGCCGGCGTCTACCGCGGCCCTTGATGCGCCGATGGCGGCCCCCAGCTTGTCGGCGATGCCGTCGAGCAGCTTGAAGTTGTCGCCGTTGCCCATGCCACGGCCGCCGGAGATGACGATCTTGGCGCCGCCGAGCTCGGGACGATCGGACGCGGCGAGCGCTTCCTTGACGAAACGCGACTGGGCGTTGTCGGCGACGTGGTCGACCGCCTCGATGGCGGCGCTACCGGTGCTGG